>DIDQ01000050.1 GCA_002418215.1 Anaerolineales bacterium UBA5796
CCCAGGCCGCGGGCGGGCCGCCGTCGTCACAGGCGCGGACGAGGGTCTCCTGCCAGTCCCGGCGGAAGGTTTCACCGGCTTTATCGGGTTCGAGACAGGCCGGGGCATGGGTCAGGTTGGGGAGCAGGGTGACGGGGTCGCCGAATTTGTTCTTGCAAGCCATCTCGTAACCCCCCTCTTTCTCTCCCCCCAAATTCGCAGAATTTGGGGGGAGACGGAGGGGGGTCACGGTAAACCTGAACGCCCCGCCGTCGGTATACGAGCCGCCGCGGGCATTCCAGTATTTATCGGCGTAGGGTTTGAAGCGATCATCCTCGTCAGACAGCGAGCGCAGGCAGGCATGGATGGCCTGGCGCTCGGAAGCGATTAAGCCAATTTGGACATTCTGATATTCGATATTCGAATCTCGATTATCGAATATCGCAAACACTTGTGGTCTGAGCATGGACGTATCCGTGATGCCGAGCAACTCAAATTCATCCTCCTCCGCGTTCGAGCGGGCGACGATGAAGAACCAGGGGCCGTCTGGCGAGCCGTGGATGTGGGTCCGCTGCACGGCGCGGTAGAGGTCCTGTTTCTCCGGGGGCAGCATGGCGAAGTCGTGCTCGGTGGTGGGGGCCATGGCCTCCAGGGTAATCTCCAGCGGGTAGCCGTAGACCCGGTCCCACAGGTCGAACAACTGCACGCTGACCTCGGTGTCGGTCAGGAACAACTGTCCGATGTTGCGCTGGCGCAGGTACTCGCTGACGGCGTGGTAGTTGGAGAAATCGCCGTTGTGGACCAGGGCCTCGTTCAGGCCGATGAACGGGTGCGCCCCGCCGGGATGCCAGACGCGTCCTTTGGTGGGGTAGCGCTGGTGGGCGATCCAGACGTGGGCGGTCTGTTCTTCGAGTTGGTAATAGGCCACCACCTGTTCGGCGTAGCCGACGATCTTCAAGACCGACAAATTCCGCCCGTGGCTCATGACGAAGGCGCGCTTCTCGCCCAGGCTGGCGTAGAACTTGACGTTGAGCCGGTAACTGTTCTGGTAAATGAACTCGTCTTCGAGGGCGCGCGGGGCTAAGCGCTGCCCTGAGCCGGTCGAAGGGGCGTGGAGTCCGCTGTCGTGGCCGAAACGGGCCAGGACGTCCGGTTTGACCCGCACGAAGTACCGCCAAACGTCCGGCGGACGCACCTCGAGGCCGTCCACCTCCCGGAAGTCGTCCAAATGTCCCAATTCATAAGCATGGGCAACGTCGAAGTTGGGCGTGATGAAATCCCGCTCCACTGCCTCGCGGGCCGACGGGTCGAGCAGGGCGATTTGGAGCAGGGTGTGGCTGCAGAGGGTGGCCGCGTCCACCCCGGCCTGGGCCGGGTCGAGGCCGACCATGGCGATCCCGCCGCCCTTGCCGTTGCCTCGGTTGTGCATCTGGGTCGAGGCGGTCAGGACGTGTTTGCCGGCGATGGGCACGTTGGCCGCCAGCCCGAGCACACCGCAGCCGCCCTCGGCCGCGTCTTCTGCCCGCCTGGGCGGGGGAGCCAGGTCGGGCAGGGGTCTGCGGGATTCGAGGATTTTGTCTGAAAATTTCATTCACGCTCCTAATAACGCGAGTGCGTCGCACCTTTCTAAACGGGATTTTTCCCAGGTGGGGGCAATCCCGCTAAGTGGGGTTGGCCTTGGCCGCGAGTGCGTCGCACCTTCCCAAACCGGATTTTCCCAAGCGGGGAGCAATCCTGTTTAATGGAAGTGGCCTGGGGACAGGTGCGACGCACCCTCACCTAATCGAATGAAGCCGGCTGCACCGCTTCTTCCTTGACGACTTTAGCCTTGCCGGGTTTCGACTGGTTGATCAGCGCCACCGAACTGATGATGATTGCGCCGGCGACCAGGATGCGGGCGTTGAGGGCCTCGTCGGCCAGCCAGGCGCCCAGGAAGACCGCCACCAGCGGGTTGACGTAGGCGTAGGTCGCGGTCAACGAGATGGGGGCGTGTTTGAGCAGCCAACCATACGAGACGAAGCCGATCAGCGAGCCGAAGGTGATCAGGTAAGCCAGCCCCAGCCAGGAATTGGGGGCGACGCGGGCAAAACTGAACCCGTTCCACTCGCCGGTCAGCCCGCTAACGATGAACAGCGCCAGGCTGCCGGTCAGCATCTCTGCCCCGGTCGCCATCAACGTGGAGGGCGGCATGTCGGCGTTTTTGCTGTAGACCGAGCCAAGCGACCACAGGAAGGCCGCCAGGATGACCGTTCCGATGCCGAGCATGTCGAACTGCGAACCGCCGTTCAGGATTTCGGACGGCCCGACCAGCAGGAAAATGCCGCCGAAGCCGACCGCCAATCCCAGCAGGGACATCCAGTTGGGTTTGACCCCGCCCGGGCGCAGCCCTTCGAGCAGCACCAGCCAGAGCGGGGCCGTCCCGACCAGCAGGGCGGCGATGCCCGAAGCGATCCGTTTCTCGGCGAACGAGACCAGCCCGTTGCCGCCCAGCAGCAGGAAGATGCCGATGACGGCGGTCGAACGCCACTGGCGCGGCGTCGGCAGCGGGTCCCCGGCGGCCCGCCGCCAGATGAGCAGGATCGCGCCTGAAACCAGGAAGCGCAGCCCGGCAGACATGAACGGCGGGATGGTCTCGACCGCGAACCGGATTGCGAGATAAGTCGAACCCCAGACGATGTAAAGTGCCAGTAAAGCGAGCCAGATTTTGGTTTTCATTTTTCTCCAGATCGGATCGAAGACCGGTGACGGTGGACGGCTTTCACAGTCCTCGGTCTTCCGTCATCGGTCAATCGGCCAGATTCGCCGATTGCAAAGATTCTCTCACCAGCAGCGCCTTCTTGCGCGCCGCCCCGTAACGATAATCACCGAACTCACCCAGCTTGCGGATGACCCGGTGACAGGGGATCAGCACCGCGACCGGGTTGCGCCCCAGCGCGGACCCCACCGCCCGGCTCGCACCCGGATGCCCGGCCCGGGCAGCCAGGCCCTCGTAGCTGGTCACGCTCCCCGGCGGGATCCGCAAGAGCGCCTCCCACACCTTGAGCTGGAAGTTGGTGCCGCGCAGGTGCAGGCGCAACGGCGTGACCCCGCGCTGGCCCAGGTCGAAAATCGGCCCGACCAGCGGCGCGGTGGCGTTATGGTCTTCGACCATCCGGGCCTGCGGCCAGTCGGAAACCAGCGCGTCTATGGTCTCGCCCTCGCGGCCCTGGACGAATCCCAGGTGGCAGATGCCCCGCTCGGTGACGCCGATCAGCGCCCGGCCGAAGGGCGTCTCATGCAGCCCGTAGCGGATGGTCAGCCCCGCCCCGCCGGATTTGTATTCGCCCGGCGTGACGGCCTCGGTCGTGACGAACAGGTCGTGCAGCCGTCCCAGGCTCGACAACCCGACGCCGAAAGCCGCGTCCAGCAAGTCCTCGGACCGGGCCAGCAGGTCCTTCGCGCCTTCCCGGGTCAGGAATTGCAGGAAACGCTTGGGGCTGATCCCGGCCCAACGGGTGAACATCCGCTGGAAGTGGAATTCGCTCAACCCCACCGCCGAGGCGATTTCGTCCAACTCGGGCTGGGACTGGGCATGGTTTTCAAGGTACAGGATGGCCTGCTCGATGCGGCGGTAATCTTCGGCCATTTGATGGTAATCGGTGACAGGGGTATTCATATTTTCTCTCCTTTTTCAAATATGATCCCATTCTACAAATCTCGACCACCGAAATACACCCGATTCTTGCTCAAAACTATCCGCTAATCTTCGCGAATTCTCGCTAATTTTAAGAGTCTTTAGAGTTTATCGGTTTTGTTTAGCGATGATTAGCGTAAATTCGCGGATAAATTCTCAATCCAAATACACCAGCAAATCGCTCCGCCCGCGCAGTTCGCCAACCGACTTCATGCCGAGCGTCTTCAGGATCCCGGCCAACTGCCAGAGATACGACGTGTACAGGTTCACGATCCGCCGGGCGGCCTCGTCCGCGTCCACCAGCTTGGCGTGGACCGGGTCCGTGGTGGTGATCCCGAACGGGCAGCCCAGTCCCTTCTCGCACTGCGCGATGCGGATGCAGCCGATGGCCACCAGTTCCGCTGTGCCCAGGATGGCCCCGTCCGCGCCCAGGGCGATCGCCTTGGCGATGTCCCAGGCCGAGCGCAGCCCGCCGGAGACCATCAGCGTCACCTCGTCCCGGATGCCTTCCTCGACCAGGAACTTATGCACTTTGGGGATGGCGTACTCGATGGGCATGGCGATGTTCTTCTTGGCGATCTCCGGCGCGGCCCCCGTCCCGCCGTAAGCCCCGTCCAGGTGGACGATGTGCGCCCCGGCGTAGTAGGCCCCGACCGCCACCATGTCCACGTCGGTCGGGGTCGAGACCTTGACCGAGATCAGCCCTTTTTCATTCACCTGCTTGAGCCAGTCCACGTGCTTCTTGTGGTCCTCCACCGAGTACACGCTATGGAACGGGAACGGCGAAAACAGCGAGGTGCCCTGCACCGCCTCGCGCAGGCGCGCCACCGTCTCGGTGTTCTTGTTGCCCAGCAGGTGTCCGCCAAGCCCCGGCTTGGCCCCCTGGGCGTACTTGATCTCCACCACCGGCGCCCGCTGGATGGTCGCCTCGCTCACGCCGAACAGCCCGGTCGCCACCTGGGTGATGATGTGGCCGGCCAGCGGGGCCAGTTCTTCGGGGTAGCCGCCCTCGCCGGTCGAGATGAACGTGCCCAGCGCCTTCGCCGCCTGTGCCCGGGCGGTCATCACCGGCAGGCTGATCGAACCGTAAGACATCCCGGCCCCGTACCAGGGCAGCGGCAGCCGCACTTCGGGGCGGCCATCCTTGCGGCGGTTGAGCGGCAAAGACAGGTCAACCTCTTGCGGGTCGGCGGCAGGCGGATTCGACGGGTCCATCTCGAACTCGAAGCCGAAAGCCAGTTTGTCGAACCCGCCGTCCGAGGCGCCGAAGCGGTAATCCCATTCAAGATTGATCGGAGGTTGGCCTGTGCGAGCCTGTTGCTGCGACGCCAAAAGGAGGGTCTGCGCCCAGCGGAAATCGCCCTCGCCTCCTGCCTGGACTTTGAGCCTGGGCAGCGTTTCGACGGGTTTCCGCCCCCCCAGCGTTTCCCGGAAGGCGGCCTCCTCGGTCTTGTGCCAGATGGTGCGGCCAATCTCGCCCCGCAAGCGACGGATTTCCCGGATGCCCATCGCGCCCAGGGCTTCGAGCATCTGGTCCCGCCAGGCCGACATTAAATTCACCAGCCGCTGCACCCCCCATTCGGGGTCAATCTCGTCGTTTTCGACGTGGCACTTGCCCTTGTCGGCCCACAACGAGCAGCCCCAGGCGATCTGCATGGCGAAGTCAATCGCCACCAAATCTGCCCCGCAGGCAATCGCTTTGACCACGTGCTCGGCGGCGGCGATCCCGCCTGAGACGATCAGCGTGGCCCGGTCGCGCAGCCTGGCCTTGACCAGCGCCCCATGCGCCTCGCGGATGGCGTCGGTGATCGGGCGGCCGGTTGTGTCGCGGCCCATTTCGTCGGCCAGCAGGTGGATGACGGCCACGCCCTGGCGGGTCAATTCGACTGCGGCCTTGGCCGCGATCGGCGAGAGCGCCACCCGGCAGCCTAACATCGGCTCCGGGTGGTGGACCGTCGCTTTGGCGCAGGCGGTGGACATTTCCTCCAGCGTGGCCTTCCAGCCGGGGTCCACTTCGAGGTAGCGGGGGGTGAAGGGTAACGGTTCTTCGGTTTCGGAGGGGGTGATGACCAGTCCGAGAGAGCCGGTGTCGAGGTCGCCGCCGAATTCGTCAGCGGTGATCAGGGCCAGGGTGCCGAGGCGTTTGGCGGCATCCGCTATGGAGCGTGTGACCCCGCGTCCGGGGAACGGGACAGGCAGAGGGTCCAGGACGACCGGCAGGGGCAGGCTGAACCAGCGCGGCAGCGAGTCGGCCAGTCTGCCGTCCTCGTCGAAGACCAGCTTCTCCAGTCCCGCGCCGATATCCACTTGCGTGGAAATGTACTCGCGCCCGTGGATGCCGTCCCGCGTGGGCCGCACGATCTCGGACATGTCGAGCCACATCCCCTCGAAGCCCTCGCCGGCGAATTTGCCGCCGTACCCCGCGCCGGAGATGGGGATGCGCCCGGTCTCGGCCTGGAACCAGGTCTGGGTGATGATCTCGGCGGTCCAGTGGGGGTCGCCGCGTTGGGCGCGCCCGTCGAAGACGACGTGCCCGTATTTGACGTAGGCGTCGCCCTCGGCGATCAGGAATTCAGCCGGGTAGCCGCCCGGTGGCGGGGGAACGTTTCTGGTGCGGATGTGGTAGCGACTTGACATTTGCGATCCTCCCCCTCTCCCTGCCAGGGAGAGGGCTGGGGGGTGAGGGTAAAACAAAACAGGCACGCGCGGGCATGCCTGTCAAATGCAACGTTGCATTAAATAAAGCAGCCCTTCCAAACCACAACGGGTTTGGGCAAGGAAACCTGCCCATCCCCGGTCACTGCGTAAACCCTGTCCCGGATGTTGCCACCCGGTTTTCGGCAGAGGCGCGCAACAGCGTTTTTTTAAACGGTGCGCATCCTTACGCTTGCTTTGGAAGGGAGAAGGGAGCCTGTGACCGGCTCCAGAGGCATCCGCTGATCTATCCGATTTTCCCTCACCCCGTCCCTCTCCCATCGGGAAAGGGGGGAGTTCAGTTAGCGCCCCGTTCGCACGGGGGAACCTCCACCTCGTGACCCTGTTCGTTTACAGGGTCCAGCCGCTTATTCTCCGTTCAATTTTTAAGCTGTGGCCGTAACCACAACGCCCACATTCTACCCGTATCGCAGGATCGAGTCAAGTTGGCGGCGGGGATAAATTAAAGACACGCCTTTCAGCGTGTCTTTTTGGTCCTCCGTTAAGAGGAACCCCGCTTATACCGTGTGCAGCGCAGTTCTGAACCTGCCGAAGCAGGTCGGGTCCCTACCCGTCAGCTTAGCCTTGGCTCAGGCCTATCGCTTCGCTACCGTGAGATGGGGACCCTGTTGGTGGGTGTTGGCTCAGAACCGGGGTTGCGGCATCACGAGCACAGCAGGGCATCCAACTTATACCACAAATCAAAAAGGGTTGCCAAGAGAAACATTAACAGATTCGTGTGTGGGCAGCCCAGACATGGAATTTATGGGTAGACCCGCTTGATCGTGCGCGGGAAGGGGATTGTTTCGCGGATGTGCTCGGTGCCGCAAAGCCAGGCCACGGTCCGCTCGACGCCCATCCCGAATCCGCTGTGGGGCACGGAGCCGAAGCGGCGCAGGTCGAGGTACCACTGGTAGGCCTCCTCCGGCAGTTGGTGTTCATGGATGCGCTGGAGCAGCAACTCGTGGCTGGACATGCGCTCGGAACCGCCGCAAATCTCGCCGTAACCTTCAGGGGCCAGCAGGTCAGCCGACTTGCAGACTTCGGGCCGCCCCGGCCAGGGTTCCATGTAAAAGGCCTTGACCTGGGTCGGGTAGCCGTAGACGAAGACCGGCTTGTCGAACTTTTGGGTCAGGACGGTTTCGTGCGGCGCGCCGAAGTCCATGCCCCACTCGAAGGCCAGCAGTTCCTTCTGCTCGGGGTCGTCGGTGGCCTCCCGGATTTCGGCGATCATCCTGGCCGCCTCGTCGTAGGAAATGCGCGGGAAGGGAGCGGCGATGCTTTCCAGCTTGGACAGGTCGCGGCCGAGCGAGAGCAGCTCCGGTTTGCGGTCCCGCAGCACCCGCTGGACGATGTGGCTGATGAACTGCTCTTCGAGTTCCATCAACCCATCGAGGTCGCAGAAAGCGACCTCCGGCTCAACCATCCAGAACTCGGTCAGGTGGCGGCGGGTCTTGGATTTTTCGGCCCGGAAGGTCGGCCCGAAGCAATAGACTTTGCTGAAAGCCATGATGTTGGCTTCGTTATAAAGTTGGCCGGATTGGGCCAGGTAAGCCACGCCTTCGTCGAAGTAAGGCGTTTCGAACAGGGTGGTCGTCCCTTCGACCGCAGCCGGGGTCAGGATGGGCGTGTCCATGCGGATGAAGCCGTTATCGTCCAGGAACTCCTGGATGGCGCTGATGACCGTCGCCCGGATGCGCAGGATCGCCCACTGGCTCGGCATACGGATCCACAGGTGGCGGTTGTCGAGAGCAAAGTCCACGCCATGCTCCTTGAGCGCCATCGGGTAATCTTCGTCCGCCAGTTGGAGGACCTTCAAATCCTTGATCCCGACCTCGTACCCGCCGGGGATGCCGGGGGCGCGCCTGTCGGCCCGCACTACGCCGGTGATGACGACCGAGGTCTCCTGTGTGAGGTGGCTGATCTGGTCGAAAAGCGCTTCGTCCAGGTCGCCTTTGAAGGCCACGCATTGCGCGAAACCGGAGCCGTCCCGCACCAGCAGGAAGGCCAGCTTGCCCTTGTCGGTGCGGTTGTAGACCCAGCCTTCGATGGTCACTTCCTGGCCGTCATATTTTGCGATATCGGAAACTCGAATGATTTCTGGCATGATTTCTCCTGTTCTCTGCAATAATCGCGGGTGCGTCGCACCAGACCGTTGGCTAAGTTTCGTTAAACGGGAAATTTTCCAGCTACAAAAAATCCCATTTAGAAAGGTGCGACGCACTCCCGGGGTGTGTCACCGCTCAATTTTACCGTAGGTCACGTTTGAAACGCGGATGCCATATCGCAAATGTGGCTTACTTTTTCAGCGACTTCAACATCTCATCCAGCGTGCTGCGGATGACCGCCGGATCGGCCTTGCCGCCCATCGCGCGCATCACCTGGCCGAAGAACCACTGGGACAGGGACTCCTTGCCCGACAGGAATTTCTCCACCTGATCCGGGTTCGCGGCCAGGACGGTTTCGATCCTCTCCCGGATTTGGGCCTGGTCGCTGACCTGGGACAATCCCTTCTCCCGGACGATTTCTCCAGGGGCCTTCCCCGAAACAAACATTTCATCCAGCACGGCGCGGGCGGTGGGGGCGTTGACGGTTCGGTCCGCGACCAGGGCGATCAGGTCCACCAGCATTTGCGGCGAGACCGGGCAGGCTTCGATGGTGGATTTGTCGTCCAGGCGGGCGAACAGGTCGGTGGCCAGCCAGTTGGCAATGGACTTCGGCTCGACGGCTTTCGTCTCGCCGTATTCGGCGGCCCGGTCGAAGTAATCGGCCACGGCTCTTTCTTCGGTCAGCACCGACGCGTCGTAGGCGGTCAGGCCCATCCCGGTGAAGCGCTGGCGCCTGGTATCCGGCAATTCGGGCAGGGAACCCCGGATGGCCTGGATCCAGCCCGGGTCCAGCACGAGCGGGGGCAGGTCCGGTTCGGGGAAGTAGCGGTAGTCGTGGGCGTTTTCCTTACCCCGCTGGGAATACGTCTTCCCGGTCAACTCGTTGAAGCCGAGCGTCTCCTGGTCCACCGTGCCGCCTGCGTCGCAAATTTTCGACTGGCGCTCGATCTCGTATTCGGTGCCGCTGAGCAGCGAGCGGAAGGAGTTCAGGTTTTTGATCTCGGTGCGTGTATTCAGTATGTCACTGCCTGCGGGTCGGACCGAGACGTTCGACTCGAAGCGGATGACACCCTTTTCCATGTCGCCGGAGTTGACGCCCAGGTAGCGCAGGATGGCTCGCAGTTTGACGGCGAAGGCTACCGCCTCGGCGGCGGTGCGCAGGTCCGGCTCGGTGACGATTTCGAGCAGGGGCACGCCGGAGCGGTTGTAATCAATCAGCGAGCGGCCGTCAACGTGGGAGAGTTTGCCGGTATCTTCCTCGATGTGGACGCGGCGGACGCGGACGCGCTTGAGACCTTCGGGCGTGTCTATGTCAATCCAGCCGTTCGTGGCGAGCGGCAGTTCGTACTGGGAAATCTGGTAGCCTTTGGGCAGGTCGGGGTAGAAGTAATTCTTGCGGGCGAAGATGCTCTCGGGGTGGATCTCGCAATTGAGCGCCAGCCCCACCCGCACCGACAGTTCGACAGCGCGCCCGTTGATGACCGGCAGCGCGCCGGGTTGGCCGGTGCAGACCGGGCAGATGTGGCGGTTGGGCAGGGCGGTGGTCGAATCGACGACCGCACAACTGCAAAACATCTTGCTTTGGGTGAGCAGTTCGGCGTGGATTTCGAGGCCGATGACAGGTTCGTAATTCATAATATTCTCAAATTTTGTCATGCTGAGCGTAGCGAAGCATCTGATGTGTAACGAGAGGACCCTTCGCTTTGCTCAGGGTGACACATCACCAGCAGGGCGGGCGTTTCCGGTGCCAGCCGGTCTGGGACTGGTAGGCGTGGCCGACTCTTAGGAGGGTCTCCTCGCCGAAATGCGGCCCGATGACCTGGATTCCAATTGGGAGGCCGCTCGGCAGCCCGTCGGTGAACCCGCACGGGACGGTCAGGGCCGGGATGCCGGCGATGTTGACCGCCACGGTATGCACGTCGGACAGGTACATCGTCAGCGGGTCGTCGGCTTTTTCGCCGATCCTGAATGGCGGTGTCGGCGTGACCGGGGTGATCAGCGCGTTGAAATTTTCGAAGGCCTGCTCGAAGTCCCGGCGGATCAGGGTGCGGACTTTCTGCGCCTTGAGATAGTAGGCGTCGTA
>DIDQ01000080.1 GCA_002418215.1 Anaerolineales bacterium UBA5796
TCCTTTGGTAGCAACTTGGGTTAATTATGGCTTTGTGCTGCTCTATAACAATTCTCCGATCAGGAAATATACGAAACATAGGAGGCATAATTGGAATGGACAAGTTTATACCGAACCTCATAAACACATTTGGGATGAGTTAACTGAAGATAAGGAGGTGTACATTCCAACAGATATTGATCCAAATGCCGATATTGGTGATCAGTTTTTAGCGTTTTGTAAAGAATGTAATATTGAGATAAAAGGCGGCTACCAAAACTTTTTGCTAAAAGAGAGAAGATCATGAATGCGCCTTTATGTGACATTACGATTAACCAATTTATAAAACATCTTCAAAGTGGTTTTGACGCCTATCAACTCGAAGATAGATGTCTTATTGTCACGCCTTTTTTGTACCCGGACTTTGCCTCAATCGAGTTTTCTATTCAACCGGTAGGCGATGGTTATTTGTTATCGGATAGCGGTGAAACCATCAATATGCTTTTTCTCAATGGTTTAACTCTTGAAACAAATCGTGACATGCTCAAGGAAATTGAGCAAATTGCACGGAACCATGGCGTTGAGTTGAACAAGTCCGATATTTCTGTAATTGCTACAGAAGAAAATCTTGGAGAAGCGTCACAAAGCCTCCTCAATGCCATTCAGGCTATTGGGCATATTTTATACAAGCGGAGGAATATTTCACACATAACTTTTGATGACGAAGTCGAAAAACTTCTTATTGAAAATGAAGTTAAGTATGACCTCAACTTTGTAGTTAGGGGTGAGGCTAATACACATAAAATTAAGTTCCATGTTAACTCGAATCGGAATGCTCTAATTGAGACAGTTACAGCAGTTACTTATCAAAGTGCAAGAAACAAAGCAATCAAGATTGCTTATAAGTGGCTAGATATTCGTCAGATCAATCAAACACTCAAATTTATTACAGTGATTGATGATAGAGAACAAAAATGGGAAAATGTGTGGGGTGATGACGAAGCCAGGAATACAATTTTCACCCACTCGGATGAGGTTATTCGGTGGGTTGCTGAGAAACCCAAATTACTTGATTTCTTAACCAGATAATCAAGAAATCAAAAGAGTCTCGTTGAAACGAGGCTCTTTTGTTGGTCAACAAAACACCAGACCCTACTGCATCCTAAATCCCAACCAATTCCTCCCTGCACCCGCCTCCGAGGGTGCGTCGCACCTTGTTTGACGGGATCAGATCAAATGGGTGAAGCGTCCGTTCGATCGGGATTTTCCTGTCGGGGTGGTGCGACGCACTCGCGCACCGGTTTCCCTCCCCGCACTTTTCCCTCACCCTCTCCCGTCTCACCCCGCCACCTGACCGTTCTCATTGAACAACGAGACAAGTCACACTGTAAATATTCTGGCAGCATATTAGATATATCCTGTCAGTATATAAATAATATCCTGACAGCCTATTGCAAATAGGCTGTCAGGATATTATAATTTTCTCAAGTCACGTTTGCCAACGAGAAAGCACAGGTTGGCTAACGAATAAGGTCAGGTTTGCAAGGAGAACAGTATGGCATCCAAAGTGAAGGCGCTCAATCATTACCGCCCGATGGTCGAGTACCGCTACACCATCGGGTTGCGCGAGCTGGCAGAGTATATTGCCAAGACTTCAGCATTCAGGCCGGCAGATGTGATCGGCATCCTGGAATCCCTGCATGACGCGGTGCTGGAGTTCGTCAGCCGGGGGCACGGGGTCAGGCTGGACGGGCTGGGGACCTACCTGCCGAATGTCAACTACAAGGGCGAGTTCGACGTGGCCCACCGGCTCGACCGGCGGCTGAAGAAATCGCTCAACATCCATTACAACGGTGAGCTCGTCAACCGGAAGCATATCGGCAAAACGTCAGACGAGGTGTTCGCTCTCTGGAACGCGGAGCATCCCGAAGATCCGGTAGTGTGAGCCGAGGGTGCGACGCACTCGCGCATCCCGACGATCCGGTGGGATGACAGAGGATGCGTCGCACCTTACCGATAGGATCATTCCGCTAAGCGGGATTTGCCTTCGCTTGAGCCAATCTCGTTTAGCACGGTGCGACGCATTCGCGCACAATGTCGATTCTGTGTTATACTCCCGCCCCGTGCCTGGAAACGGGCACAGACAACCCAAACTTGTTTTGATCATTCCAATGGCTTGCCCGGCGAAAGTGGTCCGGGCGTTTATTTTGTCAGTCAGCCACCCCTCCGCGAGGACGGGCGGCATCGGGTAGGTAAACGGGTTCTTAGTCCAATGTTTGGATGGTCAACAGACAAGGTTTAGTCGGATGGTTGGATAGTCGGATGGTTGGATCGTTGCGCTCGCAGACCATCAGACGACGCGACCACAAGACTACAAGACTACAAGACTATCAGACTACCAAACTAAAGGACCAAATGACAACCGACTTTACCTCCCTCAACCTGCACCCACAACTGTTGCAGGCCATCTCTGACCTCGGCTATACCGAGCCGACCCCCATCCAGGCGGGCATCATCCCGGTCATGCTGGCCGGGCACGACGTGATCGGCCAGGCCCAGACCGGCACCGGCAAGACCGCCGCCTTCTCCCTCCCCATCCTCCAAAATTTGCAAAAGGATCAGGGCCACGTCCAGGCGCTGGCCCTGGCCCCCACGCGTGAGTTGGCCCTGCAAGTGGCCAACGCCATGTACGAATATGGACAGCACCTCGGGGTGCGCGTCCTGGCCGTCTATGGCGGATCGTCTTACAGCCGCCAGATCACCCGCCTCAAAAAGGGTGTGGATGTGGTCGTCGGCACCCCCGGACGCCTGCTCGACCTGATCGAGCGCGGCGTGCTGGACCTGGGCCGGGTCCAGACCATTGTGCTCGACGAGGCCGACGAAATGCTCAGCATGGGCTTCGTCGAAGACATCGAGTCCATTCTCAAAGAGACTCCCGCCGAGCGCCAGACCGCCCTGTTCTCGGCCACCCTGCCCGCTCCCATCCGCCGCCTGGCCGACAAATACATGCGCGAGCCGCAGTCCGTGACCATCCAGCGCGAGCAGGTGACGGTGGCGGCCATCGAGCAGCGCTATTATCTCGTGAACGAATGGGACAAACTGGCCGCCCTGACCCGTCTCTTCGAGGTCGAGCCGATCACCTCGGCCCTGATTTTTGCCCGCACCCGGGTCGGGACCGGGGAACTGGCCAACGAACTGACGCGGCGCGGTTTCCCCGCCGAAACGCTCAACGGCGACCTGTCACAAGAATTGCGCGAGCGGGTGCTCAACCGCTTCCGCCAGAACCAGGTCAAGGTGCTGGTCGCCACCGACGTGGCCGCCCGAGGCCTCGACATTGACGACATCTCGCACGTGATCAACTTCGACCTGCCCGAAGACCCCGAAATCTACGTCCACCGCATTGGGCGGACCGGGCGGGCGGGCAAGACCGGCATCGCCATCTCGCTGGTGCCGCCCAGGGAGCAGTTCCGCCTGCGCAAGATCGAACAGTTCACCCGCCACAAGATGACTCGCGCCGGCCTGCCGACGGTGGAGGACATCGCCAAATTCCGCAACGACCAGTTGCTGGAGCAGGTGTCCGTCTGGCTGCGGCGGGCGCGCTACAAACGCGAACGTGAGATGGTGGACGCCCTGATTGCTGAGGGCCACGATCCCGCCGACATTGCCGCGGCGGCCCTCAAGATCGCCCGGGCCGAGGAGAAGCAGCGCCCGATCGCCGAACTCAGCGAAGTGCAGGAGCGCCCGGAGCGGCGCGAACGCCGCCAGCCGAGGGAACGCGTGATGGGGCCGCGCAGGTTCGGGTCCCGCGCCGCTCGAGAGACTGAGTCCCACGAGGATGGCATGGTCCGTCTCAGTCTCAGCATCGGCAGGAAGCAGGGCATCCGCCCGGCAGACATCGTTGGCAGTATCGCCTTCCACGCCGACATCCCCGGCCACAGCATCGGCAAGATCCTGATTGACGACAGGTTCACCCTGGTGGACGTGCCCGCCGGGTCGGTGGGGCGGGTGCTGGCAAAGAACGGCGGGTACAGCATCCGCCGCCAGCCGTTCGTGGTGGAGAAGGCGTAAGAGCAGGACTCCGACGACTCCTGTCGTCGGAATTCCAAAGTCGGGAGACTTTGGAGTCCGAATTAAGAATCAAGAGCCGCACCTGCGGCTCTTTTTGAATTGCAAATGTCATTGCGAAGCGGAGTGGGAGAGCAGATGTGCCGCTGAAGCAATCTCCAAAAGGTCAGTTTTCCCGCGTAATGGGAGATTGCTTCGCTAAAGTGCAGCTCGCAATGACATGAAACTTGTTGTGTAAATCAATGCTCACGCACATCCAGCCCATTCATCGAGCAGTCCTCGTCCTCGAATTCCAGTTCGATGGTGGCGTGCTCCAGGCCCATCCCGGCGGTGAGACGGTTGGCGTCGCGCTTGATGCGCATCAGGGCCTCCTTGCCGGCGTTCCCGTCCACGACCAAGTGGGTGGTCAGGACGTGGTGTTCCCCGTCCAGCGACCAGACGTGGGTATGGTGCAGCGAGCGGACGCCCTCAATCGAACCCAGGGCGTGTTCCACTTCCGGCAGGGCAATGGCGTCCGGGACGGCTTGCAGGAAGAGCGCCAGGGTCTTGCGCAGGTTGCGGACCACGTTGTAGAGCACGTACAGGCTGATGAGGATGGACAGGATCGGGTCGAGGACGTGGATGTCTGCGGCCAGCAGGGTGAGGCTGACGATCAACACCGCCACCCAGCCGAGCACGTCTTCGAGCAGGTGCCAGGCGACGACCTGGGAATTGAGCGATTGCCCGCGCCGGAGGCGCAGCACCGCCGTCCCGTTGACCAGGATGCCGATCACCGCCAGGACGGCCATCCCGCCCGCGTCGGAATGCTGCGGGGCGAGCAGGCGCGGCACGGCCTCGGAGAGCACGTACAGCGAGCCGACCACCAGGACGACCGTGTTGACCAGGGCGGCCAGCAGCGAGAAGCGCCGGTAGCCGTAGGAGTAGCGGTGGTCGCTTTCGCGGTGCGAGTGCTTTTCCAGGAACCAGGCCATGCCCAGCGACAGGCTGTCGCCCAGGTCGTGGACCGCGTCCGAGAGGATGGCCAGGCTGTTAGTGTACAGCCCGCCGACGATCTCGAAGACGGTGAATCCCAGGTTGAGGAAGAACGCCACCCGGAAGTCCCCGGTCTGGTCGTGGGAGTGGGTATGAGCGTGGGTCATGCCAGCACTTTCTGGATGTGCCCGGTATGGTCACGGATATGCCAGAGCGCCCGGCGGACGACCTTGCGCGGCGACCAGAACTCGCCCTCCGCACCGACGACTTTGTCCAGGCCCTCGAAGGTGGGCAGGACCCTGTACAGCAGGGCATGGACCTTGCCCAGGCGGTCGAGCGGGTCTTTGGGCACTTCGGCGCGGGGGAAAGCCAGCCCCAGCCGGTCCACGTACCACCATTCGGCCCCGCCGATGTGTTTGACGATCCCGGCGATGTCCCAGCGTTCGCCTTCGGGCTGGTAAGTCCATTTTTCGGTGGTCAGGGTTTCCAACACTTTCACCAGGTCGTCGAAGGCCCAGGCCAGCATCTTGCGGGCGCGTTCGATCTCCGGCGCGGCCAGCGGCTTCCAGTCGTACAGGAAGAAGGGTTCGACGGTGTAACTGCCGTCCTCGACCCGGTTGTAGTCGCCGTCAATGTCGAAGTCGGTGAAAGTCTCCTCGACGCGTATCTCGACCGCGGAGGCGTCCACCCAGGAGGGTTCGCGCCCCCCGATCCAGGCAGCGTAGTCCCGGATGGCGGCGGGCAGGTTGGCGAGGGCCTGGGCCTCGTCCACCCCGTAGGCGTAGCAGCCGGGATGCTCCAACGCCCAGGCGATACTGCGGTCGTCTTCGTTATTGTTTTCGATCCCGATCTTGAATAACATGGTGACTCCTGCTTTGGAGTCGTGTAAAAATAACTTCCGTTTTTCGCGCGGGGTGAGCGGGGCTGAAGCCACCTGCTCAGTTCGTGGAAGCCGTTTCGACAGGCTCAACGCGCCGCCTTTGGGCTGGCGCAACAAGTCGGTTTCAACCGACTTCCATGAACTGAGGCAGGACTTTAGTCCGACGAGCGCGGGCAAGAAGAAATCCAGAATCAGGAAGTTATTCTTACATGAGTCC
>DIDQ01000126.1 GCA_002418215.1 Anaerolineales bacterium UBA5796
AGTCAATTGGTCTTCTTTTGCTCACATTTTTCTAAAAGCCTGCATATTCACCACTAGACACGAAGCCACAAAGACTCAAAAGGGAAAAACTTTGTGACTTCGCGACTTGGTGACTTGGTGGTAAGCTTTTCAGACACTCTCTAAAACGGCCTGGCGTCTTCGCGCCTTTGCGTTAAAAATTCAATTTTAGGACAGGCTCTAAGTACAACATTGCAGGAATACATACCGATTTCCATCCGCGAATTTACGCTAATCTCCGCTAATCTGTTCGAAAATTAGCGAGAATTCGCGAAGGCCTGTCCTGAGATTGACGAAGGATCAGCGGATGAATCGCCAGGGAAACTCGGAGCAAAATGATGAAACGCCGTACTTAGCCCGATTGTTTTGTCATGTGCGCCACGGATCGTTCGACCAGTTCGCGCAGCACGTCCAGGTTCACGTCTTCGAGTTTTTTGATGTAAAGGCAGGATTTACCGGTGGTGTGTTTGCCGAGTTTTGCCAGGAGTTCATCGTACTCTTCGAAGCCGGACATGATGTACAGGGTCAGGGCCTGTTTGCGGGGCGAGAAACCGGCCAGCATCCAGTCGCCTTCGCGTCCGCTGGCGTATTTGTAGTGGTACGAGCCGTACCCGACGATGCTGTCGCCCCACATTTTCGGCTCGTGGCCGGTGACTTTTCGCATCAAGGCGTTGACGGCCTGGGCATCCTTGCGTTTCTTTTCATCTTCGATCTTTGCCAGGAAAGCCTCGACACTGGCATCGGTCAGTTTGGTCTTTAGTTCTGCCACGGTTGTTTGTCCTTTCTACGAATAAAGCTGAAGCATATCCGAAAATTCTTTAACGCCCAGTCGCAGGGACGTAAAGAATAAAAAGTTTGGTCAAAAATCCATTCCAAGCGGCTTTTTCTAAAAATTCCTGGCGACTTTGCGCCTTTGCGTTAAGAGACGAAAATTTCGGACGGAACCTTGTATTACTCGAACTCCAGCAATTGCAGCACGTCTGCCAGGGCTGCGGCGAAGAGTTCGTCCATGACCGCCGGTTCGACCCGGTACGGGCCGCCGAACTGGCCGTCGCCGTAGACCCGGCGGCTGGTGGCCGCGTCCATGATGTTGCTGGGCACGCGGGGCGGGGTCTTGTCTTCCTCCGGGAGTTCGCCGACGATGGTGAACGGGAAGGCTTCCAGCCAGTTGGCGTGGTTGGGCTTGAGGTCGTGGCTCCGGGCCACCGCTTCGACGCTGTGCGAAGTCCACCAGTCATACCAGGCCAGGCGCAGGCCGGGCAGGTCGTTGTTGACGTCCACCAGGTGGGTGCGGGCCGGACTGTTGCCGCCGTGACCGTTAAGCGCCAACATGCGCCGGAACCCCTGCCGGTAGGCCGAGCGGACGATGTCTTCCACCGCCGCGATCAGGGTCGAAACCCGCAGGCTGAGTGTGCCGGGATAATCGAGGAAGTAAGGCGAGCAGCCGAAATTGAGCGGCGGGGCCACCAGCACGCCGCTCTGCCGGCTGGCGGCGTCGGCCAGGGCAAGAGGGATCCGGGTATCGGTCAGCAGGCTCAGGTGTCCGTGCTGTTCCGCCGCGCCCAGGACCAGGATCAGCCGGTCGTCGGCATCCAGGTAACGTTCCACGTCCATCCAGTTAAGGTCTTCGATCCGCATAGAAGTTCCTACTCCTCGTCATCCGGCACGGCCCGCACCTGTAAATTGGTGAAGACGGCGTCAATATTCGATTCCCGGCTCGGCTCGACGGCAATCCGCACCTCGCCCTGGGAGAACAGATCATCCGTAAAAGTCGAGGCCAGCACCCCGTTGAGATAGACCTGGAAGCGGT
This sequence comes from Anaerolineales bacterium UBA5796, assembly GCA_002418215.1. Classification (GTDB taxonomy): domain Bacteria; phylum Chloroflexota; class Anaerolineae; order Anaerolineales; family Villigracilaceae; genus UBA5796. Next base: position 1,829 of record DIDQ01000126.1, read on the forward strand.
CGCTGCGGGCGCGCACCCGCAGGCGGTTTTGCTCGCCGAATCCCGGGCGCAGCGCCGTATGGCTGGTCCAGTCCATCAGGGTATGCCACGTGAGTTCGTCCTGCTCGTCCAGCTGATAATACCCGAACATGTAAGTGCCCTGGACCGAGACGAAGATGCCGTACCCGCCGCGTTTGTCTTGGTAGCGGACGAAAAGCCCGGCGCGGATGTAATCGGTCTTGCCGTCCAGGAATTTGATCGAGACGCCCGCATCCGCGTCGTCGAACCAGCCGGACGAGCGCAACAGGTAGTGTACGCCGTTCCCCACCTCGAAGCGGGCGCGCAGGGCGGCCTCAGGCTCTGGAACCAGCTCCCAGTGATCCTCGTTCGAGACCGACCAGCCGGGGATGGGTTTGCGGCGCAGGTCGGCGGCCAGCAGCACCTCGCCCATGTCCGGTTCGGGCTGGGCGTACCATTTGGGCAGCGGGAAAGACGTGTCGCAATAATCGCACACGGCAAAGCCGCGTTTCTGGACGATGTTCGAGGCGGGCGCGCCGCAGTTTGGGCAGCTTGTCTCTGGCATGGGCAATTCCTGACCGGGGCATTTTACCCTACTTTACCGGCAAAATTGCAAGCCTGGAAACCTTTACAACTGGGAAATTTCTAGTATAAACGGCCTCCGGCGTCTTTTCCGATCCGCGCAATCGGAAAAGCGCCAAATAAATTTAACCCGAAAGGAAATCTTATGCGAAATGTCTGAGCAGCCCAACTCCTATCTGTCACCGAAACTGGAGGCGCGCCCAACGCCTTACGGTTTCGGGGTCTTTGCCCTCCAGCCTGTCGCCAAAGGCGAACTGCTGGCGATGTGGGGCGGGGTGGTCCACACCGGCGCCCAGTTCGACCGCCTTTCCGCGCAATCGCAAAGCATCAGCATCCAGATCGAAGAGGACCTGTACCTGGTGCCGCGCCTGATCGAAGAGGCGGATTACGTCAACCATTCATGCGATCCCAATGCGGGTCTTTCGGGACAAGTGGGCCTGGTCGCGTTAAAGGACATCGGTCCCGGCGAGCAGGTTTGTTTCGACTACGCCATGTGCGACGGCAGCCCGTATGACGAGTTCGACTGTGAGTGCGGCGCGTCCAACTGCCGTGGGCGCGTGACGGGCAACGACTGGCAGATCGAGGAGCTATGGAGCCGCTACGAAGGGCACTTCTCTCCCTACCTGCAAAGGCGGATTGACCTCTACCGGCGCAGCCGGGAGGTCTTCCCGGTCCATGCCCAACCCATTTCGGTGGAAGTGGTGTAGGCCGCCCCGGTCTTAGTCTTACCCGCCCCTGAGACGATGAACTCTCAGGGGCTTTTTGATCCGTGCTTCGGCTGTGCGCAGACTTCGGAAATCTATCCCAAAGGGTTTTCCCGTTAGAAATGGCAGACCCCAAAATATTTGGACGATATGAGTATAATTACCTTGTAGAGAAGGAGATAAGATGACCAGGAAAGTGTTCGCCGTCGCCTGTATGATGACATTGCTCCTCACAGCCTGTGGAGGGGGAGCTGCCACCGGGACCGCCACACTGCCGGCCCCCGAACCGACCATCGAAACCATCCCGCCTGCCACCGAAACCCCCGCCCCAACCAACACGCCTGCTGCGCCAGAGACGCCGTTTGCGCCCACCGCCACGCCGGTCACGCCTGTCCCCACCAACGCCCCCGATTGCACCAACAGCGCCGCGTTCGTCACGGACATCAATTACCAGGACAACACCGCCGTCGGCCCCGGCGAAACCTTCGTCAAGACCTGGCAGGTGGAAAATATCGGGACCTGCATCTGGGGACCCGACTACACCCTCGACTACTACTCCAACGAACTGATGAACGCCGTCCTGCCGGTGCCGCTCGGCCTGACCTATCCCGGTGAAACCCTCGACATCTCCGTCACCCTGACCGCCCCGCTGACCCAGGGGTCGCACCGCGGCGATTTCGTCATCAAGAACCCTGCCGGGTTGATCATGAGCATCGGCGAGGATTCACGCCTGTGGGTCATCATCAGCGTGACCAGCACCGTGACAGCCACCCCCACCAGCACTCCCGGGACTCCAACGGCAACCGGGACAGCCCCAACCGCAACCCCCGGCGCCAGCGGAGCCGCCTGCGCCTACACCACCGACGCCTCCCGCACCACGGGAGTGGTCAACGCGGTCAACACCTACCGCGCCCAGATCAACCTGGCGGCTTACACCACCAATGCCTCGCTCCAGCAGGCCGCCCAGAAGCACGCGGTGGACATGGCCTGCAACCAGCTCTTCGTCCACACCGGCAGCGACGGCTCGACCCCGCAGACCCGCGTGGCCGCCGCCGGGTATTCGGCCTCGTCCGTGACGGAAAACGTCTACGGCAGTTACCCGCCCCTCAGCCCGGAGGACGCGGTCGCCTGGTGGGCCACCGACACGGTTGACCCGAACCACAACCTGAACCTGATCAGCACCACCTACTCCGAGATTGGCGTGGGCTACGCCTTCTTTAACAACTACGGCTTCTACGTCATCGTCTTCGCCGCGCCGTAAACGGACCATAACAACGTAAAAATCAAGCCCCTGAGAATTTCAAAAGCTCAGGGGCTTGATGATTAATCCAGTTCAAATCCGCGCTATCTTATTTCGATGAAACGGCTTTAACCTTTCTCCAAGTTTTCAAAAAACCATCTCCATCCAGCAATTCCATTGGTTTCCCTTTGCTCCAATCTCTAGCCTGTTGAGTGAACTTTCCGGTTGTAACGAACATTCCTTTATCAGCTTTTTCATGATGCATTGCCCCATAAAAATCCCGCAATTCCGGTTCACCGATAGTTCCGCGCCACCGCTTGCATTGAACAACCCATTTTTCTCCATTTTTTGCATCAACAAGAACATCAATGCCGTGATCGCCAGAATGACCGACACGTCGTGCTTTGTGTCCAAGTAGGTTGAACATTTCGGCAACCATTTTCTCGAACTGTGCGGGTGAAACATCCAAAATATCTTGGGCCTTCTTGGCCTTGTCTACAGTTCGGTGAAGTTTTTGGCGATCAACCGACTTCTTCGCAAACGAAATGATTCCCAAGACCAAACCGGTCAGGACAAAGATTATGGTGTTGAGAGGCTCAGGGATCATGTACGAATTAACCGGATTACTGCTAAACATCAATAGTAGACGCCCTACTGCCAACAACCCCCAGAAAGCGAGCATTCCCGGCAGGGCGTTTTTCCGCCACCCCACCAGCGGACCCAAAATAACCGCAAACCAAATCGGGAACACCATTCTGATAACTTGTTCGATTGTAAGCGAGACAACTTGAAAGAGTTCCATGCTATTACCCTCCGCATTCGTAAACATTGCTCCAATGAGTTAAGCCAAATTTTACTCCAAAATTGCCAAAGCCCCTGAAAGAAACTTTCGGTTCATTGGGAATCGTCGTGATACACCCCCATATTTGGCGGCATCCCGTAGGTCACGTTTCAAACGTGACCTACATCTGGCGGCACACCACGCTAATTCCCAGAGAGCCAAACTTTCTTCAGATGCTTACATTTCGGTTGACAATATCAAAACCCCACCACTCTCTAATCTCTACTCTCTATTCTCTGCTCTCCTACGTCCCCGTGCTCCCGTAATGCTTCAACCCGAACTGCCAGAAGCGGTAGCCCAGGAAGAGCAGCAGCGCGGCTGCGACAGGTGCGGCCCAGGCCAGGTTGCCGAGCGAACGGTCGAGCAGGTAACTGGCCGGGTAGAACGAAGCCAGCCCGTAAGGGACGATCCAGGTCAGCAGGATGTTGATTGCCTTCGGGTAGATCGTCAGCGGGTATTGGGCGAACAGGTGGTTGTCGAAGACCAGCCGCGTCACCGGGACCGAGTCCACGATCCAGAAGGAGGTGACGCAGGTGAGCAGGTTGAGGGCGATGAAGATCCCGCCGCCGCTGACCACCGCCGCGACCAGCATCAACGCCTTGAGCAGCGTCCACTGGATGCCGAGGGCGACAGAGGCTTTGACCACCAGCGCCACACCGACCAGGAAGTTGCCGACCCCGTCCTGGCAGAAGCGGTCGGCCAGCAGGTGGAAGAGCGGGTCAATCGGGCGGACCAGGAAGCGGTCGAAGCCGCCGGAGCGGATGTACTGCCGGCCCAGCGTCCACAGGTTGTCGGCGAACATGTGGTTGATGGACTTCGCCAGGGTGATCAGCCCGTAGACCAGCAGGATTTCGTCGTAGGTCCAGCCGTTCAGGTCTGGCACCTGGCGCATGACGACCCAGATCGCCAGGATGCTGGAGGCTTGCAGCGCAATCGTCGAGAGCGCCCCGATGATGAAATTGGCCCGGTACTCCATCAGCACCTTCAGGCGCTGGGTGAGGAAAAGCCAGTAGAGGGAAAGGTATCGAGTCATAGTTTTATCCTGCCTCGCTGAGCGGAGTGCGTCGCACCCTCTGGCTTTAGCCTCCCTGCACCGTCACCTTGCGGACGGCGACCCGGAAGAACAGGGCGGAGACCAACCACATCCCGGTTACCCAGGCCAGTTGGGTCAGCCATACCAGCGGGGCCTGGATGAGGGGCGTGATTCCGGTCAGCAGGCTGACGGGCACGGCGATGGCCTGGGCGAAGGGGATGCTCAAGACAACGGTTTGCAGCCAGCCGGGCATCATCGTCAGCGGGACGAGACTCCCGCTCAGGAACAGGGACATGCCGAAGATGAGCACGCCCAGTCCCCAGACCTCGGTGGTGTAAAAGGTCAGGCAGGCCAGGAACCAGTGGAAGAAGAACAGCGCCGTAAACCCCAGCAGGGCCGAGACGGCAAACGCGCCCCAGGTTGCCGGGTCGGTCGGCCATTGCAGGCCGAAGAGCAGGGTCGCCACGACAGCGATCGGGATTTGCAGGATCAGGCGCATCATCAGGCTGCTCAGGTTCTGGACGTAGTACATGCCCTGGAAATTGATCGGGCGCAGCAGGAAGTGGATGATGTTGCCCTCCCGCAGGTTGAAGCCGAAGTCAAAGATCAGGTCAACGTCGGTCAGCGGGAAGAAGATCTGCGCCAGCAGGATGTAGGTCAGGGTCTGCTGGAGGCTCAAGGCCGCGACCGAGTCCGTATCCGCATAGACTGCCCGCCAGAAGAAGACCAGGATCGCCATCCCGATCGTGTTCAGTACCAGGCCGATCCAGAACCACAACTGGTAGGCCATGAAGACCTTGGGCGTCATCCCAAAAATGGACAGATAGATCGAAAGGTCACGGCGCAGGGCGCGCATCTGCCGCCTCCGGTTCGACGCCGCCGTTATCCAGCGCGCCGTTGTAAATCTGCTTGACGATGTTCGCCAGGTCGGGCTCGGAGAGCGAGAAATCCCGGACTTCGATCTGCTTCATCACCGCGCTGGCGACCTGGCTGGCGGTGGTCTGGATGCGGTCGAAGCGCAGGGTCACTTTGCGGTCGCCGGTCGAGAGCAGCTCACAGCCTGGAGGCAGGCTCAGAGACGGGACCAGGCCGGTCGTCTCGAACGTGATCTCGCGGAACTTGCCGAACTTCTTCTTGATGGTCTCGATCGGCCCGTCGTAGATGACCCGCCCCTCGTCAATGATGATCACCCGCCGGCAGAGCTGTTCGATGTCGCCCAGGTCGTGGGTGGTCAGCATCACGGTCATGCCCTTCGAACCGCACTCGGCCTTGATAAAGTCCCGGATGCGCTCCTTCACGATCAGGTCCAGGCCGATGGTCGGCTCGTCGAGGTAAACCACCTTCGGCTCGTGGATCAGGGCCGCGGCCAGTTCCGAACGCATCTTCTGGCCCAGCGACATATTCCGCACCGGCACTTTGAGCAGGCTGCCCAGGTCGAGGGTCTGCGAGAACTCGTCCAGCATCTGCTTGTAGCGGGCGGGCGGCACGTCGTACATGCGGGCGATCAGGTTGAGCGACTCGATCAGGGCCAGGTCCCACCACAGTTGGGTGCGCTGGCCGAAGACCACCCCGATCTCGCGAGCGTTATCAATCCGCTGGCGATGCGGGTCACGCCCCAGCACCCGGATCGAGCCGCCGGTCGGCATCAGCACCCCGGTCAGCATCTTGATCGTGGTGGACTTGCCTGCCCCGTTGACGCCGATGTAGCCGACGATCTCCCCCCGGTCGAGCCGGAAGTTGATCCGGTCCACGGCGGTCTTGGACTGGAAGCGGGGCGCGAAAAGCCCTTTGATGGCCCCGCCCAGCCCCGGGTCCTTTTGCGGGATTTTGAAGACTTTGGTGAGATTTTCGACTTCGATGACAGACATTTTTCATCCTGTGTTTGGTAAAGGGTTTGGATGCGATTCTAAACTCAAGCGACGTTCCGGGCACTGGTCAAGCGGATAGTCAACCCGGACAGTTAAACAAAAAACCACAGGCATGAGCCGCCCGTGGCAATGAAGGCTGGTGAGACGACAGAGTCGGTCTGGCCTTACACAGCTACCCGGAGACGCGCCCATACGGCAGGGTTACAAACGAGCACAGCCATGAACTTCATCCAACACGTCTCCTTTCCTCGGAATTCGATCAACAGGCCCGAAGTGTACCAGCGGGAGATGGGCCTGTCAAGACAATGCCTCGATTTATGGTTTACCGAATTTCAATCTTTCGGAGAAGAATAAACAACGTAACCGTTTTCCGCTTTTTCGAACAAAGCCAGTTGCTTTTCTGTTTCGGTGGCGACCAAGGTCAATGGATTGTAATTTAATACAATCGCCTCCAGCATAGGATTTCGGTTTTTCTCGCTGGCGCCAATATGATAATAATGCTCGCGAGTCAAAATCGTAAAGTGGGAAGCATATTTCTCGATTGCGTTGTTCGCACGATAGCGATTGCTATGCCAGGTAGACAAGATGAACCTTGCCCTCGTTGAGTTTAGCATCTCATATAAATCTTGCTCACTGGCCTCTGACCAGGAATTGAAATAATCTGTATGCCTGCCAAGATAAGGCGGATCACAATAAATAAAATCACCCCTGCCTGCCTTAGCAATGACTTCTTTGAAATCCGCGCAAATGAACTGCCAGTCGTACTGGCTGGTAGCCTGGGTTACATAGTTGATTTGATTCGCGATTTTGGTTACATAGGCTTTTGCGAAACGCTCGGGTTTATGTCCAAACGGAACATTGAATTCACCCTTTTTGTTAAAACGCATAACGCCATTAAAGCAGGAGCGATTCAAGAACAACATTTCGAGAGGATTGCCGCTTTTGTTGAAACGCTCGCGCACTTCGTAGTAATGGTCTTGACCTTTGGCTTGAAGCAACGCCCCCTCTTCTTCCAGGAACTTCCTGGCAATTGCCGCCGTGATTTTGCCCTCTTTTATAGCATTGTAAAAGTTGATAATGTGCGGATTTATATCCGCAAATACCGCTTGACTTGGCCGTACATTGAACCCAACCACGCCCGACCCCATGAAAGGTTCGATCCATTGACCATCCCCACTCAGGGAAGCATGATCTTTTATCCATGTAACCAGCTTTGTCTTTATGCCCTGACATTTCAAGGGCGGGACATTGATTATCATTTTGGTACTCTTCTACGGCTCTTGCGGGAAGGTTTGCTTGCCATTGGATTTGCGAGATTGGGGTCTTGACCGCGATATGCCAGGTAATCCTTCAACAAGGTGATTTTCTTTACTTTGCCTTCTGGCGTAGTAACCTGGATTTTGCCGTAATTCATCCAATAATCATCAAACCATTTTTCACCAAGTCGCTTAAAGACACCGTTACCTTCCAGAATATCACTGATCTTTGAAATACTGCCAATGTTCGCTGTGTTCGAACTGCCCTGGCGATCACTCGCAATCTCCCATTTTTCCCGGACAAAGAACTGAAAACCGTAGACCACAGAGGTAATGGATTGTAATTCTTCAAGGCGATAAGTTTCCGCTTCATATCCATTGTCAAATCCAGAGCGGGAATAAATAACGCTGCTTTGATATGCTCTGGTTTTTGTTTGGGCATCTTGGCCTCCGCGTTCGAATTATACCCATAGACGCCTTTCCGATGTGCGCCTTGTTGATGATCGCCCTGTCGAACGAAATTGGCATTTGACCTCTTGCAAAAGTCCGATTTTTGCCACGGAGTCACAGAGTTTTTTTCTTCTTTTTCTCCGCGCCTCCGTGTCTCAGTGGCTTAAAAGGTTTGCATCACGTTAGCCCTATAACTAATGCACGACATCTAATGTCGGGCGTTGACAAGTTTTTTAGAGTTCTACGATTACGGAGCAATCATGGATCATTACGACGCAATCATCATCGGCGGCGGGCATAACGGGCTGGTCGCCGCGGCATATCTCGCTCGGGCGGGAAAAAAGGTCGTCGTGCTGGAGCGCAGGCATATCGTCGGCGGGGCGGCGGTGACG
>DIDQ01000038.1 GCA_002418215.1 Anaerolineales bacterium UBA5796
GCCTGTACCAGGAAGCCTTGAAAAACTATGAGGGCTTGGGCGACCTGAAAGGCAAATCCGCCACGCTGCACCAGATGGCGGGCATTTACGTGACCCGGGGCGAGCTGAACGAAGCCATGCGCCTGTACCAGGAAGCCTTGAAGATAATGGAGGGCTTGGGCGACCTGAAAGGCAAGGCTTCAACTCTAAATAATATGGCTGTGGTTTTATTCCAGCACGAGAAATATGCTGATGCGCTATCAGCGTTCTTAAGAGCCTTGGAAACCTTTGAGAAAATGGAAGCCAGACCAAGCGCAAATACCGTCGCAAATCTGCTGGTTCAGTTCCGCTCAATGCTTGGCCCGGAGAAATTCGACCCGCTCTGGGCCGAGGTGACCGGCGGGGCGGAGGTGCCGGAATGGCTGTCAACGGACTCTGACACGGATTCACGGACAGAAACGGACGAGGGGGGAACGGACGAGGGGGGAACAGAGGGTGTGGGGATGACCCTGGAGCAGTTCGTGGGCATGGCCGTGCAGGCGGCCCGGGAGAAGTCGGCGGAGCGGGAGGGGTTGTTCGAGGCCTGCCGCAAGATGGCTTCTAACCCCAGTGCCCCGGCGGAATACCAATTATTGGGGAAGGTACTGCAAAAAGTCCTGCTGGGGGATCAAGACCCGGACCTGTCCGGCTTGCCGGAGGAAATAGCCCGGGTGGTGAGGAAAGCGCTGGCCGGTCTCTAGTCTCCACTCTCTATTCTCTCAAGGCGTGTCACGGAAAAACGTCCCGAAGGCTGGCACTCCGCCCTGGCTGCAGGCGGGAAAACCCTTCGGGACGGTCTGTATCAGGCCCGGACCGTTCAGGGTGTGAGGGACATGATATACGCCACCAGGTCGGCGATCTCTTCCTCGGTAAAGGTGTAGCCCGGCATGGCCCCCTCGGTGTAACCCGCCACGATCCTGGCCGCAGGGTCGGCGATGGATTCGGCCAGGTAGGCTTCGCCGGCGATGATGGTCGAGCCGCCGGCCAGGGTGACTTCGGCGTTATACAATCCCTGCCAGGTGGGGGCGATCTTCTTCGTCCCGTCGGTCGAGTGGCAGGCAGTGCAGCCGTTGAGCACAGCCAGGTTCCCTCCATTTTCGGGGCTGGGCTGGCGTCCGCAAGCGGTGAGGGCCAGGAGGGTGCAGAGCAGAAGACCTCTCATTTCATTTCCCGGTTAATCCCCGGTCATTCCTCAGTCATTCCCCGAACATTTCTTTCAGGACCGGGTTGATCTGTTCCCATTCCGGCAGGAGCACCTGTGCCCCCTGGTCGGTGGTGAAAGGCGTGACCATCTGGCGGTCAATGGTGCGGGTGTCTATTTCGGATAACATCCCGCGCAGCAGGGCCACCCCCAGGCGCGGCCACTGCCAGGTGGGGATGTCGCTGTCAATCGCTTCGTTTGCGGCTTTCCAGACCTCGGGCAGGAGGGACCAGTTCGAGGGCTGGAGCATCTTTTTGACGGCCGCCAGGATCAGGATCTGCCCTTGCTGCATCCGGGAGAAATCGTCCCCAGACTGGCGGTTGCGGACAAAGGCGAGGGTCTGGATCCCGTCGAGGTGGTGGGTCCCGGCGGGCAGCCCGCCCATGGGCGTGTCGAGGGTGATGTCCACGCCGCCGAGGGCGTCCACCACGTCCACCAGTTCGAGCATCCGCAGCAGCAGGCGGTAATCCACGCTCACGCCGAAGTTCTGGCGGACGGCCTCGGCGGTCGCGTCCGCGCCGGAACCCGGCTGGTTGACCTCGGCGTAAAAATAGGCAGTGTTGATGCGCTGCTCGCCCACGTCCGGGAGGTCCAGCCACAGGTCGCGCGGGATGCCGAGCATCCCGATGTAGGGTTTGAGCGGCACGATCGTGGTCAGGATGATCGTGTCGGTGCGGCCCAGGTCGCCGCGTGCCTCCCGCACGGGGTTATTGTCAGTACCCAGGAAAAGGATGTTGGTCCGCAGCGGGGCAAAGAAATAGACCAGGACCGGGGCCAGGATAAATATCCAAATAAGCCGCCGCCAGTGTTTGCGCTTGAAATTGCTGTTCCCAGGCCCAAGCCGCTCGATGGGGACAGGCTGGAAATCGTCCATCTCTTTCGGATGGCTGGGTTGGGTTTCGTTTAGGTTGGTCATGTAGTTGGGTGGTCGGATAGTCAGGTGGTCGTTTAGTCGAGTGGTCGGATGGCCGGATGGCCGTTTGGTTGGGTGGTTTAGCGGGAATTTTACCCCGGATTTGCCCGCTGTCGCCTGAACACCGGTTACTGGATACCGGAAACTGAATACCGGTCACTGCCCCCTGGTCACCGACAGCTGCCGATACGCGCCGTCCCACGGCCTTCCCATACGGTGATTGTCGGATACCTTGATCTTGTCCAGTTTCCCGGCGATCTGGGCCGAGAGCAGGGCGACCCCGGCCCAATCGCCGTTGAGCACGGCCGTTTTCATTTTCTCGCCCGAGGGGCCTGCCCAGGCCCACTCCATGCGGAAACGGTCGGCTTTGACCCAGTAATCGCGCTTCTCCCAGGCGGCAACGGAGACGTCTATCCCCTCGGCGATGGCAACCAGGGCGATCGCAATGAACGCCGCCATATCCTGGGCGTCTTTGTTGACGCCCGGCTGCCGGGCCATTTCACGGATGGCGATCACGATGGCTTTGGTCAGGCGGGTGCGTTCCCTGCCTGCCGAATCGGGATTGATGACACGGGACATATCACCTCACAGTAATTCGCACGGGCGTTCTAAAATCACAGCGGCAGATTATACCCCGTTTACAATTTTGCGCAAGACACAGTATAATTCCGCCCGCAGCTCGGGTGTCATCCCCGGCATCACCCGCCAGGGCAGATGTGCGAGCGGAGCAATCCCCGCAAGACAGGGAGGTTGCTTCGTCGCTTCACTCCTCTCAATGACAAACCGTTCAGGAGACGTGGCGGAATTGGCAGACGCCCATGACTTAGGATCATGTGCCGTAAGGCGTGCGGGTTCAAGTCCCGCCGTCTCCACTCACTGCAACCCCGCTAAGTATCTTCTCAAGAAGAAGAGGGAAGTGGGGTGTTGCGGACGGGCTGCGCCCGTCCGCAACACCCCACACCCCGATTTATTGAAAAGATGCCTTGCTAAAGAATAAAGAGAAATGAGGAAATTGTCTTGAAAATCGAAAAGCAACCCCGTGACGACCACCAGGTCACCCTCGTCGTAGAGGTCGAACAAGACCGCATGGAAGCCAGCAAGCGCCGCGCCGCCCGCAAGCTCGCCGAGCGCGGCAAGATCCCCGGCTTCCGGCCCGGCAAGGCTCCCTACGATGTCATCCGCCGCTTTTACGGCGATGCGGCCATCACCGAGGAGGCCCTCGAAATCCTGGTGGACGAAGTTTACCCTGAGGCGCTCAAGGAAGCCGATATTGATCCCGCCGCCCCCGGCTCGCTCGAAAACGTGGACAGCATGGAACCGCCCAAGTTCACTTTCACCGTACCTTTGTCGCCGACAATTGACCTGGGCGATTACAAGGGCATCCGCCTGCCCTACGAGTGGACGGCTCCCACCGACGATAAGGTGGGCGAGGCCATCGAAGACCTGCGCCGCATGTACGGCACTTCCGAGACCGTCGAGCGTGCCATCCAGGAAGGCGATTACATCCTGCTGGATGTGGTTGGGGTCAAGCCCAAGGCCGCCGAGGACGAAGCCCCGCTGTTCGAACGGTATGGGTTTGCGGCCCTTGTCCGCTCGAACGACAAGGAAGACGAGTGGCCCTTCCCGGGCTTTGCCCGCAAACTGGTCGGACTCAAAGCCGGCGAGGAGAAATCCCTCAAACATAAATTCCCAAAGGAATTCGAGCAGGAACCCGACCTGGCCGGTCAAACGGTCGAGATCACGGCCGCGATCAAGACCGTGCGCGGCGTCAGCCTCCCGGACCTGGACGATGAGTTCGCCAAGCAGGTCGGTCCGTTCGAAAACCTGGAAGCCCTGCGGGGTGTGATCCGCGCCAACCTGGAGCAGGAATCGCGGAGCAAATACGACGATGAATACTACCTGCAACTGATAGACGAGATCAGGGAAACCGCCACGATCAAGTACCCGCCGCAGGTGCTCGAACACGAAGCCGAACACATGCTCGAAGACATCACCCGCAGCCTGGCCGACCAGGGCTACGAGCTCGACAGCTACTTGAAGATGCGCCAGATGGACCAAGACACGTTCATGAAAGAGGAGGTCAATCCGTCTGCGGTGCGCCGCCTCGAACGCAACCTGATCATGGATGCGTTGACCAGGTCCGAAAACATCGAACTGGACGAATCGTCACTCGACCAGGAGTTCAACTCCACGATTTCAGACCTCATTACCGGCGGCTTCGACCTCGGCCAGGCAAAAGGCGGCCGCAAAGGCCAGCAGGAAATCGCCCAGGCGGTGGCGATGCAATCGGCCAGCCGGCTGATGACCCGCCGGGTGCTTGAGCGCCTGAAGGCCATCGCCACAGGAGAGGCCGAAGCTAACGCGGAGCAGGCCGAAAGTCCCGCGGATGAGGCGGTTGAACCGGCTCCCAAGAAGAAAAAAGCTGCCAAGCCGAAAGAGGCCGAAGCCGCGACAGGTAAATAGTCCCCCCAAAAAAGGCGAGCCAAAAACTCGCCTTTTTTAACGCAATTCCAACAAAATCCGGTTATGATTGTGGCATTCGACTAGAGAAACAAGGAGACTTTGATGATCCCCCAAAACCTTATCCCGATGGTGATCGAATCTTCCGGCCGCGGCGAGCGCGCCTTTGATATCTACTCATTGCTGCTCAAAGAGCGCATTATTTTCCTCGGCACTCCGATTGACGACCAGGTTGCCAACGTGATCGTGGCCCAGTTGCTATACCTCAACCACGAAGATTCCGAAAAAGAAATCCAGATGTACATCAATTCGCCCGGCGGTGTGATCTATGCCGGACTGGCGATCTACGACACGATGCAGATGATCTCGAACCCGATCAGCACCGTGGCCGTGGGCGTGACCGCCTCGTTCGGGACCGTGCTGCTGACCGCCGGCACGAAGGGCCGACGCTACGCCCTGCCGAACGCGACCATCCACATGCACCAGCCGCTGGGCGGCGCGCAGGGCCAGGCCACCGACATCGAGATCGCCGCCCGTCAAATCCTGCGCCTCAAGGCCCTGCTGAACAACATCCTCGCCAAACATACCGGCCAGTCGCTGGAAATCATCGAGCGGGACGCCGACCGGGACTTCTACCTGGTCGCCAAGGACGCGGTCGAGTACGGCCTGGTGGACCAGGTGCTGGAAGTTCCTGAGAAAGTGTAATTCCTGTAGTAACGACTTCAGTCTTGCCTCGCACACTGGATGGCGGACGATAGCGTATAATACGAGCCGGAGAATTCTCCGGCTTTCTTTTTGATGATGACAAATACCCTCCCCTCACACCTGCGTGCCCTTATCCTGGATATGGATGGCGTCCTCTGGCGGGACGCGGCGCCTATCGGCAACTTGCCCGTCATTTTCGAGCGCATCCGCTCGCTGGGGCTGGAAGTGGCCCTGGCGACCAACAATGCCACCAAAACGGTCGGCGAGTACCTCGAAAAATTCGGCGGCTACGGCGTCACACTGGAACCCCGGCAGATCGTCACCTCATCGCTGGCGACTGCCGAAACCCTGTCGAAGCGCTTCCCCGGCGGCGGGCCGGTCTTCGTCATCGGCGAGAACGGCATTCAGCGGGCGTTGGAAGATTTCGGTTTTACCGCCGTGACCGACCCTCAGGACGAGACCCGTCCGGTGGCGGTGGTTGCCGGGATTGACCGCTTCGTCTCGTACCCGAAACTGCGCCGGGCCACCCTGCACATCCGGGCCGGGGTGCCCTTTTACGGCACGAACCCCGACCGGACCTTCCCCACCCCGCAGGGGCTGGTCCCCGGCGCGGGCGCGATCCTGGCCGCCATCGAAGCAGCAACGGACGTCAGCCCGACCGTGATCGGCAAGCCGTCCCCATTCATGATGAAAATTGCTCTCGAAAGATTGGGCAGGTCCCCCGGTGAAACCCTGGTGGTCGGCGACCGCCTCGAAACGGACATCGCCGCCGGGCAGGCCGCCGGGTGCCACACGGCCCTCGTCCTGAGCGGGGTCTCCACCCGCGAGCAGGCCCAATCCTGGACGCCGGGAGTGGACTTCGTCGTCCCCGACCTGTCCAGCCTGGTTGGGGCTTAGAGCCTATCCTAAATTGAATTTTTAACGCAAAGGCGCGAAGACGCCAGGCAGTTTTAGAGAGTGTCTGAAAACCTTACCACCAAGTCACCAAGTCGCGAAGTCACAAAATATTCTCCCTTTTGAGTCTTTGTGACTTCGTGTCTTTGTGGTGAAAAGGTCAATTTTGACGAAGTGGAAATGCCAAAAAGCTTCCAAAAAATAATCCCTTTGCGTCTTTGTGGCTTTGCGTTAAAGAATTTTCGGATAGAGCCTGAGTACAGCATTGCAGGAATACATTCCGATTTCCGTCCGCGAATTTACGCCAATCTCCGCTAATCTGTTCGAAAATTAGCGAGAACTCGCGAAGACTTGTCCTGAGATTGACGAAGGATCAGCGGATGAATCGACAGGGAAACAGTGAGGAGCAGCATGTCAGACCAGACCTTCAACCCGGCCCACATCCTGGCCCACATCCGCGTCCTGTGCAAGGACATCCCGCCGCGCCAGCCGACCACCGAGGGCGACCGCAAAGCGGCGGAATACGCGCATGGCGTCCTGGCTGGTCTCGGCATCAAGAGCAGCCTCCACCCCTTCAACGGGATTTCGACCCTCGGCCTGCCGGCCGCGCTGTCGGCCATCCTCGGCCTGGCCGGATTCCCGGTGGGCTGGTATGGCGGGGTTTACGGCAAATGGCTTGGCGGCGCGATCATCATTCTGGCCGGATTTACCCTGCGCAATCTCTTTTCGGCCATCCAGCCGTTTTTTCGGGGATTGCTCGAACGGCGCAAAAGCCAGAACGTGATCGGCACGGTTCCGCCGGGTGGGAAGGTCCTCAAGCGCATCTACCTGCTCGGACACCTGGACGCCCAGAAACAACGCTTCCTGATCCCGCCCTCGCTGCCCGGCACGATGCGCCCGGTCCAGACCCTGACCATCCTGCTGACCCTCGCCGCCGGGATTTCCTTCTGGGGCGAGGCCGTTTACGGCTGGCCGGCGCTGCTGCTGCAAATCATTGCCGCCGCTTTCCTCGGCATCATGCTCATCCTGCTGCTGGTGGACGAGGCCCAGCCCACAGTCGAAGGCGCCAACGACAACGCCAGCGCGGTCGGCATCCTCCTGTCCATTGCAGATGCGCTGGCAACGGAGCCGCTCGACCACACCGAGGTCCACCTGCTTTTCACCGGCTGCGAGGAAGTCGGCCACCAGGGATTGAAAGCCTATCTCAGGGATTTCCACCCGCCCGTCGAAAACAGCTACTGGATTGACCTCGAACTGGTCGGCTCCGGGAACCTGTGCTACGCCACCCGCCATGGCGTGACCTACTTGAACCTTTACCAGCCCGGCCCCCGCATCCGCCGCCTGGCCGACGAAACCGCCGAAGCCAATCCCGGTCTCAAAGTCATCGGCCAGGATATGCTCATCCTGGAGGAAGTCGCCACCCTGCGGATGCTCGGTTACGAAGCCCTGTGCCTGATGGGTTACGACGAAAACGGCTACCTGCCCCACTGGCACCGCTTGAGCGACAACTACGACAACCTCGAACCAGATACCCTGCAACGGGCTGCCTGCTTCACCTGGGAACTGATGAAAAGGATTGACCGCTCCGAATGAACCTGATCTACGATTTCGATTTACCCGAACTTACTGAACGGCTCGCCGCCTTGGGCGAACCCGCCTACCGCGCCCGCCAGCTCTGGCAGGGCCTTTACCGGAATTTCTGGCAGTCTCCCGATGAATTTACCACCCTGCCCGCCGGCCTGCGCGGCCGCCTGGCCGAAACCTTCACCTTCTCCCCGCTCAAGCCAGACCGCTACCTCGAATCGTCCGACGGGCAGACCCGCAAGACGCTCTTCGAGCTGGGCGACGGCCGCCTGATCGAGGCCGTGCTGATGCGCTACGACCCGGAGACCCACCGGGGCCGCGCCCGCCGAACGCTGTGCATCAGCACCCAGGTCGGCTGCGCCATGGGCTGTACCTTTTGCGCCACCGGCCAGATGGGGTTCACCCGTCACCTCACCTCCGGCGAGATCGCGGCCCAGGTGATGTACTACGCCCGCCACCTGAGCGATCTCGGCGAACGCGTCACCAACATCGTGCTGATGGGGATGGGCGAGCCTTTCCATAATTACGACAATACGATGGCTGCGATTGACCGGCTCAACGACCCGGATGGCTACGCCTTCGGGGCGCGGCGGTTCACGATCTCGACCTCGGGCCTGGTCCCGGCCATCCGGCGTTTCGCGGCCGAAAAGTGGCAGGTCAACCTGGCCATCTCGCTCCACGCTACCACCGACGAAGCCCGCTCGGACATGATGCCCGTCAACCGGAAATACCCGATTGCGGAGGTGATTGCCGCCTGCCGCGACTACGTCCAGGCGACCGGGCGGCGCGTGACCTTCGAGTGGGCCTTGATCCATGGGGTTAACGACACGCCCGAAGAAGCCCAGAGGCTGGCCTCCCTGCTCACGGGGCTGCTCTGCCACGTCAACGCCATCCCCCTCAACCCGACGCTGGGCTACCAGGGCCGGGCGACCTCCCGCGAAAGGGCCGCGCAGTTCAAAGAATCGCTGGAGCAGGCCGGAATTCCCTGCACGATCCGCATGAGACGGGGCATAGACATCCAGGCCGGGTGCGGCCAGTTGGCCGGGTCGGCTTTATTTGGAGGTGGTTAGTTTTGGGTTCTGTTATGGGATTATGGATACACGCAAATATAAAATGAGTCAAAAGCCTGAAACCTCCCGGTTCCAGACCCCATTCATCGCTTCTTGTCAGAATACTTACTTTGCAGTATAGTCTTACCGTTAATTCGGCGACCAACCCATTTCTCCACCCTATCGAGGCTTATGGACAACAAACGCTCCTGGCTTGACCGCCCCCTGATCCCCGGACTCCCCGGCTTAACCGTCGAGATGGCGCTCTTCGGCCTGATCATCTTGGCAGCCATCGCCACCCGTTTCTACGACCTGGGCGCGCGCGTGATGAGTCACGACGAAAGCCTGCACACGTATTTTTCATGGCTGCTCTACAAAGGCCAGGGATACCAGCATTCGCCAATGATGCACGGGCCGTACCAGTTCCACCTGCTGGCGTTGTCATACTTCCTGTTTGGGGTAAGCGACTTCACCGCCCGCATCCCGGCAGCCCTGTTCAGTATCGCCACGGTATGGATGGTCTGGTACTGGCGGCGTTACCTGGGAAAAACCGGCGCGATACTGGCCGCGGTGATGATGGTCATCTCGCCCTACATGCTTTTTTATGGCCGCTACGTCCGCAACGAGTCTTTCGTCGGTTTCCTGGGCGTGCTCATGCTGTACGCCATCCTGCGCTACCTGGAAACGAAAGAACGAAGATACCTTTACTACACGACTATCACGCTGGCCCTGCACTTTGCGACCAAAGAGACTTCATTCATTTACGCGGCCCAGGCTCTGCTCTTCCTGGCGATCTATTTCATCGCCCAGGTCACCCGACGACCGTGGGCCAGGGCCGAACATTACCGCTCCTTCATTATTGCGCTGGCAGCCGGTGTCTTGCTGGCCGGATTAACGGCAGGGTTCGCCGTCTTGGGGCATCAAACCGGCACCCTGACCGGAACGGAAACTGCCGCTCCACTCGATCCGACCGGCACCCCATCTCCCCTGGATACACCGGGAGGCAGCATCTCCCCCCTGGTCGTGCTGGGAATCGCCAGCGCAGCCGGGATTCTGATCGCGGGTTATTTCATGGTGCTCGGCTTCACCTGGAAGCGGATCCGCCTCGAGCCGTCATTCGACCTGCTGATCCTGATCGGAACCCTGGTCTTGCCGCAATTGGCTCCATTCCCGGTCACGTTGGCCGGGTTCAACCCAACCGACTATTCGCTCGAAGGCATGACCCGCACGGCCCTGTTCCTGATCCCAATTACGTTGATCGCGATAGGGATTGGTTACTGGTGGAAAGGGATGACCTGGGTCAAGAACGCGGTTCTGTTCTACGGCATCTTCACAGTGCTTTATACGACCGTCTTCACCAATGGGCAGGGATTTTTTACCGGGCTGGTCGGCTCGCTGGGATACTGGCTGGAGCAACAGGGAGTCCAGCGCGGAAGTCAACCGTGGTATTACTACATCCTGATCCAGATACCCGTCTACGAGTTCCTGCCCGCCATTGCCAGTTTCGCAGCCATTTTCGTCGGCATCTTCAAACTCAACCGATTACGCCCGCCTGGAGAACTTCCCGTCGAGATGGAGACAGGCTCGGAGGAAAACTCACTGGAGGTTGCCGAAAACGACGAACCGGCGCAGGAACCGGAGCAACCCGCCGCCTTGCATCTGGAGCACACAGAGTACGAAAACCTGCGCAACTTCCTCGGGCTTCTGGGCTTCTGGATCGTCACTGCTATATTTGCTTACTCCTATGCCGGGGAAAAAATGCCCTGGCTGACAGTCCACATGACCCTGCCGATGATCCTGCTGGGCGCCTGGGCGCTGGGGCAAATCGTCGAACAGACGGACTGGGCGGGCCTGTTCCGAAACCGGGGGCTGCTCGTCATCGTTTTGACGGGGTTGTCCATCATCAGCCTCAGCGCCAGTATCCTGTCACTGCTCGGCCCCAATCCCCCATTCCAGGGCAAGGACCTGATGCAGCTCCAGGATACCTCCACATTCCTGCTTTCGGCGATCACTGCCATCGGCAGTATTATCGGGCTGGTGTACCTATTAAAGGACAGCGCCGGAAGCAGTATTTTCGCCAACCTGTTGACCCTCACCTCCTTCGCCATGCTATTCGTCCTGACCGGGAGGGCTGCTTTCCGGGCAGCTTATATCAATTACGATAATGCCAAAGAATATCTTGTCTATGCGCACGCAGCCACTGGCGTCAAGGATGTCACCAGGCAGGCCGAGGAAATTTCGCAGCGGATCACCGGGGGACTGGGCATCTCGATCGCTTATGATGCCAGCCAGCCGGATACAGGCGTTTCGTGGCCAGTGGTCTGGTACTTGCGCGACTTCACCAACCAGCAATCCTTCGACAACCCGACCCGCGCATTGCGGGATGTGCCCATCCTGATCGTGGACGCCAAGAACTTCGACAAGATCGGTCCCGTCGTTGGAGACGCCTTCTACGAGTTCAACTATGCGCGCATGTGGTGGCCGAACCAGGACTATTTCAACCTGGACTGGGCGCGCATTAAACAAGCCCTGACCGATCCGCACATCCGGGCCGGGATATTCGACGTCTGGCTGAACCGGGATTACACCCTCTACGCCGAAGCCACAGGGAGCGAATACCTGACCCTGCCCACCTGGGAACCGACCGACCGGATGCGGCTGTACATCCGCAAGGACATCGCGGCCCAGATCTGGAATTACGGCGTCGGCCCGGTGAACGTCGCTGAAGCGCTGGCGGATCCATACGAGGGCAAGGTCATCGAACTGAACGCCGACATCGTCGCCGGCAGTTGGGGGCAGGAGCTTGGGCAATTCGATGCGCCGCGCGGCATTGCGGTCGCGCCGGACGGCAGCCTCTACGTGGCCGACTCGCGCAACAACCGCATCGTCCACCTGGACGCTTCGGGCGCTCCGATCAACGCCTGGGGTTCGACCTCCCCCGGATGTCCCTATACGGCTGCCCCGCCTGATGATATCCCGGCCGGCACGTTCTGCGAACCCTGGGGGATCGCGGTCGGGCTGGACGGCTCGGTATACGTCACCGACACCTGGAACCATCGGGTCCAGAAATTCGATTCGGAAGGCAACCCGCTCGCCGGTTGGGGTGTTTACGGCCTGGGCGAAACCGGGGATGCCTTCTGGGGTCCACGCGGGATTGTCGTGTCCGAGGGTCACGTCTACGTGATGGACACCGGCAACAAACGGATCGCCATCTTTGACGAAAGCGGGCAGTTCCTGTCCCAGTTCGGTACCGTTGGGCTGGCTCCCGGTGAATTCGACGAACCGGTCGGGATAACCATCGGCGAGAACGGGATCATTTACGTCACCGATACCTGGAACCAGCGTATCCAGACCTTTGGCCCCACTGGTGACGGTTTGAATTATTTCCCCCTGGCCCAGTGGGACGTCGTCGGCTGGTATGGCCAATCGCTGGACAACAAACCCTTCATCGCCGTGGACAAGAGCGGGCGCGTTTTCGTGACCGATCCAGAAGGCTACCGGGTCATCGCCTACAGCCCCGAAGGCCAGATCCTGTTCACCTGGGGCGAGTTCGGAGCAGAAGCGGGCGACTTCGGCATCGCCGCAGCCCTGGCCTTCGACGCCGACGGCAACCTGTGGGTCACAGACGCCGGGAATATGCGTATCCTGCGCTTTACACCGCCTCAGCCGTAGAGGCGAAAAATCACGGTGGTATAATGGTGACGCCACGTCCGAAGCGGCGTGGCGTTTAACTGTCAATCAGGGAGATCTGCATGAAACTGCACGAATATCAATCAAAACAACTTTTTTCCAAGTATGGCGTCCCGATCCCCAAGGGACGCGTTGCGGCTACCGCCAGCGAAGCCAAGCAAATCGCTGAAGAACTCGGTGGCCGCGTAGTCATTAAATCGCAGGTACTGGTCGGCGGACGCGGTAAAGCTGGCGGGATCAAGGTCGCCAAAGACCCCGGTGAAGCCGAAACCCTCGCCACCCAGATCCTGGCGATGACGATCAAGAGCCTCCCCGTCCGTAAGGTACTGGTGGACGAAGCCGCCGACATCGCCCAGGAAATCTACCTGGGCATCACCAACGACCGGGCCGCCAAAAAGCCGGTGATGATGGCCTCCGCCGCCGGCGGCGTGGACATCGAAGAAGTCGCCGCCACAACGCCCGAGAAGATCATCAAGATCCACATTGACCCGCTGCTCGGCCTGCGCGACTATCAGACGCGGGACATCGCCGCCTTCATTGACCTGCCGCGGGACTACTGGCGTGATTTCGGCAGGATCGCCAACGGCCTCTGGCAGGCGTATTCGGCCAACGACGCCACCCTGGCCGAAATCAACCCGCTGGTCATCACCCGGGACAAGCGCCTGGTGGCCCTCGACGGCAAGATGCTGATAGACGACAACGCCCTCTTCCGTCACGGCGACCTGGCCGACATGCGCGACCTCGACGAGGAAGCCCCGGCAGAGACCGAAGCCCGCAAATACGGCCTCTCGTTCATCAAACTGGACGGCAATATCGGCTGCATGGTCAACGGCGCAGGACTGGCCATGACCAGCATGGACATCCTCAAACTCTTTGGCGGCGAACCGGCCAACTTCCTCGATATCGGCGGCGGCGCAGGCGCGGAAAAAGTGGCCGCAGCCATGCGGATCATCCTGTCCGACCCGAATGTCAAGGCCGTGCTGTACAACATCTTCGGCGGCATCACCCGTTGCGACGAAGTGGCCCGCGGCATCCTGGTTGCGATGGAGGAAGTCAAGCCGAAAGTGCCGATGGTCGTCCGGCTGGTGGGGACCAACGCCGAGGAAGGCCGCAAACTGCTGGCCGACGCCAATATGATCACCGCCGAAACCCTGGCCGACGCGGCCCAAAAAGCCGTCGCCGCAGCCCAGGCAGCCTAAGAAGGAGGCCTGAAAATGAGCATTTTAGTCAACAAGGATACCCGCCTGCTGGTGCAGGGCATTACCGGCAACGAAGGCCTCTTCCACACCACCCAGATGGTCGCCTACGGGACCAACGTCGTCGCCGGCGTGACCCCCGGCAAGGGCGGCGAATGGGTGCTGGGCGGCAAAGTCCCGGTCTTCGACTCGGTCAAGATCGCCGTAGACGCCACCGGGGCCAACGCCACCGTCATCTTCGTCCCGGCCCGCTTTGCCCCGGACGCCATGTTCGAGGCCGCCGACGCCGGCATCCCGCTCATCGTCTGCATCACCGAAGGCGTCCCGGTCCAGGACATGATGCGCGTCCGCAATTATCTCGACCAGAAAAAAGTCCGTTTGGTGGGACCCAACTGCCCCGGTCTGCTGACGCCCGGCGAAGCCAAAGTCGGCATCATCCCCGGCAATATCGCCATCCCCGGCAACGTCGGCGTCGTTTCCCGCTCCGGCACGTTGACCTACGAAGTGCTGTACGCCATGAAGAACGTCGGCATGGGCGCTTCCACCTGCGTCGGCATCGGCGGCGACCCGGTCAACGGTACCAATTTCATTGACGTGCTGCAAATGTTCGAGCACGACCCCCAGACCGAAAAGGTCGTCATGATCGGCGAGATCGGCGGCACAGACGAAGAGAAAGCCGCCGAGTTCATCGCCAACAAGATGACCAAGCCGGTCGTCTCCTTCATCGCCGGGCAGACCGCCCCTCCCGGCAAACGCATGGGACACGCCGGGGCGATCATCGAAGGCGGAGCCGGCACAGCTGCCGACAAGATCGCCGCCCTCACTGCCGCTGGCGTGCGGGTCGCCAAACACCCCGAAGAAATCCCCTCACTCTTGAGATAAAAGTGCGTCGCACCATGCTAAACGGGATCGTGCAAGCTGTGAAACCCACCGTTTATCAGAATTCGCCCCAAAGTCAGGTGCGACGCACCCTCATCGGAAGGATGTAGAAACACACAGAGACGCCCTCGCGGGCGTCTCTGCATGTATAATCGCTTTTGAAGTTGTTCAGGGCTTACTTGTGTTCATCAATATACTTGACAGCTTCACCGACGGTCGTGATCTTCTGGGCATCCTCGTCGGAAATCTCGGCCCCAAACTTGTCTTCGAAGGCCATGATCAACTCGACCAGGTCGAGCGAGTCGGCGTCCAGTTCCTCGCGGAAGCGGGCATCCATCGAAACCTTGCCCTCATCCACGCCGAGCAGTTCCACGATAATTGCCTTGATTTCATTGAATGTATCAGCCATTCAAACCTCCTGAATAGATTTCAAATTATTGACTGGCCTATTGTAATCCTTCCGAAGAAGGTGTCAAGCCAGACTTCAAAGACAGGAACACTCCCCCATGTCAAAAGTTGCGCCTGATTTCGATACGAGCGAGAAGAACGCTCGCGCTACTCAATCCAAGATTGACCAGAGAAAAGCCGACCATATCAAGATCAATTTGGAGCAGGATGTCCGCTCCGCGTTGACGACCGGCCTCGAGGACTACCACTTCGTCCACGAGGCTTTACCCGAACTCAACCTGGAGCAGATCAACCCGACCCTCAGCCTGTTCGGCGTCCGATTGGCCGCCCCCATCCTGATAAGTTCCATGACCGGCGGGACGGAGGAAGCCGGGGAGATCAACCGGCGCCTGGCCGAAGCCGCCCAGGAGGTCGGCGTGGCGATGGGAGTCGGCAGCCAGCGGGCCGCCCTCGAACATCCCGAACAGATCCCCACCTTCGCCATCGCCCGCAAAGCCGCCCCCGGCATCCTGCTCTTCGCCAACCTGGGCGCGGTCCAACTCAACTACGGCTACGGCCTCGACCACTGCCGCCGCGCCGTAGACATGATCCAGGCCAATGCCCTGATCCTGCACCTGAATCCGCTGCAAGAAGCCGTCCAGGCCGGCGGGGATACGGACTTTGCAGGGCTGGCGAATAAGATAGAAGTAATATGTGAGAAGTTAGAAGTACCGGTTATCGCAAAGGAGGTCGGTTGGGGCATCTCGGAACGGACGGCCAAGCTCCTGGCCGATTGCGGCGTCGCCGCCATAGACGTGGCCGGGGCGGGCGGCACGAGCTGGTCCCAGGTCGAGATGCACCGCGCCCCCGACGAGTCCACCCGCAAACTGGCCGCCACCTTCGTCGGCTGGGGCATCCCCACCGCCGACTCCATCCGAAACGTGAAGCGGGCCGCCCCCGGCATGACGGTCTTCGCCAGCGGCGGCCTCAAAGACGGCCTCGACATCGCCAAATGCCTCGCCCTCGGCGCAACCCTGGGCGGCATGGCCGGGCAGCTCCTCAAAGCTGCGGCGGTCTCCACCGAAAAAGCCGTGGAGATGTTGAAATTGACCAAGCGCCAGATCGAGGTGGCAATGTTCGCCTGCGGGGCGGGAGAGGTTGGAGAATTGGAGAATCGGTTGGCGAAGGTGGACAGGTAAACAGGTTGTATAATTGAAGCAGAGGTGACCTATGCAAATCTCCTTTTCGCTCCCCGAAAGCCAGTTTATCGCCGAATCGCCCGAAGCCGTGACAAAAAAAATCCGTTTGTATGCGGCCTTGGGACTTTACCAATCTGGTGAACTGTCCATTGGTGCGGCAAGTGAACTGGCAGGCATGGACCGCTATGAGTTTCTCGAATTTTGCAGGCATGAAGGCGTCACCCTGCAAACCCAGACACCGGATAAATTGGAAGCAGAGTTCAAAAACTCAAAAACAGCGACTTCTTATTAGATGTCTTGCATTAGTTATAGGGCAAACGTGATGCAAACCTTTTTAGCCACTGAGACACGGAGACGCGGAGAAAAAGAAGAAAAAACTCTGTGACTCCGTGACTCCGTGGCAAAGATCGGACTTTTGCAAGAGGTCAATTGGAGCAGTGGCATGAACACTTTGGAAACTGAAATCCAGGAAGCATGCGCTCAGGCGGCGCATGTGGACGAAAACCTTCTCGCCGTGGAACTGACCGATGGGCGCACCATTCTGACGCCGCTGGCAAGGTTCCCGCGCCTGATGTATGGCACGCCGTAACTGACCGTCCGCCGGTTGGCCGGACGATCCTATCCCACATCGCTCCCAGCGGAGGTAAACACCATGGCACACAAAGTACAGGCATCCTCAACTTATGGCCCCCGGATCGAACCTGCTACGCCCATGACAGACGAAGAAGTCATCGAAGACCTGGTCAATGCCACCAACCAAAGCCGGGGCAGTACGCTGGCCATGCTGGCAGAGTTGGACGCAATTCTCGAGCGCGCACTCTCGGCAGGGCGGATTGTCCGATTGCCAAACGGCATGCATTTCCGTCCCACCATGCGCAGGGATGGCAGTATCGAAGTCTCAGTTCGGGTCAATCCAGACATGGTGCGCCGTTTGAATGCCAGATTCCGCGGCAAGGTTCGTAACGCCGAAAACGCAGGCAAGAGCGAGGCCGAACTTATCGCCCTGTGGAACGCCGATCACCCGGATGATCCCATTCAACCATAGAGCTAATTCGACCGGTCAAGCGGCTTAATTCTCGTTTCAAGCCAAGCCAATTCCCCCGTTAAGCCGCCCAATTCCAGAATCTCTTCAAGAAATCTCGAAAAGTCTTCAAGACATTTACGAATCTCTTCAGGATTTTTCGAAATGTCTTCAAGACATTTGCGAATCTCTTCAAGATTTTCTGAACTGTCTTCAAGATATTTATGGGTTTATTCGGCTTGAAAGCGAGGTTGAGCCGCCAAAACCAGGAAACAAGCCGCTGATTTCAAAAAAAGAGCCAGGAACTTGGTGAAACAGGAAGGCTGTATAATTGAAAATAATGGACAATCTCACCCCCACCCTGCTCTCCGCCGTCGAAGACGAACTCCAGCGCCAGGCGGCGCGGCTCGACCAGCCGCACACCCGCCCGTTCCATGAGATGTTGACCTATCACATGGGCTGGAGCGGCTACGGCGCAGGCCCGGAGGCCGCCGGGAAACGCGTCCGCCCGCTGATGCTGCTTTTAACGGCAGCCGCTTGCGGGTCCGATTGGCGCCCGGCGCTGCCGGCTGCCGCCGCCGTCGAACTCGTCCACAATTTTTCGCTGGTGCATGACGACGTCCAGGATAATTCCGACAAACGGCGCGGCAGGCCCACCGTCTGGGCGGAATGGGGGGTGCCGATGGCGATCAACGTAGGCGACGCCCTGTTCGTGATGTCGAACCAGGCCATCCTGGATTTGAGCCGGGCTTACCCGGCTGGGACCGTACTCAAGGCGGCGGGCATCCTGCACGATACCTGCCTCGACCTGACCCGGGGCCAGTTCCTGGACATGTCTTACGAAAAACGGGCCGACCTGGGGGTGGACGATTACTGGCCGATGGTCGCGGGCAAGACTGCCGCGCTGCTGGCGGCCTGCTGCCGGATCGGGGCGGCACTCGGAGGGGCGGACGAGGCGACCGAGGAGGCTTACCGTTCGTTCGGCCATTTCCTGGGCCTGGCCTTCCAGGTGCAGGACGACATCCTGGGAATTTGGGGCGACGAGGCCGTTACCGGGAAGTCTGCCGCATCTGACCTGTTGGAGGGTAAAAAATCGCTGCCGGTGCTGGCCGGGCTGGGCAAAAAGGGCGAGTTCGCCCGGCGCTGGGCCGAGGGGCCGATCACGCCCGGCGAGGTGGAACAGGTTGCCCGTCAGCTGGCGAGCGAGAGCGCCTACGAGTTTGCCCACGAAGCCGCCCGTCAAATGACCGATTTGGCCCTGAACAGCCTGCGGACGGCTGATCCGCAGGGAGAAGCGGGCGATGCGCTGACGGCTCTGGCCCAAAAATTGCTCTCCCGCACAGCTTGACCTTGACACACCCCTTGGGGCTGGCTATAATCCAGCACGCAGTTGCGGGTGTCGCCAAGTGGTAAGGCACGTGCTTCCCAAGCACGCACTCGTGGGTTCGAATCCCATCACCCGCTCAAGCCCGGAGGTTTTTCACCTCCGGGCTTTTTCATTTGGACGACGCAGGCAGAGCAAGCCTTCGCGACTTTATGATGGAGTCCAGCGACTCCCGTCGTTGAAGGTCAAAAGTCAGAGACTTTTGACTCCGCTGGACGGCCTATTATTTTTGAAAGGTTTTTTGTAAGGCAGATGTTATGCGAAACGCTAAGGTCAAGGGTACAATTAGCGCGGAGGTAACATTCCCATGTTCGCTGATGAACCCCAAAAAGGAACCATCCTTTACGTCGAAGACGACGCCAACAACCGGACCCTGGTCCGCCGGGTGTTGATGGCCGAAGGGTACGAAATTGTCGAAGCCTCCAGCGCAAACGAGGCGTTGGCCGTTGTCCGCAATAACCTTAAGCCGGATCTGATCTTGATGGATATTAATATGCCTGAAATGGATGGCTACACCCTCACTACCCGGCTGAAGGAATTTGAGCATCTCAAGAAAGTGCCTATCATCGCAGTAACGGCGAACGTCATGCGCGGAGATCGGGAAAAATCGCTGCAGGCCGGCTGTGACGGCTATATCCAGAAGCCAATTGATATAGACTTATTGACTCAACAGATCGAACACTTCATCAAAAGATAAGACAAGGTCAACCATGAGCGAAAAAGTTGAAAGCGAAAACACCCGGAAAACGGCCATCCCGAAGGATGCTACTGTGTTGGTCGTCGAAGACAACGTATCGAACTTTGTCTTGATCGCCCGCATGTTGGGATATTTGGGAATTCACTGTGAATGGAAAACATCCGGGTATGAAGTGGTCGAATATGCCGACACTTTACCCAGGCTCGACCTGATCCTGATGGACATCCGCCTTCCCTACGAAGACGGGTATGGCGCGCTCAAAAAGATACGGGCTTCAGATCGTTTGAAGAATACCCCGATCGTGGCGGTTACTGCCGAAGCGAGCGTTGAACAGATGAACAAAGCCCGCGCATCGGGTTTCGACGGCTTCCTGGGCAAGCCGCTCGATCCAGATCGTTTCCCGGACCAGATCCGCCGGATTTTGAGCGGGGATCCCGTCTGGGAAATGAGTTAAAGGCATAGGTTCGAGAATGACGGTGTCAGCACAAAAAGTTACAGTCTCAAATCCAGGAAAAACGCAATTCCGAGGGCGGCTGGCGAGGACCATGATCCTGGCCCTTTTTCTTTTTACGCTGGGACCATTGCTCATCATGGGGGCAACAGCCTACTTCAGGGCAAGCAACCTGCTCAGGGCCCAGATGTCGGACCAGTTGGATGGGATCGTCCAATCGAGCGCACAAGAGATCGAAGATATCTTCAAGGCGAAGCAGATCCGCCTGGCTTCGATCAGCACCCGCCCGGAATTTTACATCCCTGCTGGACGCGCCTTGAATCCCGGCGGCAGCGATATTGCCAACGACCACGCCGACACAGTTGCCGCCATCGAAAAATTCAACCGGCCGGAGGGCGATACTTACTTTGCCAACTTTATGCTGGTCGCCCTTGACGGCGACATCCGGGTCGCCTCCCAGCCCGGATGGGAAAACTCGAGTCTCGCAAACTCCCCCTACTTCGATGAACTCAGCGAAAGCGACCATTCCTTCGGCGCTTTCGGATTTGTCCCCGGCCTTGAAAGCCAGTTTTTCCTTATCTCGGTCGCTATTGTCAAAGACCAGGCCGGACAGGAACTGGGCTACCTGGTGGGCGTCACGGCTGAGGAAGCGGTCAAAAACGCCCTAAGTCAAATGACTAAATTCAACCCGGAGGCAAAACCTTACATTGCTCTCGAGGGCGGCGAATTCGTCCAGATTGATCCGCATACGCTCAATCTGACGCCCTTCTCGCCATCGGTTGAACAGGACACCGCCCTGAAGCTCGTCCTGCCGATAAACGAGGACCCTCATGCGGCCAGACATTCAGAAACGCTGTATTTCAAAAACGATCAAAATGTCAGCGTCATCGCCGAAGCCCACTGGATGCCGTTTATCGAGACCGCGATCGTCCTGGAACTCCCTGAGAACGCAGTTTTTTCCCAGCTTAACAGTCTGGCTACGTTTACGGCCCTCCTGTTGGGGGCTACCCTGGCAGCCATGGGCACCGTGCTCTACCTCTCGATCAACCGTTTCATCAAGCCGCTCCTCGGCCTTGCAGAAACCACCCGGCGCTTTGCCGAAGGCGACTGGAGCGAGCGGTCGCAAATCGAGCGCAATGACGAGATTGGGCTGCTGGCGCACTCCTTCAACATGATGGCAGATGACCTGAGCGGTCTATACCGCTCGCTGGAGGGCCGCGTGGAGGAACGCGCCCGCCAGATCAATACCGCAGCCGAAGTGGCCCAGGATATCACCTCCACCCGAAACCTGGATGAACTCCTGCAAAGGACAGTCACCCTGATCTCGGAACGGTTTGATTATTACCACACCGGGATTTTTCTGCTCGACCGCTCCGGCCGCTATGCCGTGCTGCGGGCGGCGGAAAGCCCCGACGCCGCAGAGACGCCCGAACCAGGCCACAGGCTCGCAGTCGGGTCGCCGTCCATTATCGGATGGGTCACCGCCAACAACCAGCCGCGCATCGTCACCGAAAACTCGGACGACGCCGGGCAATTTCGGAATGAGTTCCTGTCTGAAACGCGAGCCGAAGCCGGGATCCCGATTTCGTTGGGCAACCAGGTCCTCGGCGCATTGAACGTCCAAAGCCGGCAAGCCGACGCGTTCGACCGGGAAGCCATCGTCACCTTGAAGACCCTGGCCAGCCAGATCGCAGCCGCGATCCAAACCATCAACCTGGCAGACTCCACCCAGGTGGATTTGAAGGAACTTGAGGTCCTCTACCGCGCCAGCCAGCAAATCAACGAAGCCAAAAACCAGGCCGAAGTTGTGGAAAAAGTTGGTGCGGCAATGCGTCAACTGTCATTTATTACCTCTGTATACTTCAATCAATCCGGTCAACTGAACCTGGTTCACGCTCACAACCCCGACGAACCGGGCCTTGAAATTTCCACCGCAATGCGCCAGTTAAACTTCAGCCCCGATAACCTGGCCGAAGCCCTGGCAATGGGGCCTATCATCACAGAACTGGGGCGCAAATCAACCGCGCCCGAAGCCCTGACCCGCCTGCCCCGCCAGCTTGGATGCAAAGTTGCCGCCTTCATCCCGCTTTCGAACGGGGATAAACTCCACGGGCTGCTGATCCTGGGTTCGACAAACGCGCAAAGGTTGTCCCCCGTTACCATTCAACCTTATCTCAACCTTGCCGATACCATCACTTCGGGCTTGGAAAAAGCGATTGCCGAAGAAAATGTCCAACGCCGGATACGCGAACTGGAGGCGATATCCAGGGCGACCCAGAACATCTCTGCGGTGGACACCCTTGATAATCTTTACACCATCCTGCACGATGAGATCCGCCAATCCCTGGGAGATTACAACTTCCTGATCGCTTTGTACCAAAAAAGCTCGGATATGATCAGCGTCCCATATCTTTACGAAAACGGGCGGGTCACATCCATGGAATCGTTCTCGCTCGGCGAAGGCCTGATCTCCATCCTGATCCGCACCCTCCAGCCTTTGATGCTGGTTGAGAACACCGAAAAACGGGCCGTTGCCCTGGGCGCCAAGATCGTAGGCAAACCGGCCAAGTCCTGGTTGGGCGCGCCCTTGCTGATCGGCAGCGAAGCGGTCGGCGCCATCGTCATCCAAGACCTGGAGAATGAATTCGCATTTGCAGACAACGACCTGCGCATCATCACCGCGCTAGCCACCCAGGCCGCCGGGGCAATCAACAACGTGCGCCTCCTGGATGAAAGCCGCCGCCGGAACCTGCAACTCGAAACCGCAGCCGAAATCGCCAAAGACATCAGCAGCGCCCTCGACCTGGACGAACTGCTTTCCCGGGCAATCCAATTGATAAGGGAGCGGTTCAATTTCTACCACGCAGGCGTATTTTTGGCAGATCCCCTGAACGAATACGTGGTCATCCGCGAAGCGACAGGCGAAGCGGGGGCGCAAATGAAGCGATCGGGTCACAAACTTGGGATCGGCTCGAAATCCATCGTTGGGTATGTTGCAGGCAAAGGCGACCTGCTGGTCGTCAATGATACGGCGCGGGACGCCACGTATTACGCCAACCCTCTGTTGCCAGAGACACGCTCCGAAGCGGCGATCCCGCTCAAAGTCGGAGATCGGATCGTGGGCGTTTTGGATGTGCAAAGCATCCAACCCTTCGCCTTCACAGACGAAGCCCTGCGGACGATGCAAATCCTTTCAGACCAGTTGGCCGTCGCAGTGGTAAATTCCGAACTTTTTGCCGAAACGCAGGAACACCTGTCACAACACAGGCTGCTGCACCATATCACCACCTCGGCTGCCTCCGGCTCCACCCTCGACGAGGCGCTTGATTCCGCTGTCCAGGGCTTACAGGTCACCCTCGGCGGGGACCGGGTTGCGATCCTGCTGGTCGCCAGGGAAAAAGACTGCCTGGAAGTGACGGCCTCCATCGGATACTCCGAGGAGGATACGAAAGACCTGACCATTCCCATCGGCTCAGGGATTACCGGTTGGGTCGCCGCCCACCGGATTCCGCAACGGATCAATAACGTCCAGGAAGAGCCGCGTTACATCGAGGTCAGCCTGAATACAAAATCCGAGCTGGCAATCCCGTTGATGTTCCGCAACGAACTGCTGGGGGTGTTGAACATCGAGAGCGAATCATTGTCGGCGTATGACGAACACGACGAGGAAATGCTCGGCACCCTGGGCGGCAGCCTGGCTGCCATCATCGCCAACGCTCGCCTGCTGGAGCAGATCCGCCGCCAGGTGGAACGCGAGCGCCTGTTGTTCGAGGTCACCAGTAAAATCCGGCGTTCGACTGATATGCAAACCATCCTGCAAACAACCGCCAGTGAACTATCCAAGGCTGTCGGCGCCCGCCGGACGCAAATCAAGATCGCCCCGTCAGACCCTGACAACGGGAAAGAAGAATGAACCTGGATGAGGGCAGACTTATGAACGTACTTGAGGCCAACTCCGGCTTTCTCAAAAATATTATGAAGCGGCTGGGAGGGTTTTACCTGATTTTTGCGGTAGCCCTGGCCCAAATGGCGTCGAATATCGTTTCCATCCCGATTGCCTATGTTTCCCAGATCAATGCAGAGCTGACTCCTGATCAAATCCTTCAGATCAATCGAATGACCCTGGCCTTGACGGTACTGGGAAACATCGTCATCTGGGCGGCTACTTATATCCGTAATCGCGCAGCCTTCAAACGGTTGCAGCAATGGGCCAAAGGGGGGACGCTTGTATCCGGCAGCCCTGACGAAGTCCTGGCCTGGAGACAGATCACGACCGTAGCCTGGAATTATGCCCTTTTAGGTTCAGTCACTGCATTGGGTTTGATCATCATCCCGTTACAAATTTTCCAAAGAAACGCCTTCAATATGACGGGAGACCAGATCGTTTATACCCTTTTTGGAGGGATGCTGACCATCATGTCCATCATAACGCTGGATGTGATGGTATTGGAGCGGCTGCTCAGCCCGGCCAGGGTGGTTCTTACCCCCAGGGAATTCAGCGACCAGCTCGTAGGAGCGGGCGGGCTTCGTTTGTTTGCCAAATCCCTGGTTTTCATCCTGGCCGTGATCGGGTTGGGCATCCTGCTGGTTGCGCCAATCGGGTATCACCAAACCTACACTGCCCTGTATGAAGAAATCGGATCGCTCAAAGTCCTTTCGGATCTTCGCTCACAGTCCATACTCGTAAGCATTTTTAGCGTCATTATCGGCGCGATCATCGCCTACCTGCTGTCCACATCCATCTCACAGCCCATCGGACGGATCATCGAGACCTTCCAAAAGGTCGAAAGCGGTGATCTGAAACAAAGGGTCCCGGTTACTGCAACCGATGAAATCGGCGAATTGACCGTCCATTTCAACCGCATGGTGGCCCGCCTGGAAGAACTCCAGGGAAGCCTGGAAAGACAGGTCAAAGAACGCACAGCCCAATTGACAGCCACCTTGGAAGTGGGCCGGGTCGCCAGCCGGATCCTCGACCAGGATGAATTGATCAATACCGTAGTCAACCTGATCATAGATAAGTTCGGTTTTTATTTCGCAGCAATCTACCTGATGGATGGCGCCAGCCATTGGCTTGAATTCAAGGCCGGGACCGGTGAGGCGGGCCGGCTATTGAGAGAAAGTAAATACCGCCTCGAAATCAATGAAAAAAGCATGGTCGGCGCAACAGCCAGGAACAAATCTGCCCGCGTAGCCCTGGATGTGACCTACGAGAAAACCTACATGGTAAACCCGTTACTGCCCTACACGCGCTCAGAAATCGCCCTGCCCCTGGTCAGCGGGGAGCGGCTCCTGGGCGTGCTGGATGTGCAATCCACAGATGCGGGTAGTTTCAGCGAAGCCGACATCGAGACGCTTCAAGGTATGGCTAACCAATTGACTGTTGCCCTCGACAACGCCCGTCTCTTCCAGGAAACCCAGAGCACGCTCGAAGAAGTCCGCACCGTACATCGTCAGTACCTGTCTTCAGCCTGGGGGAGAGCGACCGAAGCCGGGGACCTGGAATTTACTTCCGGGGACAGCGGCAATTTGGCCGATGAAATTGCTGCCATAGACATTCCGATCACTTTGCGCGACCAGATTATCGGCCAGATCAAACTCGAAGGCGATGACGAGTGGAACAGCGAAGAGCGCGCCCTGATCGAAGCGGTAGCCACCCAGACCGCCCTGGCGCTGGAAAACGCCCGCCTGCTCGAAGAAAGCCAGCAACTGGCCGTCAGGGAACGGCTGGTCTCCGAGATCGGAGCCAAAATCTGGTCGTCCACAACCGTAGACAGTATCCTCCAAACCGCTGTCCGCGAAATTGGCCGGATCATGAACACCACCGAAACCTCAATCGAAATCGAACTGGCACACAAAGGCGAGGAGTCGCCATGACAACCCGATCATTATCACCAGCTACTCAAAGCAACCCAAATCGAGGCTTTGTGCGCCAAATCCTGGGGGTTCATCCCTCGATAACAGATGCCGGGGAATACCGAAAAGCGCGCCTGCTGGTCATCGTCTCATTCATCTTGAGCGGCGGGATAGGCGTGCTGGTCAGCATCCTGCTTTTTATTGCCCCGCAAGAGATCCTCGAATACCTGCCCGTGCTTATTTCATCAGTCGGGATCAACGTTCTGGCCTACCTCCTCGGCCGGTCCCGGTATTACCGCCTGGGATCCTGGCTGCTGCTGACCGGCCTGGCCCTGACAGGTTACGCATTGATTCCCCTTCGACCGGAAGATGTCGTTGACCAAATCAGCGCGACATTGCCCATCGCGTTCGTTATCGGCAGTCTGTTGTTTTCGGCCCCCGAGTTCGTGATATTTGTCTTCATCAACGCCGCAATAATCTTTATGATGCCGAATTTTGTGCCGGCATTGGAAACGCCATTGATGACCGCCCAATCCGTCATCTATATCATTTTAGGCTCGATCGTCCTCGTTGTAACGACCCTTCGCAACAACACGGAACGGGACCGCCTGTCAGAAGCCAGCCGGGCCAACCAGGCGCTGAAAGCCATCCAGGACGAGCTTGAGGCGCATATCGCGGAACGCACAAGCAAACTGGTTGAAAAAACGAGCCAAATGCGCGCATCTGCTGAAATCACCCGCCGGGCAGCGACCCTGCAAAACCCTGCCGAACTCCTGGAGCAGGTGGTTGCCCTGATTTCGAGCGAGTTCAAACTGCACCAGGTCGGCATTTTCCTCAACGCCGAGGATGGCGAGAGTACAGTTTTCCAGGCATCTTCGTCAGCGGAGGGGAGGAAAATGATCGAGGCAGGATTCCGCCTGAAAATCGGCCAGCAGGGCATCGTCGGCGCGGTCGCTGCGGATAAGAAAGTCCGCATAGCCCGGGATGTGGATAAGTCCACCGAATTCCTTTACAGCGCCGAGTTTCCTGATACCCGCTCCGAGGTGGCCCTGCCCCTGATCGCCCGGGACGAAGCGATCGGAGTCCTGGACCTTCAGTCCACCCATCCTGACGCGTTCAGCGAAGAGGATATAGACATCTTGCAGACCATGGCCGACCAGATTGCCCTTGCAATCGAAAACGCCAGGCTGCTGGCCGAGAGCGGGAACGCAATTGCCCAGCTCCAGTCCGTTATGGCAGAAAACATACGGACAGCCTGGAAGACCAAATCGGCCAAAGACAAACTTGCCTACACGTACACCCCGCTCGGAATTGCCAATGCCACAGGCAAAGATACCGGCCAGGACGGCGCTCAATCCCTAAAAATCCCCATCCAACTGCGCGGCGAGCAGATCGGCCAAATCAGGCTTCAGCGTCGCGAGGACGATCACTGGACCCAACGTGAAGAAAGCTTGATCGCCGAGTTGGCGACCCAGGTTGGTCTCGCAATCGAAAACGCCCGCCTGCTCGAAGAAGCCGAACAACGGGCGGAACGCGAGCGGTTGATCAGCGAAATCACCACCCGCGCCACCCAGACTCTGGATGTCGAAATCATGCTCCAGCAACTGATCCGTGAACTCGGGTCGGCGATCGGATCGGCCAACACCTTCATCCAGATCGGCTTGACCGATCCCGAAGAAAGTTCCCGGGAGTAAATGGTATGCTCAACCGTTTTGTAAATTTCTTCCGCAGCCCCACAGACCTGGTTTCACGGGAGTTGCGCCGCGCCCAAAACCTTCACTTTATACTGCTAGGCGCGCTTGCCACTGAAGTGATTTTCATGGGGTTTCTTTTCACCGGCGCAAGGGCCGGAGACCGGCAGGCGGTTGTCCTTTTCCTGGCTTCTTTTATGGTTTTTGCAGGCGCTTTATTCCTGATCGGTATCAATAAACGCAACAGCTTGAGGGCGGCAAATATTTTTACAGGGGCTTTGTGGACCAGTTTGATTGTCATGGCCCTGTTCAGCGGGGGAAATCAAAGCGCGCTGTTCATCTTTATTGGCAGCGTGATAGTCATGGCCGCGCTGGTCATCAATGTGCGCCAGACGATATTATTTGCCGTGGCGAGCGCCGGGGTCACGCTCATAATCAACCTGCCGTCTGTCGAAACCGTTCTTCCAAAGGCTGCGGCGTTTTCTTCGCAAGAAATTATTTTCGTACACGCCCTTAACTTTGCGATACTTGGTTTCCTTTCCATCCGCCATATTGCGAACAGCGAGCAGGCTTTCGAACAGGTCGAAAACATTTCAACACGATTTGCCCGGATAAACGAAGCTCTCGATGACAGTATGCAACAAAAAGAGGCCCTGGCCGACGCCATTGATCAGCAAAAAGCCGCTCTCGATGCGTTCGCCCTGATCAACGGGCTGGCCGCCAAGCGATCCCCCATGGACCAATTGCTCCAGGAACTCACCACAGGCCTGGCCGACAAATTGGAGGCCGGACACGTCGCGATTTTTATTCTGGATGAATCCGGAAAATACGCTTATCTCCAGGCAGCGAGCAGCAAAGCCGGGCAACTACTGATCGAGGATGATGGATACCGCCTCTCAGTTCGCAAAGGGACAATGCTCGCAACTTCGCGCGAGCTTGGCCTGCCAGAAATCAGTTTCAATATCCGCGAAACAGGCTATAAGATCGCCCGCCCCATCCCTCTCCCAGACATGATCGCGAATCAAAATTATCCCATTTTTGTCGGTAACCAACTGATCGGGATGCTCAACATTCAGTCGCCTTCCGAACAGATGGAGAATCCGGAAAAAGAAAAGTTGATGGGGATGTTAGCCGCCCAAATTGCGATCATTATTCAGCATAACCGGTATTTCCAGGAAGCGCGCGCCTATAAAGACCAACTCGAAACCATCTCTGGGCAAAGAATCTCGGAAGCCTGGCAGAGGATCGGTACCGGGTCTGCCCTCGCTTATCGTTTCGACAGGGTTCGGGTTCTAAAGCAGGGAGAAAAATTGCCTGATCCCATTCTCAAGCAATTGCAGACCGGCAGGAGCGGCAACTTCCGCACGGACAAGGGAACCTTTGCCCTGGTCGCGCCAATCCAGTTATCCGGCCAGGTCATCGGCGTGATCGGTTACGAACTCGAAAAAGAACGCAGTTTTATATATCCCGAAGAAACTGCGATGCTCGATACGATTGCGTCACAGATAAGCATCGCCCTGGAAAATGCCCGCCTGTACACCGAAACCCAGCAGCGCGCCCACAACGAACAGTTGATCGCATCCGTCTCGAACCGGATCCGCGAATCCCTGGACCTGGAAACTGTCCTGCGTTCAGCGACCCTTGAGATCCAGCAGGCGCTCGATGTTGAATTTGCGGAGATCCGTCTCGGAACTCCGGGCGCCGCCAACCCTGATGGCCCGCTCCCCGGCTAAGTATCGGTTACGGTAACCAATTATGAACATATCCGACGAAAAAGTCACCAGCTTGCAGGAAAAGAGCCAGCAGCAACGAGCAATTTATACCTACCGGTTTGCCGTTCTAATGGCATTCTTCGCTTTCATCAATGCCATCGTTACGATGGTTTACAGCCGCGAAGACGGGATTGCCACCTGGC
The DNA here is from genome assembly GCA_002418215.1 of Anaerolineales bacterium UBA5796. Taxonomy (GTDB): domain Bacteria; phylum Chloroflexota; class Anaerolineae; order Anaerolineales; family Villigracilaceae; genus UBA5796. The sequence goes on from DIDQ01000038.1 coordinate 29,191, forward strand.
GGACCTACGCAGAGGGCGCAGCCATCCTCGGATTCGTTGTTCTCGCGATCTCCCAGGCCCGCGCCAGCCAAAGAGATTTTTCGGAACGAAATGTTTATATTCTGCTCGGCGGCTTCCTGGGCATCTTGCTCGTAAGGGATTTTTTCCAGGCAGGGCTTGGCCTGGTCTTTGGCGTGACTGCCATCGGCCTGATAATCACGATATCCATACTCACATTATCCACCCGCCGCGCAGGGATTGCCATAACCACCGGGTATATCGTCAGCGCCGGGATCATTCTATTCGACTACTTTGCGCCAATTGACCGAACTCCGGCGCCTCCGCAAATCCGGTCCGCGATCACGATCGTCGCTACAGCGATCACGCTCTTCGCTATTTTATTGATCATCCGGCAATTCAACAAATTCAGCCTGTACAGCAAAATCAGCACCCTGCTTTCGCTTGCGGTTTTGATCCCGGTAATTGCAATCGGCGCAACCAACGTGCTGACCCTGCGCCGCGAACTGCAAAACCGCCAGAACGAAACCCTGCTTGGTTCCGCCGTGCAAGCCGCCATCGGACTCGACGCGTTCGTTCAGAACACCTTGAATACATTGCGGGTTGAAGGCCAGCTTCCAGAAATTGCCGAATACATGGAAACACAAGCCCAAAACCAGGATATCGCCCCCGAAATCCAGGAAAACATCCTCGCTACACTCTATTCACTGGCTCGAAAAGATCCCGCCCTGATCACATCGTATGCCTTACTCGATGTAAACGGGCAAAATGTGATGGACACCGACCCCGAATATGCCGGAAGGGACGAATCGGCCTCTGATGCGTTCCAAAATTCGATGGTCAGTGGCCTGCCTTATATGTCCAACGTGAAATACGATCAAGAAAACCAGGCCGTTATTGTTTTTGCAGCCCCAGTCCGCAATAAAGCCTCCCACATCGTCGGCGTTATTCGTTTAATTTACAAGGCATATAAACTGCAAATCCTGATAAGCGAATTCTCCGGCCTTGCTGGCGGCGACTCTTTCACCGCGCTCATGGACGAGAACCACATTTTCATCGCCCATGGCCTGGATACCAACCTGATCTTGAAAAGCGCCACGCCAATGACGCCGATTGATATGGCCCGATTACAAATGGCCGGTCACCTGCCTCCGGGCACGCTGGGAGAACTGGGATTGAACCTTGAGGGCATGGCAGAGGGCCTGGCAAACATCCAGGACAACCCGGTATTTTATGCAAACGCTTATCCCAAACCTGTGGCAGCCAATGGCAGCGCCACACTGGATACCGTCGCGGCCTACAACATGAGTTCCAGAGAGTGGGTGGTATTGTTCACCCAGTCGCAGCAAGCCTACCTGGCCCCCATCCTTGCCCAGACTCGCTCGACCATCCTGGTAGCCGTGATAATCCTCGTGGCCGCATCCATTTCATCGCTAGGATTTGCCCAACTGCTGGCCAATCCAATTGACAAATTAACCAAGGTCGCAAACCGGATCATCGAAGGCGATCTCAGCGCGCGCGCAGACTCGGCCGCCCAGGACGAAATCGGCACCCTGGCAATAACCTTCAACAAGATGACTTCCCAATTAAGTGAATTGATCGAGGGGCTGGAAGCACGCGTGTCAGAGCGGACCACGGTTCTCGAACAGCGCGCCACCCAATTGAAGGCCGCCGCCGAGATCGGCCACCTCGCCGCAAACCTGCGCGCAACCGACGAATTGCTCAACCAATCCGTCTCGTTGATCAGTGAACGCTTTGGGTTTTACCATGTTGGAATTTTCCTGCTGGACGAACGCCGGGAATTCGCGGTCCTGCGGGCGGCCAACAGCCAGGGCGGACAAAAAATGCTGGCAAACAACCACCGCCTCCGGGTTGGACAGGTCGGCATTGTCGGCCATGTGACAGCCCGCGGCATTGCCCGTATCGCCCTGGACGTTGGGGAGGATGCCGTTTATTTCGATAACCCCTACCTCCCCGATACCCGTTCCGAACTGGCCTTGCCGCTTGTAGCCGGCGGCCGCGTGATCGGCGCGCTGGATGTCCAGAGCAAGGAGAGCGCAGCCTTCACCCAGGAAGACATCACAACTTTGCAGGTCCTGGCTGACCTGCTGACCATCGCTATTGAAAATGCCCGGTTGTTCGAGGAAAGCCAGAAAACCTTGAGCGCCACCCAAAGTTACTTTGGCGAATTCAGCCAATACAGTTGGAAAAGCCTGCTGGAGACCCGCGAAAGGATCGGCTATCTGGCAACCTCCGATGGCGCCATCTCGTCCATTTCCGATGAATGGGATGAGACCTTGAGCAAAGCCGCCAGAATGGGACAAATCGTGCTCGACAACGACCAAACGACCGCAGCCGTTCCCGTCATCGTCCGTGGACAATCGGTGGGTGTCCTTCGACTGCAAAAACCGGGCAACGGCGCCCGCTGGAACAAAAGCGAGCTAGACACCGCGCAAGCCCTGGCCGACCAGTTGAGCGCTGCCCTCGAAAGCGCCCGCCTGTACCAGGATGCCCAGTGCCGGGCAATGGTCGAACAGGCCATCGGCAACATCGCTGGCCGCATGGACGCTTTCCCGGAAGTGGAAACCATCATGAAAACTGCCGTCGAAGAGATCGGTAAATTGATCGGCGAGGCCACTGTTTCAATCCGCCTGGCCCCGAATTCGGTCGGCAACGACCTGGATGCGTAAAAGCTCCCGCTGAGAGCTTGCAAAGAGACGACCCTAATGGAGTTGGGAAGCCATGAATAATAGTTCATCCCAAATGGAAACCGATAACCGCCTTCGGAAAAGAGGAAGGGCAGATGTTTCGTCGCCGAGGCGAATGGCCCTGATTTTTGCCTCGTCCGTGTTCGTGGTCGAGCTGGCGATCATGTTTACGTTTTTTGTCCTGCCTCCATTGCCTCCACTGATCGAGGCACTTACCGACTCAACGGCTTTAATTATTTTGATTTTCCCAGTCATTTATTTCTTTTCATTCAAACCCTTAACGCGGGCGTTATTGGAGAGAAACCAGACGATCGAAGAAAACCAGGCATTAAACCGCACCCTGAGTGACAAGGTTATTGAGCGGACGAAAGAACTCGAAACAGCCAACGAAAAGAACTTGCGCCGGGCTGTCCAATTCGAGGCTGTCGCGGGTGTGGCAAGGACGATCAGCACAACCCAGGAGATGGAAACCCTCCTGCCTTTGATTACCCGGGTGATCAGTGAGCATTTCGGTTTTTATCACGTAGGGATATTCCTGAATGACGACAAGGAAGGGTATTCGGCACTCGTTGCCGCTAACAGCGAAGGCGGGATGAGAATGATCTCCCGGCAGTACCGCCTGAAAATTGGTGATATAGGCGTCATCGGGTATGTCGCGGCTGCCGGATTGCCGCGCTATGTCATGAATGCCGGCGCAGATGCGGTTTTCTTCAACAACCCAGAATTGCCAGAGACGCAATCCGAGGTTGCCCTCCCCTTGCGGATCGGAAACAAAAACATCGGCGCACTGGATGTGCAAAGCGCCGACATCGAAACTTTCTCGCAGGAGGATATTTACATCCTGAGCACGCTTGCAGACCAGGTTGCCGTCGCCATCGAAAATGCCCGGCTGTTCGAGCAAACCCGCCAGGCGTTGGATCAAGCTGAATCCATTTACCGGCGTTATATCGAACAATCGTGGCAGCAATTCTCGGGGCGCAAAAACCTGGCAGGATTCGAATTCGACGGGAAAAAGACCGGGGCGCTGGATCCGGCCAGGGTCCAGAACGCTGCGGATGAATCCCGGGAGCAGGCAAATGCGATTTCCATCCCGCTCGTTGTCGGCGGACAGGCGATCGGCGCCTTGAATGTCCGGCCACAAGACCCAGGACGCCGCTGGGCAGAGGAGGAACGCGATCTGCTGCAAGGCATCACCACCCGCGCCGCGCTTTCACTGGAAAATGCCCGGCTGCTGGAAGATGCGCAACGCCGCGCGGCGCGGGAGCGCGCCATCGGTGAATTGGCGTCGAAAATTGGAGCGCGCACCAAAATTGATTCGATCCTGCAAACCACGGTCGAGGAGCTTGGCCGCCAGATCCGCAATGCCGAAATCAGTTTTGAGATCAACCCACAACAAGAGGATGCGAAGAAATGATCCTGACGCGCAGATTACTTGTCCCCATCCTTACCTGGGTTGTAATTATTGTTTTCGTGCTGGTCGGCACAGGCCTGTTTTTCTCTCAAAGGGGAAGCCAGGCTACCGAAGCCGCAAACATGGACAGCCAGGTAAAAGTTTTCTACAGCCGGCTGGACGCCCTTGAGAATTTTGCCCTTGCGCTGGCTACTGAAACAGCCAATAACCCCGAGGTGCAGGCGGCTTTTGCGGCCGGCAACCGGAAAAAATTGACCGAACTCACATTGCCCGGATATCTTGCTGTGGATGCCCAATTCGATGTGCCGCAGGCGCAGTTCCACTTACCGCCGGCAACATCTTTTTTGCGGCTTCACCAGTTGGACAATTTTGGAGACGATCTTTCAAGCTTCCGCTTTACCGTCCTGGCGGCAAATGCAGACAGGCAGCCCGTGGCTGGCGTCGAGATGGGACGCGGCGGGCTGGGAATGCGCGGCGTGGTTCCGGTTTCCTATAAGGGCCTGCATATCGGTACGGTTGAATATGGGTTGAACATTGATAAAACCCTGCTCAATCAAGTATCCGCCCAGTTTGGGGATGATTGGCAAATCCTTTTACTGCGGGAGCCGGCTGAAATTGCTACTTTTTCCGGCGCGGTGGGCGAAACCGAAGGCCCTACCCCCGATTTCATCCTGCAAGCCAGCACACTCGAAGAGCCGTTCTACGACAAGCCGGAGGCGTATGACCAGGCCAAAAATGGGCAATCAGCTATCACGCGGTTAAGACTCAACGATAAAGCCTACATCATTATTTCCGCGCCCATTTATGACTACTCAGGCAAGGTCATCGGCATATTGAATGTTATCCATGACCGGACTGCGGATGCGCGCTCGACGTTTCTTATCTTTATCGCTATTTTCTTTTCGGCGGTTATCGGGGTCGGCGCGGGAAGCCTGGGCTTGTCCTCGACGGCCAGACGCGTCCTCAGCCCCATTGCGGCGCTCACCGAGACGGCATCCAGCATTGCTCAAGGCAACCTGGAACTCCAGGCAGATACCAGCTCGCCCGATGAGATCGGGCAATTGGGCAAAGCATTCAACACAATGACCAGCCAATTGAAAAACCTGATCGACAGCCTGGAAGTGCGCATCCAGGATCGAACCAAGGACCTTTCATTGGCGGCAGAAAAATTCAGGTTGGTGGCGGCGGTTGCCAATTCGACGGCTTCGATCCAGGAACTCAAACGGCTCCTTACGACGGTTTCACAGATCATCAGCGAACGGTTTAATATTTACCACGTGGGCATTTTCCTGCTGGACGAAAACAGGGAATATGCCGTCCTGGAGGGGACGAACAGCAGTGGCGGCCAAAGCATGTTGAACCGCAGGCACAGGCTTAAGGCCGGCGCCCAGGGCATCGTCGGATATGTCACCGAAACCGGAAATCCCCGAATTGCGCTGGACGTGGGCAGCGATGCGGAATTCTTCAATAACCCCGACCTGCCCAATACCCGCTCAGAAATGGCCCTGCCGCTGAAAATTGGCGGTGAAGTTATAGGCGCTCTCGATCTGCAATCTGTGGAACCCCGTGCTTTTTCCGAAGCGGACATCGAGGTGCTATCCATCCTGGCCGACCAGGTGGCGATTGCCATCCAAAATGCGCGTTCCTTCGAAAACGCTTCACGCGCCATCCTGGAAGCGGAGAGCGCGTTCCAATTGGTTACCGGCCAAACCTGGCAACAATTTGCCGAGGAAAAGGAATCCCCTGGTTACATCTACGACGGATTGAGGACCAGGCCGATCTCCGAAGTTCACAGCGACGGTAACGGTAAAGAAGTGAAAATACCGGTACGGCTGCGAGGCAAGACTATCGGAATGCTGAAAATGCACACCAACGATCCCGACCATCAGTGGAGCAAGGATGAAATCTCGATGGCAGAAGCTGCGGCGGAACGAGCCGCCCTGGCGCTGGAAAACGCCCGCCTGCTGGAAGAGAGCCAGAAACGGGCGGCCAAAGAGCAAACCATTTCCCAGGCTTCAGCCCGGATTGGCGCATTCCTTGACTTTGGTCAGATATTGAGTGCAACTGCGAAAGAATTGGAACAGGCTCTGGGCAGCTCCGAAATCGTCATCAACCTGGAAAACAGGGATTAGACAGAGGTCAAAGGTTCTGTTATGACACTGGAAACCCACCCACCCCAAAAAAGCGCCGGCCCTGGCGCGCGACGTAATCCCTCGCTGCGACTCCGGATCATCCTGGCAATTTCGTTCACGAGCATCATCGCGGCTCTTTCCATTGGGTTACTGGCTAATATTCGCAGTTTGGGCTCGCAGGCATTTTTGGGCGAGAAATTACAGAATGAAGTCAAAGAAAACTCGGAAAGCCAGATCCGGGCTTTAGCGGTTCTGGAGGCTCAATCAATTGACCGTTTTTTCCAGAACATTGACAGTTCGATCGTCTCAATTGCGAACTATACCCAAAACCTGATTGCCCAGGAAGATTTATTATCGGATGGCAAATATTGGGACGCGAAGCCCAGACTGACACGACTCCCCAACGGAGCCTGGGACAACGCCAATACAGACGTGGCCGCGATCTTTGCTCCCGAAAGTTTTGTCCTGGCTGAGACGGATATACGGGAATTGAATTCTGTTATCCACCTGGATTTCATCGCGCCGGATGTCATCCGCAATAACCCCAACATCGTCGCAATGTATTATGGCAACAACTCGAATGTAACGATTTACTACCCGAACATTGATCTGGCCTCCTTGGTCCCGCCCAATTTCGAAGTCACCGGCAGAACCTGGTACGTGAATGCAAAGAACTCCCTGTACGGCAATACAAAAGTGGTCTGGTCCGAACCTTACCTCGATGCAGCCTTGAACGGGCTGGTCGTCACAGGCAGTATCCCGGTTGTGGATAACTCCGACAAAATCCGCGGCGTCTTGGGAGCAGACATTAAGATCGCTTCGATCACAGACCGCGTACAACAAATCAAGATTGGCGAAAGCGGATTCGCCTTCCTGATTGACACGAACGGCCTCGTCCTTGCCACACCCGATGAAGGAAATGCCAAATTCGGATTCACCCCGGAAGCGGCCGCGCAACAGCCAAATATCCTGAAACTAGGCCCTGCCGGTTTACAACCAGTGTTCATGGGCATGGTCAGGGGCGAAACCGGCCTGACCCGCGTACAGCTCCAGGGCGTCAATCATTACCTGGCTTTTGCGCCCATCCCGTCAACCGGGTACAGTCTGGGCTTGATCGTCCCGGTCAGCGAAATGGACATAGCATATCAGGAAGCGCTAAGTACCACCGCACGGGAGAACCAGGCCACCCGGAACTTCGGCCTTGCGTTATTGGCAGCCGTTGTGGGCATTGCGCTCCTCATCGGCGCCGGGACCGGGCAATGGCTTACCAATCCTTTGGACTTGCTCACCCGCACAGTTCAAAAAATTACAGCCGGCGACCTTGCAGCCAGGGCACCTGAAATCTCATCTGATGAAATCGGAATCCTGGCAAGGGCCTTCAACAACATGACCGCGCAACTCCGCGAGACCCTCGATAACCTGGAAAGCCGCGTCTCCGAAAGGACGACCGAGCTGGCGGCCGCCAACGAGCGCGTTCAACGCCGCGTGGCCCAATTCGAAGCAATCGCCCAGACAGCGCGAGCCATCAGTAACACCCAAGACCTGGAAACATTGCTCCCCAGAATCGCCAACGTGATCAGCCGATATTTCGGCTTTTACCATATCGGCATTTTCCTGCTCGACGAAGACAAAGCCTTCGCGGTCTTGCGCGCCTCGAACAGCGAAGGCGGCAAACGGATGATCGAACGCGGCCACCAACTCAAAGTCGGCGAAGTGGGGATCGTCGGCTTCGTCACCAGCCGCGGCCAGCCCCGTATCGCCCTGGACACGGGCGCGGATATCGTCCACTTCAAGAACCCAGACCTCCCGGACACCAGGTCAGAATTAGCCCTGCCGCTTCGCATTGCCGACCAGATCATCGGCGCCCTGGATGTGCAAAGCACTGAACCCAGCGCATTCTCGAACGAAGATATCAATGTTCTCACAATCCTCGCAGACCAGGTTAGCACCGCCATCCAGAACGCGCGACTATACGAGCAGACCCGGACAGCCCTGGCCGAATCCCAAATCCTTTACCGCAAATTCATTCAGAGCGGCTGGCGGCAATATACCATGACAAAGAAACTATCCGGCATCCGCTACGCCAAAGGCAGCGCGGATCTGCTCGACACCCCGAAATCTTTCGGTGAAAACGGCGCTGACGGCCTCATTACCCTGCCAATCTCCATCCGAGGTGAAAAGATCGGAGAAATCCACATGCAGCCGCCCGAAGACCGCCGATGGGGAACAGATGATCTCGAAATTGCACGCGCCCTGGTAGAGCGCGCCGCCATTGCCATGGAAAACGTCCGGTTACTGGATGACGCCCAGCGGAGGGCAGCACGCGAACAGGCCATCGGAGAAATTTCGGCCAACATCAGCACTACCAGTGATATAGAATCCATCCTTCGAATTGCTGTCGAAGAGCTTGGGCGCACCATGGGCGGTGCGGAGGTCATCCTGGAACTCGGGGTTGACAAAGAAGGAGACTCGCAATGAGTGAGACCAGACAGCCGACATCTCAGTCGGAAACCATTCGAAATCTGGCCCCTGTCGGGCAATTCATTGCCGCCAACAGTTTCCTGTTCCTGGTTTTAGGCGTCTACCTGGCGGTACAGGACGGAGGCTGGCAGCCTTACATCATCATCGCCGCGACAACACTGCTCATCCTTGCCAGCCTGGTAAGCGCCCGGATAATCAAACGTGGACAGGTGGAACGCGGCAACTGGCTGCTCTTTTCTGTCAACTTGTTTGCGCCCCTGGTGGCATCCTTTGCAATCGTCCAGGTAGGTTTCATAACCGCGATCTACATCATCCTGTCTTCGTACATTATCGTCACCTATTCCTTGCCTAAAAAAGATCGTTCACTGGCTGCCCTCACCGCAACGATTAGCGCCCTGATGTCCCTTGCCGCCGAATGGATCGCCCCAGCCTGGCGGTTGGAATCCCCAACCTTCATCGCTGTATCGCCGATCTTGATTGGAATCTTTGGCGTTGGAACCCTGGTTGTCACCGTGAGGCGGGCGATCAATACCAGGATGCGCCTGCGGTTGACCGTTCCGTTCGGCATCCTGGCCCTTTTATCCCTCGGAATCCTCGCAGCCGTATTAATCAGCCAGTCTCGCAACGCCCTCGAAGAAGAAGTTGGAACCAGTTTGACAACCCATTCTGAAGATCACGCAGACCGAATCCTGGGCTTCTTCCAGGAGAAAATCGGACAGTTACAGGTATTGGCGGTTTCCGATACCTTGCGAACCTCGGCAGCAATGCGGAACGCATCCTACACAGGGTCAGACGAAGACATCCTGTCAGGGATTCGCGCTTTGGATACCTCCTGGATCAACGCATCCGACAATCACCCGCTGATCAGGCGCATTCTCTCGGATGACGAAACGGTCAACCCTGGCAACCGATTCCTGCAAGACTTTTTGAACGCGTTCCCCGAACAAACAGAGATCTTCCTGACAGACCGGTATGGCGCAACGATTTCTGCCACAGCCAGGCTATCAGACTACTATCAAGGGGATGAAGGATGGTGGCAAAGCGCCTGGAATTCCGGCCAGGGCGCAATATACATTTCGAATCCCGAATATGACGCAAGCGCCGGCGTGACGGCCTTGCTGATCGCCATCCCGGTAGTTAACCAGGACAATGAAGTCATCGGGATACTGAGATCAACCCTGAACATCCAAACGTTGAGCGAAATCGTTTCGGAGGACACACTGGGCGAAACCGGGCACTCAGTCTTATTCGACGGCCAGGGCAGGGTTATCCTCGACCCGCGCGCTGCCACCGTCAGCTCGGCCAATCTCCCGTCCGATATTATCGGACTAATTCTCAGCCAGGATTCCGGTTACAGCGTCGCAACCGATCAAAACGACACAGAATTCATATTCGGGCACGCCAACATGGAACAGCACCACCTGGATATCTCGACCACATCCCAATTACAGAAACAAATCCAAGACACTGTCGCAAAACTTGGGTGGGTGGTCATGTTCCGCCAGGACACCTCGGAAGCCTTCCAGATCATCGCCCGCCAAGCCAACAGCACAATCATCATTTCATTCGGGCTGTTAACGATTTTTATCCTGGGCACAGCGGGCGTATCGCAGCTCCTGTTGAGGCCGATCTCGAACCTGAAAAACGCTGCCGAACAAATCTCATCCGGCAATCTCGCCATTCGCGCCCAGGTCGAAAGCGGCGACGAAATCGGCCAGCTTGCTGTCGCCTTCAACAGCATGACCGACCAACTGGAAGACCTGATCAGCAGCCTGGAAGCCCGTGTGTCGGAACGCACCGCCGATCTGGAAAAAGCGAATACCGAGGCATCCCGCAGGGCCGACCAATTCGAGGCCATTGCCCAGGTTTCACGAACGATAAGCACCGTGCAAAACATCAACGAACTATTGCCCCGCATTACCAGGATGATCAGCCAATATTTCGATTTTTACCACGTCAGCGTCTTTTTGCTCGACGAAACCAGGGAATTTGCGGAATTGCGGGCCGCAAACAGTGAAGGCGGACAGCGCATGTTAGCCCGCAATCACAGGTTGAAAGTGGGACAGCTCGGCATCGTGGGCTATGTCACCGAGACCGGCAATCCCCGCATCGCTCTGGACGTGGGGACTGATGCCGTTTTCTTCGACAACCCAGACCTCCCGGACACCCGCTCAGAAATGGCGCTGCCGCTAAAATATGGCGACCAACTCATCGGCGCGCTGGATGTCCAAAGTACCCATTCAAACGCATTTTCGGCTGAAGATGCCAATATCCTCTCGGCCCTTGCCGATCAAGTCAGCACCGCTATCCAAAATGCCCGCCTGTTCGAAGAATCCCGCCGCGCCCTGATGGAAACCGAAACAGCTTACCGCCAACTGACCCGCCTAACCTGGACAGACATCAAACGCCAGACTCCTTTGACCGGTTACCGCTTCGACGGAGTCAAACCTGAACCCTTGACCAATGGTCGCAGCCTGAAAAAAGCAGACAGTTCGCAAACGCTTGCCATACCGGTACAGTTGCGTGGCGTCACGATTGGCAAGCTGCAAATCAAACCGCCCGCCGGCAAGCGCCATTGGACGGAAGATGAAATTGCCATTTCGCAAGCCATAGCCGAACGCATAGCCCTGGCTGCTGAAAACGCCCGGCTGATCGTCGAAAGCCAAAAGCGGGCCGCAAAAGAACAAACCATCGGCGAAATTACAGCCGAGATCGGCGCTTCGGTAAACCTCGACAACATTTTACAGACTGCCGTCCGCGAAATGGGGCGGCTATTGCCTGGGGCCGAAGTCACCATTCAGGTGCGCAAGGAAGAATAAGGATGAATTACAGGTGTTCTGAACCTGCCCGGCAAATGGGCGAGGAGATCTTGAAATGAGCGACCAAAGCCAACTGCCTGGAGATCGCGAAAGGGACCAAAGGCTTCATGCGTTATGGGCCGCAGCCTTGAGTGTGCTTCTCGAAGGTTTCCTCCTCTCCTTCGCAATCTACCAACTCGCCCAAGTGAATTTCACCCCCCAAAACCCCTTTGGGTTTATTGTCACCTTCGTGTTTTCGGCGGCGTTCCTGCTCACCCTTGCGGGGATCATCCTGATCTTCCGCTGGAAGACCCCCCAGGGATTGGACCTGGTATATTATGCCGGTTTCCTGCCAGCCGTCGCGACCCCGATCTTCTATTCCGGGCGGGGTATTACCGCATCCATTGTCATCGGCATCGTCTCCCTCCTGCTCCTGTTTTTCGTTTATCCCCGTGAGAAGCGCCAGAGACCCACCTGGGTTTTGGCCGGCGCCATCATGATCAACCTGACCCTTGAATGGCTCGATCCGGCCTACCGGGCTGAGCTTCCGGTCAATACCCAGGTAGGGCCTGCTGCCGGAATCATCTTCCTGCTGGCTTTCCTGGGGTTAATCATCGGCCAGGAGTGGCAGCAGTTTAGGGTGCGTTCGAAATTGATCATTCCCATGGCGGCAATCTTGCTCGTTATCCTGGGAACATTGACCTGGTTTAGCGTGGAAAACATCCGGGGTCGCGTGGAAATGGAGGAGGTTAGCCACCTCACATTGTTGGATGTCGGCTATAACACCTATGTTTCGAGCCAGGCAGATGAAGCTGCCACGCTGGCGATCAGCCTGGCCCACCGCGAGGATATTATCGAGTTATACAAGGCCCGCAACCGCGAGGGATTGCTGGACCTGCTCACACCTCTGTTCACAACCCTCAGGGATGAGTACGATATCCGCCACCTGTATATCGAAGAACCGAGCGGCACGGTGTTCGTGCGCGTTCACAACCCGGCGAGCTTTGGAGATTCCATCACCTATCGGCGCACTGCCGCGGCCGCGCTGGAAACGCGTCAGCCAGTAGCAGGCATCGAAATTGGACCAAGCCGCCTGGGCGTCCGGGGCGTTGCCCCCATGTACGATGGATCGAGGTTCGTGGGGCTGGTCGAAGTTGGCATTGACTATGACGAAACATTCATCCAAAACCTGAAATCTGCCACCAATGCCGATTACGCCATGTGGGTAACATACGATGCTGCGGAACCGGCAGGGTTGCGAGCCGCCAACGAGGCGCCGCTTTCACCTTCTTCGCGTCTCTTTTACTACGCCAGCACCTACCCAAATGCGTTACCTATTTCCGCCACCACCTATAACCAGGTCCTCGACACGGGCAAGGCACAGACAGTCCGGCTTTCCAGCGGCGGGGAGGAGCTTGTCGTCCTGGTGGCTCCCATGCTGGGTTACGGCGACCGGGTTATCGGCATTATCGAAATTATCAACTCCAGGGCCGAAACCCTGAATGAAATCCGTAACGATACATTGAATCTTTTAATGATCGCCGCCATTATCGCGGTAATCAGCCTGTTCGCGATGTGGTCTTTTTCTCAAATTATCATCCTCCGCCCAATTGAACACCTTGCAACCACTTCCCGCCAGCAAGCTGAAGGGAATTTGAATATTCGCAGTAATCTTTCGGGCAACGATGAGTTCAACCAACTCGGCCAATCCCTCGATATGCTTTCAGACAGCTTGCAGAGATTAGTGCAAGACCTGGAAGCGAGGGTGGTCGAGCGCACATCAGACCTTGAAAAAGCAGTCGAAATGACCGAACACCGCTCCAAACAGCTCGAATCGGTGGCGGAAGTTGCCAACTCGATTGCGACCATTCGAGAGCTGAACCTTTTGCTCCCCCGGATCACCCAATTGATCAGCGAACGCTTCGGACATTACCATGCCGGCATCTTCCTGTTGGACGGGAGCAAGGAATACGCCTTCCTGACCGCAGCCAACAGCCCGGGCGGTAAAAGGATGCTGGCCCGAAGTCACAGGCTGAAAGTCGGCTCTGAGGGCATCGTTGGATTCGTTACCGATACCGGCCAGCCCCGCATCGCCCTGGACGTTGGGACGGATGCGGTTTACTTCGACAACCCAGACATGCCTGAAACCCGCTCAGAAATGGCCCTGCCCCTCCGCGTTGGGAACGAAACCATCGGCGCGCTGGACGTGCAAAGCACAGAACCCGGGGCCTTTACCGATGAAGACGTTGAAGTGCTTACGATCCTGGCCGACCAGATCGCCATCGCCATCGAGAATGCGCGCTTGTTCGAAGATTCTCGAAAACTCTTGGCGGAAAGTCAGGCAGCCTACGGAAAAAGCCTGCAAGAGACCTGGAAACAAATCAATGCCGGCCGCCAGGATATTCGCTATGACTACAAAGGGATAGAAGTCCAGGCCAGCCCGGAATTGCTCGATCTCCCTGAGATCGCAGAAGCAAACCAAACTGGCCGGATCGCCCTCCGAGGGAAGAATAAGAAGGACCCGAATACTTCTCTGGCTGTGCCGATCAAGGTCCGCGGGAATGTCGTCGGGACGATGAATGTCCGCCTGCCTGTGAGCCGGGAATTCGATCCCGATGAACTGGACATCAGCCAGGCCGTTGCAGAACGCCTGGGCATTGCAATCGAGGGCGCCATGCTTTTGGAAGAATCCCAGCGCCGGGCAGTGACCGAGTCGACGATTGGCGAAATTTCAGCCAAGATCGGCGCTTCCATTGAGATCGAGTCGATCATGGTAACAGCCGTCAGCGAACTCAAGAAAATACTCGGCGCGTCTGAAGTGGCGTTGAAACTTACCGATGAAAAAAGGTAGCTTTCTAATGGAACAAAACATTTCGAAATTGCCAACGCTCAAATCACGCCTGACGATTGCGTCCACACTGGCGGGTGCGCTCATATCAGCACTGATCATCGCCATGCTTTATGTCAACTTCCGCCAGGAACTGCGGAACGAATTACGCCAGCGGCTGGCGAGCATTACAACTGTTGGGGCGCTCCAACAGGATGGAGACATGCTTCTTGAAGTTAAAGCAGCGAATGACGAAACCTTCCAGGTGATCAACGAACAGAACATCAAGATTAAAAAATCTGACCCCGACATCATTTATGTTTACACCATGATAAAAGTCGGCCAGGATATCCGTTTTATTGTTGATGCGGGAACTCCCGCCGACGAAGGCCTGGCGGAATTTTGGAGCGTTTACCTCGAACCGGGGCCAACCCTGGTCGAGAATTTCGACACGATCAAAAGCACCATTGTCGAGCCGGATTTCTACACGGACGAATATGGGACCTTCCTTTCGGCTTACGCGCCCATTTACAACGCCAACGGCGCCAGGATTGGCGTGTTTGCCATTGACATTTCGGCGTCAACCATCATTGCCAGGGAACAAAGCTTCCTGTTTTCCAGCATTGTCGTATTCCTGATCACCCTGCCGCTCATTATCATCCTGGGCGTCCTATCCAGCAACGTGCTTGCTGCGCCGATCATCACCCTGGCAAACATAGCCCAAAGCATTTCCCAAGGCAACCTGGATGAGCGCTTCCCGGAAACATTGAAAGTCAGGGAAGCTGCTCAACTGGCGAAAAACTTCAATTCAATGGCCGAGACCCTGAACGACTTGATCGATTCACTCGAAAACCGGGTCGAAGACCGCACGAAAGAACTCGAGGCCACCTCCCGGCAAATGATTCGCCGGGCAGCCCAACTCCAGACTATCGCCCAGGTCGCGCACTCCATTGCCTCCGTCCAGGATTCCGGGAGCATGTTGCCTGATATGGCCAGGCTGATCGGCGATCAATTTGGCTTTTATCACGTTGGCATTTTCTTGTTGGATGAAAATAGAGAATATGCAGTCTTACGTGCGGCAACTTCGGATGGCGGGCAAAAAATGCTGGAGCGCAAACACAAGTTACTGGTCGGCAAGGAAGGGATCGTGGGTTACTCGATCCATGAGAAAAAAGCGCGTATCGCCCTGGATGTCGGAGACGAAACCGTATTCTTCGACAACCCGGACCTGCCCGCAACCCGCTCAGAAATTTCACTCCCATTGATCATCGGCAACGAGACCATCGGCGCTCTCGATGTTCAAAGCGAGGAACCCGGCGCATTCTCCGATGAAGACATCGAAGTTTTGACAACCCTGGCAAACCAGGTGGCAGTCGCAATCGAAAATGCCCGCTTGCTGAGCCACTCCCGCTCAACGGTCAAGGAGATGGAGAAAACTTTCCAGCGTTATATCAGCTCCGAGTGGCAACAGTTCGAATCGCAATCCCCAATTATCGGATATCGCGCCGGACATTCGGGCCTGGAGCCGCTCACGCCCGCCTTGCAGGAGAGCATCAAAACCGAGAAAAACCCCACCACCTACAAGTTTCCGATCACCTTGCGCGGCGCAACCATCGCCACCCTCGACGTGGACCTGGGCAAGCATTCGGAGAAATATACCCCGGAAGAACAGGCAATCATCCGGGCCACTGTCGAACGCGTATCCCTGGCGCTGGAAAATGCCCGCCTGCTGCAAGATTCGCAGCGCCGGGCGGCAAAGGAACAACTCATCGGCGACATTAGCGCGAAAATCGGCGCCTCGATCAACATGCGGAATGTGTTACAAGCCGCAGTCGAAGAGCTTGGGCGTATCATGCCCGGCTCCGACATTGTAGTCCAATTCCAGGGTACGGACCCGAACCAGGATCGCGGCTAAGGAATGCTTATGATGGAACCAGCCAAATTACCCGTCCAGATCTCGAGGCCCAACCCCATTACCAGGATGTGGGACTCGCTGACCAGGCCGCACCGCTCGGTCGTGGAGATCGGCGAAATGCGCCTGTCGCGCCTGGCAAGCTCCTTCACGCTGGCGATTTCGCTGTCCCTTGTTATCGGGACCCTGGCTTCGACCGCGGTCAGGGGCCTGCCGGAGACGATGTCATCTGTGGGGCCGGCATTATTCGCCGCCCTGACCGCCTACGTCTTGAGCAAGACGAGATTCTACCTGTTCGGTGTATTCCTGTTCTCGATCAGCCTGGGGATCAACGCCTATTTGACCATCGCAACCGAAGGCGCAGCTGCCAACCCCGGATTAACGATCCTGCTTTACGTGCCGCTCAGCCTGGTCGTCGCAAGCGTATTCCTGAAATCGTGGGCGGTCTTCCTCCTGACCGGGTTGAACGCAGGTGCGTTTTACCTGATCGTCAGGCTTTCCAGCCTTCCCGCGCCGAGAGGTTTTGCAGCCATCGAAGCCGTGATAATCACCCTGGGCGTAGTCTTGATCTTCCTGAACAACTTCCGGGCCAACGTCGAAAAAGCCCGGTTGGATGAATTGACCCGGACAAACCAGGAACTGGAGACATTGAGCAGCCAGCTGGAACAACGTGTGCAGGAGCGCACTTTCGAACTCGAACAGGGCAGCCTGGAATTGCAGATGCGCTCAGAAGAATTGTTCGCCGCCAACTTGAAGGTCGAGCGTAACGCCCGGAAGTTTGCTTCTGTTTCCGATATTGCCCGCCAAATTTCGTCGCTCCGCGACCTGAAGACTCTCCTGCCCAAAGTAACCGACCAGATCAGCCGGCATTTCGGCTTTTATCATGTCGGCATCTTCCTCATGGACGAATCCCACTCTTTCGCCGTCCTGGGCGCGACGAACAGTCAGGGCGGGAATAGGATGATCGAGCGCGGCCACAGGCTGAAAGTCGGGGAGGAGGGGATCGTCGGCTACGTTACCGGGACAGGTTCGCCTCGCATCGTCCTGGACACCGGGTCTGATCCCGTTTACTTCGACAATCCCGACCTCCCTGAAACGCGGTCCGAGATGGCTGTCCCCCTGCGAATTGGGATGCGGATCATTGGCGCGCTCGACATCCAGGATAAACGGGCAGGGGCTTTCAATGAAGATGACATCGAAGTCATCGCCACCCTGGCCGACCTGGTGAGCATTGCCATCGAAAATGCGCGCTCCTTCGAAGACGCCCAGCGGCTGCTGGCAGAAGCCCAGGCCGTTGCCCGCCAATACTCCCAACAGGAGTGGCAAGGTTTGCGTAAAAAGCAAAGCCTGGCCGGGGTGCATTACAACATTACCGGCACCGATGTCCTGGATGCTCCGTTGCAAATTCGCAGTATCGAAAAAGCCCTCGAACAGGGCGATGTTTACCTGGAAAAAGAAAATGAGCAGCAAAGTTCCCTGGCCGTGCCGATTAAATTGCGAGACCAGGTGATCGGCGTGCTCAACATCACCAGCCCGGGCAAAACCCACTGGTCCAGCGACGAAATTGATATCGCCAAAGCTGTTGCCGAGCGTGTTGCAATTTCATCTGAAAATGCCCGGCTGTTCGAAGAGACCACCCGCCGCGCGGAACGCGAACGAGCTGTTTCCAACATTACCTCGAAAATTCGCAGCACGAACGACCCCCAATCCATGCTGCAAATCGCCATTGACGAACTGCAAAAAGCACTCGGCGGCGTCCAGGTCCAGCTACGGCCTTTGGAAAAACCGGCTTTGAAGCCAAAGAGTTCCGGCGTTCCCGGCGCAGACCCGCAAGTCCAATCGTGAGGTTGTGATGATGTATACAGTTGCGATTTCAAATGAAAAAGGCGGAGTGGCCAAGACGACAACCACGCTGTCGCTGGGGGCGGCTTTGGCAGAGCTTGGCCACAAGGTATTGCTGATCGATTTGGACCCGCAGGCCAATCTAACCCTTGCCCTGGGCTTCGAACCGAATAATGTGGCCCTCAGCTCCGGCGATCTGTTGCTGGAATCGGTGCCCTTATTGAGTGTTTGCCAGAAGACCACCTTCGAAAACCTTGAACTGATCCCGGCAAATTCAAAAATGGACCGCGCCGAACAATTACTGCCCATCCATCTTAATTATGCGTCGCGGCTGAATGACGCCATCCAGGAAGTCTCCCCGATGCCGTATGAGTACATTATCATTGATTGCCCTCCCGCCATCGGGGCCGTTACGCGAAATGCCCTGGATGCGGCCAACCTGCTCATCATCCCGACCCAGGCAGAGTATTTCTCGGCTTATGCCCTGCGGGATATGATGGCCCTCATCCGAAGCGTACGCAGCGAAAGCAACCCATCCATCGCCTATCGTGTCCTGATCACCATGCTGGACCAGCGCAACCGCGCTCACCGGACCATCAGGGAACAATTGCAAACGACGTTTGGGGATGGCTTGTTCGAAACGATCATCGAAATAGACACGAAATTACGAGAAAGTCCCATCGTTGGGATGCCGATCACCGAATACAAACCTAACAGCCGCGGTTCGAAGCAATACCGGGTGCTGGCCCAGGAGCTGGAAGAGTATGTCAAACAACAAACGAATAGACAACCGACTTGATCGGCTCTTCACCGAAATAGATAAAGAAAAAAGTTCCACCCAGGAAAAACCGCTTGAAACCGGGGCCAAACCGGGCAAAAGAGGCCAGTCTCCACGCGCCGCAAAGAGCGCCGTCATCGCCCCCAATGCCCCCATCCTGACTGAGACAGACCTGGCCCAATACGAAAATTATTCGAGTATCGAAACCCTGGCTGTGCCCTTCCAGTTGGATGAGCAAAACTGGGCGACATTACAGGTGGCAGCCAACGAAGATGCGCAAGGTTGGGACGAAGAACAAAAGCTGCTGGTCGAACAGGTCGCGGTCCAACTTTCCCTGGCCCTGGAAAATGCGCGGCTCTTCCAGGAATCCCAGGAAAAAGCGGAGGAATTGCGCGTCTTGAACGAGATGAGCCGGGCGCTATCCACGCTGCTGGATTCCAACGAAATCGCAGAGGTGATTTACAAGTACACGTCCGAGCTGCTCGATACCTGGAACTTCTTCGTGGCACTCTACGAACCCGAAGACAACACCATTTCCCTGCCTGTCGTAACCAGCAATGGACAACGCAGTGAAGCCGAAAAACGCCCACCGGGTGGGTTGACAAATTACATCTTGAAAAGCGGCAAACCGGTCTTGCTGAACGGGGATGTTGTATCCCAAATGAAACACATGGGGATCGAATTCCTCACCATTGCAAACAGCCGGCCGGCGGTTTCATGGCTGGGCGTTCCCCTCCAGGTGGGCAAAAGGGTGATTGGGGTTATCGCAGTCCAGAGCACAGAAGTGCCCTACCTTTTCAATGAACACGACAAGGAATTGCTCATGGCGGTCGCCGGGCAGGCCTCTGTGGCCCTGGAAAACGCCCGCCTGTTCCAGGAAACCGAGCGCCACGCGCAGGAAACCGCCATCCTGAACCGCGTCATTACGGGCATCACGCGCACGCTGAATATGAATGAAAGCCTGCAATTGATCGCCAACGAAATCGCCAGCCTGGTATCGGCCTTGCACGTGGGCATTGCGCTGGTGAGCGAGGATAGGAAGTCCCTTGTGCTGACGGCTGACTCGCCCGCAGACCAAGACACTGAAAGTTCCATCGGCCTGAAAATCCCCATCGCCGGAAACCCGACGGCAGAACCGATCCTGAAAACCCGGAAACCGCTGTTCATCAACAATACCTATACCAACCCGTTGACAGCTGAGATCAAGGATATTCTCAAGGTACGCGGCACTCAAAGCCTGTTCATTTGGCCTATTATCGCGGGCGAAGAGGTGATCGGCTCAATGGGTATAGATTTTGCCGAGCCGGATCACACCCTCGAAGAAGGAATAGCGCGCCTGATCGAAACGATCCTGATCCAAACCAGCACCGCCATCCAGAACGCACGCTTGTTCGAAGAGAGCTTTCGCTTCCGCCTGGGCTTGGAAGGATCATCGGACGCGGTCTTTATGACCAACACCGACGGCACGGTCGTTTATGCCAATCCCGGTTTCGAAACCATTTACGGATATCCGCTTTCCGAAGTGATAGGGAAAACGCCCAAAATCCTGAAATCGGGGCTGACTCCCAATGAGCAGTATGCCCATCTCTGGGGAACACTCCTAAACAAGGGGACCGTTTCAGGAGAGATCACCAACAAGAGGAAGGATGGCCGGCTCATCTACGTCCAGACGAGGACCAGCCCCATCCTGGATGTCAACAATGAAATCCTCGGGTTCCTTGCCATCCATACGGATATTTCCGATCGGAAACAGGCTGAAGAAACCATCCGCCGCCGTAACGAATACCTGGCAGCCACATCCGAAATCGGACGGCTGATCACCTCGACCCTCGACCTGGACACCCTTCTTTCCCGGACCGTGAGCCTGGTCCTGGAGCGATTTGCCTATTACCACGCTGCGATTTTCATCCTCAACGAGAACGGCGCAATCGCTGAAATTCGTGAAGCAACCGGCCCGGCCGGCGAGCAAATGAAACTTAACCGCCACTCCATCCCGGTGGGGTCGAAATCCGTCGTCGGGCAGGCTGCCGAGAACGGCGCGCCGGTCGTGGTCAACAATGTGGCCCAAAGCCCGACCCATAAACCCAACCCCCTGCTGCCAGATACCCGGGCCGAGGCAGGCATCCCCCTGCGGATCGGGAACCGTATCATCGGTGTACTCGACATCCAATCAACCAGCCCGAACGCGTTCACCGAAGACGACACCAGCATCCTGCAGTCACTGGCCGACCAGGTGGCCGTCGGGATTGACAACGCCAGTTCCTACGAGCTTGCCCAGCAAGCCGTGGAAGAACTGCGCGAAGTTGACCGCATCAAAAGCCAGTTCCTGGCAAACATGAGCCACGAACTGCGCACGCCGCTCAACTCGATCATCGGCTTTTCAAGGGTGATCCTGAAGGGCATAGACGGCCCCATCAGCGAACTCCAACAGCAAGACCTGTCGGCCATTTACAACTCCGGTCAGCACTTGCTCGGCCTGATCAACGACATCCTCGACCTGTCCAAGATCGAAGCGGGCAAGATGGAGCTGGCCTTCGACGACATCAACCTGGCGGATACCGTCAAGAGCGTGATGTCCACTGCCATCGGCCTGGTCAAGGACAAATCCGTGGAACTCAGGCAGGAGGTCCCGCCTGACCTGCCGCTTGTCCGCGCCGACCCGATGCGCATCCGCCAAATTTTGCTCAACCTGATCTCCAACGCCGCCAAATTCACAGAACATGGCTCCATCACCGTCATGGCCGAGATCCAGATGAACCCTGCCGGTCAGGCCGAATTCCTGGTCAAAGTCACCGATACCGGGCCGGGCATTGCGCTGGAAGACCAGGCGAAGCTGTTCCAACCCTTCTCCCAGGTGGACGATTCGCCGACCCGGAAGACCGGCGGCACCGGCCTGGGGCTTTCGATCTCGAACGCCCTGGTCCAAATGCACGGCGGGCGGATCGGTGTGGAAAGCGAAGTCGGCGCCGGGTCAACCTTCTTCTTCACCCTGCCGTTACAAAGACCCCAGCAGAAAGCCGCTGAAGGCAGCCGGGTGATCCTCTCGATTGATGATGACCCGACCAACATTGACCTTTACGAACGCTACCTCACCAGCCAGGGATACGAGGTCGTTGCAGTGACAGAACCAGCCAAAGCAGTCCAGAAGGCTGCCGAGGTCAAACCCTTTGCCATCACCCTGGACATTATGATGCCCGGCATGGACGGCTGGCAGGTGCTCAACGAGTTAAAGGCAAACCCGGATACACACGATATACCGGTCATCGTTTGCAGTATTCTCGACGAAGAAAACAAGGGATTCAGCCTGGGCGCAACCGATTACCTGGTGAAACCCATCATGGAAGAAGACCTGATCCAGGCCATCAACCGGCTCAACCCCGACGGGAATATCCGCGAGGTGCTGATCATTGACGATTCAGCCGACGACTTGCGCATGATCAGCAAAATGCTCTCCAGCGACGGGCGCTTCAAGACCGTCCTGGCCCAGGGCGGCAAGGCAGGGTGGGAAACCCTGTCCAGGAACACGCCCCAGGCCGTTATCCTGGACCTTTTCATGCCCGACATGAACGGTTTCACGATCCTCGAAAAGTTGCAGTCGGCGCCTGAGCTGCGCAGCATCCCCGTGATCATCGTCAGCGGCGGGGAACTCAGCGCAGACCAGTTGCTACAGCTTTCCGAATATGGGCAGCGCCTGATCCAAAAAGGAACGTTGAGCGAAAAGGATTTGCTGGCCAGTCTCGATAATGCGCTCAAGCGGCTGAGGGCTTGATATAATGCCCACGGTCTCAAATTGCGCTTTTTTAGAAATGAGAAAGCGCAATTTGAGACCGCTTTGGGAATAGATTTTCGATTTCGAAGGTTCCCCGGGAATTGGCATGGCGATTCCAGGTTTGGCCGGGTGACAGGCGCTGACTACCCAAACCTGGACATTTCCACGAAAAATCCCAAAGACCCATTTTGAATTTTCAGGTGAACTATGTCTTTTGTCGTAAAGTGCATGGATTGTGGTCACACGTTCGCATTCTCACCCACAACGGTCAAGTGCCCCATGTGCGAAAGCCCCTGGCGGAACGTTGAATATGACTATGACGCCCTGGCCAAAACCTTGCCCCAGGAGTTACCCAGCCGTCCATTCGATTTGTGGCGCTACCGCGAGTTGCTCCCGATCCACAACCCCAGCCCGAACATTTCCCTCGGTGAAGGCGGCACGCCTCTCATCCAGGCCTATAACCTGGGGATGATGCTCGGCGTCCCGAATATTTTCATCAAAGACGAACGCCAGGGGCCGACGGCATCTTTTAAGGACCGTCAGGCCGCCGTCACCATCGCTGCCCTCAAAGAGGCCGGGATCACCGAGATGGTGGCCGCCTCGACCGGGAACGTGGCAATTGCCTATTCGGCCTACGCTGCCAGGGCCGGGATCAAGTTGTGGGCTTTCGTCACCAGTCTTGTGCCGGCGGTAAAAATGCGCGAGATCGCGCTCTATGGCAGCCAGGTCATCAAAGTGACCGGGTCGTATGACCAGGCCAAACAGGTCGCGGCCGAATTTTCCCGCCAGCGCGGCATTTACACCGACATGGGCGCTAAAACCATCACCTCGGTCGAGGCGATGAAAACCCTGGCTTACGAGGTGTCGGAGCAGCTCACCGGCATCATGGGACCGGTCAACGAAGGAAAGCACACCTACTGGCGCACCCCCGACTGGTATATCCAGTCCATCAGCGGCGGGATGGGGCCGCTCGGGGTCGCAAAAGGCTTCCACGAATTACGCGTGATGGGCATGGTCAAAGGGCATCCCGCCATTGCCCCCATCCAGGCTGAAGGCTGCGCCCCGATGGTCCATGCCTGGAGAGAAGGCAAAGATACCGCCACCCCGGTGACCAACCCGCGCACCCACATCGAAACCCTGGCTACGGGCGACCCCGGCAGGACCTATACCCTGCTCTATCACCAGGTCAAAGAAAGCAACGGCATTTTCGAAAGCGTCACCGACGAGGAAGCCTATCGGGCCATGCACGTATTGGCAAAAATGGAGGGCGTCTCTGCCGAACCCGCCGCAGCGGTGGCCTTTGCCGGGTTGTTCAAGCTCATCCGCAACGGGAAGATCAAACCGACCGACACAGTCGTGGTCAATTGCACCGGCCACACCATGCCGGCCGAGCCGATGATCCTGGGCGATAGTTGGGCGCGCAACGTGGTATTACCCTCGAAGACCGCTGTGGACGATACGCCCCAGGATGGGCTGTTGGCCGCCCTCAGCCGGGTGGCGGACAACCGGTTCCCCCGTATTGCCATCGTGGATGATACGCCCGACGCCCGCCGGCTCATCCGCAGGATATTGCAATCGCAGGGCGAATTTACCATTTTCGAAGCTTCGAACGGTCTTGAAGCGATTGCCCTGATCGGGAAGGAACTGCCCGATCTGATCATCCTGGATTTGATGATGCCTGAGATGGACGGTTTTTCTGTGCTTGAGGCGCTCAAATCCAACATCGAAACGGCGGGGATACCGGTAATCGTCTCCACAGCCAAGGAACTCACGACTGACGAAAAGAATCGTTTACAAGGCCGCATCCAGGCGCTGATGCAAAAGGGAGATTTCATGAACGACGAATTTCTGGATGAGGTCCGCTCGCTGCTCAACTAGGAGGCCAATATGAGTAAAGGCGGACGCGACAAGGGTATCCAGGCGGCCCTGGCATCCGCTCTTTTTTTGGGGCTGGCGCCAATCTTCGGGAGGCAGGCGATTGGCGAGTTTGGATTCTCCCCGTTGGCCGTCGTCGCCCTGCGCACCAGCCTCGCCGCGATATTGCTGTTTATCATATTTGCCATCTTCAAAAGGCCCTTCCTCTTCATTTACCCTGCCGGTTTCATCGGCTGTATGCTCGCCGGGGTCATCAACGGACTCGGTTCGATCCTGTATTATCAGTCCCTCCAAAACCTGAGCGCCAGTGTCGGCCAACTCCTCTATTCGCTTTATCCCATTTTTGTAGCCCTTTGGCTCACCCTGGACGGCGAACTGCCCAGCCGCCTGACGATAACCCGGATCGTCCTGGCCACGGGAGCGGCCATCCTGCTGACCCTGGGACACACAACCGGCATCAGCCGGATCGGCGCCCTGATGATGCTCGGAGCGGCCGCCCTTTACGGCCTGCATCTCCCCATCAACCAGCGCGTACTCTACGACGTTCCCGCCCCAACGGTCACGCTGTATACCCTGCTGGCAATGAGCGCAGTCGTTGTCCCGGCTTATTTCATCTTCAACCGCCAATGGCCCGCTAACCCGGTGATGTGGCCGGTTGCAGCCTTGACCCTGGTCACTTTTCTTTCCCGCTTGACCCTCTTCATGGGCGTCAAACACCTGGGAGGGATGCAAACGGCCCTGCTTGGCCTGGCCGAACTCCTGGTCACTCTCTCGCTCGGCTACTTCTGGCTCGGGGAAAAACTGACCCTGCTCCAATGGATTGGAGCAGGGCTGCTAAGCATAACCATTCTGCTGGTTCAGTTCGAAAAAAGCCGGCCGCCTACAAGTTCCCGAGGAGGATGGCTCAAGTGGCTACGCCCGCCTGGTATGCCCTCCGATATTTGGGGAAGGTTCGATTAGGGTTCTTCGATCACGGACTGGTCGAAGACGTACCCGGTGCCGCGCACACTGTTGATGCTCTCCGCCAGGGTGGGAATATCGGCTAATTTGTGCCGCAGCCGGCTGACCAGCGGGCGCAATATCTCCGGCGCTTCACGCTGGGAAGTCTCATACCCCTGGACGAGCAGCACCAGGTCCCGGTGGGTAAAGACCCGGCCCGGGTTTTCAAGCAGCACCTTCAACAGGCGTCCTTCGGCAGGAGTCAGCCCGATCACCTCGTTCCCAACGTGGATGAGCCGCCGGGCAAGGTCAACCCGGGTGCCATCCTTGAGAACCACCTCGGATAACCCGCCCTCATCCGCATTCTCCACGATCTCCTTCGTCTGGAGTTTGCTGGAACGGCGCGTAAGCCCCTTCTTGACGCTGGCAAGGATTTGCGAAGGCGTGCTCGGTTTGAGCAGATAATCGTGGACCCGCAGCCGCAGCGCGTCCACAGCCGAATCGATGGAACCATGGGCGGTCAGCATCACGATTTCCGTATCCGGCGCGACCTGGTTGACCACCTGCACCACCTCGATCCCCGACATGCCCGGCATCCGCAGGTCCAGCACCATCAGGTCCACATGGTTGTTGCGGATGTGCTCGACCGCAAGCTGCCCATTCGGCACGGCTGCAACGCTGTACCCTTCCAGCCGCAGGATATCCACCAGGGATTGCCGGGCAACGGCTTCGTCGTCTACAACAAGAATACTGGCTTTCATAAGTCCTTCCTTACCGGCAGGCTGATCCTAAAGCTGGCGCCTGCCTTTTGATCCGGTTCCAATTCCAATTTACCCCCATGGCTGGTAATGATATTGTAACTCACGGTTAACCCCAATCCCATGCCGCTGGGTTTGGTGCTGACAAATGGGTCGAAAATATTGTTCCTGTTTTCCTCCGGTATGCCTGGCCCAGTGTCTGAAAAAATGATTTGCAAGGTGTTCCCTGCCTGAAGCGCCTTGATGCGCACCCGGCCGCCGTCCGGCATGGCGTCATAAGCGTTGAGGATCAGGTTCATGAAGACCTGCTGGATCTGGTTGCTGACCCCGATAATGGATGGCAGCGACGCGGGGAGGTCCGTTTCGACGGCGATATTCCGGTCGAGGAGCTGTTTCTCGACCAGGCGCAAAACCCGCTCCAGGACTTCGGGTACGGATACCATTTCCGTTTCCTGCCCGCCGGGACGGTAATAATCGAGGATGCGCCGGACGGTGGCCATCAGCCGCTGGAGTTCGCTGTTGGCAAGTTCGAAATACTCCTCGCGTTTCCGGTCTGGAAGGTCGGTCCGCCCGGCCAGGTGGAGGCAGTTTTGGACCGCCTGCAGCGGGTTGTTGATCTCGTGGGCAATCGAGGCCGTCAGCCGCCCGGCAGTTGCCATCTTCTCAGCCTGGATCAGCGCCTGCTGCGACTCCTCCACCCGGCGGATGTAATCCCGCAGGTCATCGTAAAGGCGGGCGTTTTCGAGGGCGATGGCCGCCTGGTGGGCCAGGATGGTGAACATATCCAGGTCGGCTTCACGGAAGATGGGCCGGCCGGAATCCCGCCCGGCAAAGATCACGCCGCGGGTGGTCGGGCGGGCCACCGGGACGCACATGGCGGTTTCCAGGTTGAAGGCGCGCAAGATATCCTGAAGATCCGCCTCGCCCGGCCCGGAAACATTTTGGATGATGGGCGCGCTCGACGCGTCCACTTTTCCGATCAAGCCGGCCGGGTGGTCGCTGTTGTCGTCCGGGAGGCGAATACCGCGCCCGGCCAGCAGGGTCAGGGCGCGGGTGGCGGGGTCGTATTGGTAGTACCCGGCATGGGCACAATCGAGGTGACCGGTAACGGCGCCCAGGATCAGGTCCATGAGGTGATCCGGGCGGGTTTCGACCAGCAGCGTTTCGGCTACGCTGAACAACGGACGCAGGGCGCGCATCCGGGCCACATCCCGTTTCTGCTGGTTATCCGCCAGCGCCAACCGGCAGGCCTGTACCAGTTCGCTCCCGGATTCGAAAGGCTTCAGGATCAGTCCGTCCACCCCCTGGCGCAAGGCCCGAATGGCGGTTTCGACCGTACCAAAACCGGTCATGACCAGTACGGCAATATCCGGTTGCTGGCTCTTGGCATGGTCTATCACAGAAAAGCCGTCGAGTTCGGGCATGCGGATATCTACGAGCAGCAGGTCTATCTTGCTCTGGGCAAGATGTTCGACAGCCAGGCGCGGCTCGGTGAACGCGATCACCTTGAAGCCCGCCCGGGTAAGCAGCCGCTCGGCCAACAGGGAGATGCCGGATTCGTCATCCACAACAAGGATGGTGGCCTGACTCATTCGCTCTCCACAGGCAGCCAAATGGTGAAGCAGGAACCGACATCCACCTGGCTTTCGACGTCAATCATCCCGCCGTGGTCGGTGACGATGCCGTAACTGACCGACAGGCCAAGCCCGGTGCCTCCGCTCTCGGAGCGGGTGGTAAAGAAGGGTTCGAAGATGCGGTCGAGGTTTTCGGGGGGAATGCCGATCCCGGTGTCCCGGACGGCGACGGTCAAATAATTCACACCGTTCCTCCAGCGCTGCTCGGTATTGACGAACAGGTCGCCGCCATCGGGCATGGCGTACATGGCGTTGTGCAGCAGGTTGAGCAAAACCTGTTTGATCTGGTTTCGGTCAATCGAGGGCCAGGGCAGGCCTTCGGCCAGGTCCACCTGGGGCCGGACGCCGCTGGTATGCAGCAGGTGGTTGGTCAGCGAAAGCACATCCGCAACGGTTTCGTTCAGGTCGGCGCGGGTGCGCATCATTTCACTCTGGCGGGAGAAATCCAGCAGGCGGCGCACCACGCCCCGGGCTCTTGCGGCTTCGCGCAGGATCAGTTCGACATCATTTTTCTGGGGGGAATCCGGGGGGAGTTCGGCGTGGACCAACTCGGCAAAACCGGATACGGTGGTAAGCGGGTTGTTGAGTTCGTGGGCTACACCGGCCGCCATCTCGCCGACCGCGGCCAGCTTGGCGGCCTGGATGAAACGCCGCTCGGCCTCGCGCTGGGCCTCGATGCGAGCCTGGAGTTCGTCGCGGGTCAGTTGCAGGCGCTGGTATTGCTCGGCGCTGACGATCACGCCCGACAGGATCCCGGCCAGGGCTTCGAGCACCAGCAGATCGTTCTGGGAAAAGGCATTGGTCTGGGTGCTCTCGATGTCAATGATGCCGATGGTGGAGTCGTTGGCGCTCAGGGCCACACACATCTCGGAACCGGCGCTCCAGCCCGAAACCGGGACGTAGTGTTCACTTAAGCTGACGTCATTGACCAGCACACTCTCGCCCGTGCGCAGGACATAACCGGATATGCCCCGCTCCCGCGAGAGGGTCGAAGCGTTCAGGGCCGCCTCGAAGATCTCCCTGCCCGTGCCGCCCACCCCGCCCAGGGACAGCTCACCGGTTTCGTCAACCAGGAGGACGAGGGCCAGTTCATACGCGAAATATTTGGTCAACAGATCGGCGACGATCTGGGCCACCTGTGAGACATCCGTCAGCCCGATGACCTGCTCGACGACTTCGTGGATCAAGCCCAGGTTCCGGGCGCGGGCCTCGGCGTCTTCGCGCAGGCGGCCGTATTCGACCAACCCGGCCAGGTGGCTGGCTATGACTTGCAACAGGTTCTCGTCATAGACCGAGAAGGCCCCCGGCTGGCGGTTTTCGAGATGGAGCGCCCCGATCACCTGGCCGCGATATTTCAACGGGGCCAGCAAAAGGGACGCCGCGCCCTCCTGGACGAAGGTATACTCCGCGTGGGAACGGACATCCTCCAACCGGACCATATTCCCGGCCCGGATCATGCGCGCCAGCGGATTGCGACGCACCGGCTGGTTCTGGACCACCATCTCGCTGGAAAGGCGCCGGTAGCCGCGCAATTGCTCGCCGTCGGCGGAGATCAGGTAGAGCGAAAGCAGGTCGGTCGAGAAGGTGCGCCGCAGCAGGGCAAAGACCCGCAGGGCGATTTCATCCAGGTCGGAGGCGGATGTGACGGTGCGGGCAAAATCGTTGAGCAGGGCCAGGCGGCGCATGTGGCTGGCCATATCGTCGAAGGTGATGGTCAATTCCAAAACCGGGGCAATGTGGGCGGCCAGGACGGTCAGGTTTTGCCATTCCAGGGGCGAGAAAGTTTCCTTGCGCCACAAGACGACCAGGCCGATGGTCCGCTGGCCGATGATGACCGGGACGCCGATCCAGGCCCGGGCGTCGGGGTCCACTTGATCGAGCGGGATCTTCTCCCAATCCGGCTGTTCGCGATGCAGGGCCAGGGCCGTCATGGTTTGCTGAATGCGCAAGTACAACGGATGCGAACCGATGGCGATCTGATTCGCGGGCCACGACACATTCCCCGAATGAATGCGGATCTCCAATTGGTCGCCGCTGCAAATCGCCAGCCAGCCGCCGGTCGCTGCGCTGACGCGGATGAACGCGGCCAGGATGCGTTCCAGCCCGTTGGCGGCGCTGAGCGAGCCTTCGGGATTCGTTTCAGGGACCAGGAGATTAACCTGCTCTGAACCCAGCGCCAGACCCTGGGATTCCTGGCCTGTCATCCCCAGGCTCAACATCCGCCACAAACGTTGGGCATCCTTGTTCATCTCGTTGTCGCCTACCAGCAGCACCATCCTCCCCGAAGCGGCCGGGAAGGCGTACAGGCGGGAACATTCCAACCCGGCCCCGGCGCTGATCCGCCGCGAGCGCGGCCGCCCGGCAGTCATCGAACCCGACAGCCAGGCATGGACCGCCTCGTCCTGCAAATAATCGAGCAATATGGATTGCTTGCGTTTATCCAAATGGAAACTGGCGCGCGCCTGCCAATGTCCCCCAAACCGCTCCAGGCCGGCCGCCCAGCAAGAATTGGTTAATAATACGGCTTCTTTTACGACAAAATCAAAATCGTCAGGCATAAGCTATCCCGCCTAATTATACAGGGAATAAGCGCGGGGAGTGGAAATCCAAACACAGATTATGCAGATGATGTTACGCAGCAATATCCATTTGCGCTCCATGGAGACCCTTACCGCACGCCCCGCCCGACGATAAAACCGTCGGGCTGCTCTTACGAAGCCGCCTGTGGCGGCCAAGTCCAGCGTTTCATAATTTTGGTCCGAGTTTCTCTGGCGATTCATCCGCTGATCCTTCGTCAATCTCAGGACAAGTCTTCGCGAATTCTCGCTAATTTTCGAACAGATTAGCGGAGATTAGGAGTCGTGCAAAAATAACTTCCGTTTTTCGTTCGGGGTGAGCGGGGCTAAAGCCGCCTGCTCAGTTCATGGAAGTCCTGCGGACTAGCATCGCGAGTCGGGTTTAACCGACTTTCATGAACTAAGGCAGGACTTTAGTCCGACGAATACAGGCGAGAAGAAATCCAGAATCGGGAAGTTGTTCTTACACAAGCTCTTAGCGTAAATTCGCGGATGAAAATCGGAATGTATTCCTGCAATGCCGTACTAAGCCTGTTTCGCAGACTTCGGATGAATAGCGCGGGGGCTTGTCCCCGTGCAGGGGTGGGGTGAGTGCGTAACATCGCTTGTCGAAGTATCCGTGTTCAAAATTTCCACCCCTGGTACAATTCATCCCATGTCTTTGCCCAATTCTGACCTTACCCTCATCGGCGGCGGACTGGCCGGGAGCGAGGCCGCCTGGCAGGCCGCCCAGCGCGGCCTGCGCGTCCGCCTGTTCGAGATGCGCCCCGAAGTTTCGACCGGGGCGCACGCGACCGCGGACTTCGCCGAACTGGTCTGCTCCAACTCGCTCGGCTCCAACCTGCCCGACCGGGCCTCGGGCCTGCTCAAGAACGAACTGCGCCGCCTCGGCTCGATGCTGCTCGACTGCGCCGAAGCCGCCGCGCTGCCTGCCGGCGGCGCGCTGGCCGTGGACCGGGAATTCTTTGCCCGCCTGGTCACAGAGCGCATCACAGAGCACCCGCTGATCGAGATCGTCCGCCGGGAGGCCACCCAAATCCCCGCCACGCCCGCCGTCATCGCCTCCGGCCCGCTGACCTCGCCTGCCCTCTCGCAGGCCATCGCCGACTTGAGCGGTGAAGCCCACCTGTCCTTCTTCGACGCCATCTCGCCCATCGTGGCGTATGACTCGATCAACATGCAGGTCGCCTTCCGGGCTTCGCGCTACGAAAAGGGGGAACAAGAAGAAGGCGATTACATCAACTGTCCGTTTACCAAAGACGAGTACGAGACCTTCGTCACCGCCCTGCTGGAGGCCGAACGGATCGAACTGCGGGCTTTCGAAGTGGCTATCAAATCCGGCGTGAAGGCCGGGCATTTCTTCGAGGGCTGCCTGCCGGTCGAGATCATTGCCGAGCGCGGACGCGATTCGCTGGCCTTCGGCCCGATGCGCCCGGTCGGGCTGCGCGACCCGCGCACCGGCCGCCGCCCCTACGCGGTCGTCCAGTTGCGCCAGGACAACCTGGCCGGAAACCTGTACAACATCGTCGGCTTCCAGACCAATCTCAAATTCCCCGAACAGCGCCGCGTCCTGCGCCTGATCCCCGGCCTCGAAAACGCCGAGTTTGTGCGCTACGGCCAGATGCACCGCAACACCTTCATTGCCGCGCCCCGCCTGCTGCGCCCCACCCTGCAATTCCACGCCCGCGACGACCTGTTCTTCGCCGGCCAGATCACCGGCGTGGAAGGCTACATGGGCAATATCGCCACCGGCCTGCTGGCGGGGGTCAACGCCGCCCGCCTGCTCCACGGCCAGCCGCCCCTCGTCCTCCCCGAGACCACCATGCTCGGCGCGCTGTGCCACTACGTCACCCACGCCGACATGAAGGACTTCCAGCCGATGAAGGCCAATTTCGGCATCCTGCCGCCGCTCGAAGACCTGCCCCGCAAATCGGGCAAGCGCGAGCGCGCCCGGGCTTATGCCGACCGTGCGCTTGTGGATTTGGAACGTTTCCTGGCCGGTGAGGGTGCGCCGCACCTCAACGCTGCCGCGCATCCAGGTTAACTGTATAGGCTATCGCTATGAACCATTCCGCCAAACCAGGTGCGACGCACTCTCCTGCCCGCCGGGTCCTTTCTCTCCTTTTGGCCTTATCCGCTGCGGTCCTTCTCGGACTGGGAACCTGGCTCGCGTTTCCAAACCTTTTCCAGCCCGAGGCGACTCCCGCGCCGGACATCTTCGACGGCCAGCGCGCCCTCGACGACGTGTACACGCAGGTCGCTTTCGGGCCGCGCACGCTCGGGTCCGCTGCCCACGCCCAATTCCGGGCCTGGCTCGTGGACGAACTGGCCGCAGCCGGCTGGCAGGTCTCGGTCCGGGAATCCATGTCAATGGGCCGCCCGGTTTACAATATCCTGGCTACACGCGGCGAAACCGAACCGGTCGTCATCCTGGGCGCCCACTACGACAGCCACCGCGTCGCCGACCGCGACCCCGACCCCGCCAAACGGGACCAGCCCGTCCCCGGCGCCAACGACGGGGCTTCGGGCGTGGCCGTGCTGCTCGAAATCGCCCGCGTCCTGCCCGCTGACAGCCCCCCCGTCTGGCTGGTCTTCTTCGACGCCGAAGACGACGGCGACCTGCCCGGCTCGGACTGGATCCTGGGATCCCGCGCCTTCGCCGAAAGCCTGACGGTCCGCCCGCAGGCGGTGGTGATCGTGGATATGATCGGCGACGCCGACCTGAACATCTACCAGGAGCGCAACTCCGACCCGGCCCTGACCGAGGCCATCTGGGCCCAGGCGGCCGCACTGGGGTACGAGACGGCCTTCATCCCCCAGCCCAAATATCGGATTACCGATGACCACATCCCCTTCAAGCAGCTCGGCCTCACAGTCGTAGACATCATTGACTTCGACTACCCCTACTGGCACACGACGGCAGATACGCCAGACAAGGTCTCGGCGGAGAGTTTGAAGATGGTCGGGGAGACGCTGTTGGGGTGGATCGGGAGGCTGAAATGACAATCCCCTTACAGTACCCTGGTTGGAGTTGTGTTCAGCCGTGATACTGTGATATTATTTTAGAAACTTTTCACAACCCATCACCACGCGGAGGGAAATATGTTCCGAAAAGCCCAAATCTCGCTTTTCCAAATCATCAGTATCGTTGTCATCCTGGCGTTGATCCCCGTAAACCCTGCCAACGCGGCCGGACAAACCTACCGTGTCTCGACCGATGGGCTGACCGACCCGGGCTGCGGGGATTCCTGGGAAAATACCTGCAACCTGACTTATGCGCTCAACACGCTCGTTTCAGCAGGCGACGAGGTCTGGGTCAAAGAGGGGACTTACCTGCCGCCGGTAGATCTCGAATCGGGCCGGGGGGATTCATTCTACCCCAAGAGTGGCGTTGCACTCTACGGCGGCTTCGCCGGGACTGAGACCCAGCGCGAACAACGTGACTTCAATGATCGCGTGACGGTTCTCAGCGGGGATACCGGCATCCCCGGCGATAACAGCGACAACAGCGTATCGGTGATTTACATTTACAGCACTCTTGCCAATCCAAATACAGCCACCTTGGACGGGTTTACCATCACAGGTGGGAATGCCAATATAGATGGAATTGCCTACATGGGGGGTGGAATTTATAACCATGCCGGCAATCCAACACTTTCGAACCTCATCATCACCGACAATTATGCGTATTACCTTGGCGGTGGAATGGCCAACCAGGGCGGGAGTCCAATACTGACCAATGTGACCTTCTCCAATAATTCTGCCCTGGGTCAAGGAGGAGGGATGGCCAGTGAAAGCGGCAATCCAACCCTGACAAATGTGACTTTCACCGACAATTCAACCAGCTCTGGTGGAGGCGGATTGGCGGTTATTTATTGGACTGATATAACCTTGACAGAGGTGGTGTTCAGCCATAACTCCGCCCCAAGAGGTGGAGGAATGGAATTTTTTGAATTTTATGGTAACGCGGCACTAAACAACGTAACCTTCGATACCAATCTGGCAACCCTTCAGGGAGGCGGGATAAGTTTTAATAATTTCGGTTCCGGCTTCGATTCCCTGACATTAACAAATGCCACATTCAGTAATAATTCTTCCAGCGACAAGGGCGGCGCTCTCTTCATCAGTCGATCCAATTCCCCCAATCCGATTCTAAAGAATATCACTTTTGCGAATAATGCCGCTGCCAACGGGAACACAATCTACAATTCCGCACCCGATTTCGACAATGGTTCTATGACCATCCAAAACAGCATTCTTTGGACTGACGGCACAAATACTGGCGCTCAAATTGTGAATGAAGGCAGCGCGTATGTCGTCATCAGTGACAGCATCGTCGAAGGCGGCTACCCCGGCGGAACTAACATCCTCACTGACGATCCCTTGTTGGGCGTCCTGGGCGACAACGGCGGCTATACCCAGACCATCCCGCTCCTGCCCGGCTCACCGGCCATTGACGCCGGGAAC
Organism: Anaerolineales bacterium UBA5796; assembly: GCA_002418215.1. GTDB lineage: Bacteria > Chloroflexota > Anaerolineae > Anaerolineales > Villigracilaceae > UBA5796. Next base: position 64,095 of record DIDQ01000038.1, read on the forward strand.
GATACCGATTGCGCGACCACCGACCAGCGCGGGGTTGCCCGTCCGCAAGGCGCAGCCTGTGATATTGGGGCTTATGAAGCGTTTTCTACCCTCATGGTAGTCCCCTCTGGCGTAACCAGTGGATCATGCAAAACGTGGGCCGCTGCCTGTGACCTCCAATATGCCATTGCCAGCGCTGTTGCAGGACAGGAGATATGGGTCAAGGCCGGAACTTACACCCCCGGTTCGCTTCGGACCGATTCTTTCCAACTCAAAAACGGTGTAGCAATTTATGGCGGGTTTGCAGGGACGGAAACTGCTCACAACCAACGCGACTTCAAAGCCAATATCACCATCCTTAGCGGCGACATTGGCATCCCCGGCGATAACAGCGACAACAGCTTGTCAGTAGTTGATATAACTGGCACTATCGCGCTTCCGAACACTGCCACCCTGGACGGGTTTACCATTACAGGCGGAAATGCCGATATTAATAACGGCATCGAAGTTGATATGGGCGGCGGCATTTATATCTATTACGGCGACCCTATTCTTTCAAACCTTATTATCACCGACAATTCTGCCGGTTATTATGGCGGAGGTTTGGTTAATCACAAGGGCAATCCAACCATAAGTAATGTCACTTTTTCGAACAACTCTACCTCAGGACAGGGAGGCGGGATGAAAACTTTCGATGGTAATCCAACCCTGGAAAATGTAACTTTTTCCGGCAACACTGCCGGATGGGGTGGGGGCGGCTTAGCAGTGTCATGGACATCCTATATTACTTTAACAAACATCCATTTCAGTCATAATTTTTCTGTAAGGGGCGGAGGACTCGAGTTTTTCGGCTTTGTCGCCGGCGCATCATTAAACAATGTAACCTTTGAGAGCAATCATGCGACTCTTAGGGGCGGCGCAATGAGTGTTGACGGGGGGGAAACGGACTTCGAGTACCTGACACTAACGAATGTCACCTTCAGCAATAACTCCTCGGATGATTTAGGCGGCGCCATTTATAATCAAATTATTTATGGGAAGAATCCCAATCCGGTGCTAAAGAATGTTACATTCGCAGGCAATACTGCATCCAGCGGGAACTCAATTTTCAACTCTTCGAGTGTGTTTGCTTATAGCTTCATAACCATACAAAATAGCATCCTTTGGAGCGATGGCACAAATAATGGCGCTCAAATTGTAAATGAAGGCACCGCGTATGTCGTCATCAGCGACAGCATCGTCGAAGGCGGCTACCCCGGCGGAACGAACATCCTCACTGACGATCCCTTGCTGGGCGTCCTGGGCGACAACGGCGGCTATACCCAGACCATCCCGCTCCTGCCCGGTTCACCGGCCATTGACGCCGGGAACGACACCGATTGCGCGACCACCGACCAGCGCGGGGTTGCCCGTCCGCAAGGCGCAGCCTGTGATATTGGGGCTTATGAGTACGACGGAGAAACCATCCCTCCATCTGTCGTCTCAGTCACGCGGGTGAACACCAGCCCAACCAGCGCCGCCAGCGTGGACTTCACCGTCACCTTCTCCGAACCCGTCTCCGGCGTAGATTCAGCCGACTTCGCCCTGGCCAAAACCGGTTCCATCACCGGCTATGCCATCACTGATGTTTCACCGGCCAGCGGCCCGGCGGATACCTACACCGTCAGCGTGGCGACCGGCAAATACAACGGCACCCTGCGCCTGGACCTGCTCAACGACGGCAGCATCCAGGACGAGGCCGGCAATCCGCTGGCAAGTGGCTACACCGGCGGCGAAGCCTACACCATCACCAAAAACTACAAGACTACCTTGAAATCCACCGGATCGCAGGACGGCTGGGTTCTCGAATCGGGCGAGAAGACCACCAAAGGCGGGGCGCTCAACGCCACCGCGACCACCCTGCGCCTGGGCGACAACGCCCAGAAAAAGCAATTCCGCTCGATCCTGTCCTTCAGCACCAAAGGCTTACCCGATAAGGCGGTCGTCACCAAAGTCACGCTCAAGGTCAAGAAGCAGGGTATCGTTGGCGGCAGCAACCCGGTCAACCTTTTCCAGGGCTTCATGGTTGACATCAAGAAAGGGCTGTTCGGGACATCGGCCTTGCAAGCGAGCGATTTCCAGGCCCGGGCCAGCAAATCTATCGGTCCCTTCAAGCCGGCATTGGTCAACGGCTGGTACGCCATCAACCTGACCAGCGCCAAGACTTATGTCAACAAACTGTCCACCGGCGGCGGCCTGACCCAGATCCGCCTGCGTTTCAAGCTGGACGATAACAACGATGCCGTGGCAAACTTCCTGAGCCTGTTCAGCGGCAACGCGGCTGCGGCATCCCGCCCGCAACTCATCATCGAATACTATGTCCCGTAGTTCACGGAGGGATTACGTCCCGTAAAAGTTGCGGATCACCCTGAAATTGAGAGAGGTTCACTTGACCAACAGTGAACCTCTCTCTTTTGCGCCAGCAGATCGGGCTGTTTGGCTACATTTCCACAAAATTCCGCGTAATTTGCCCATTTGCGCCATTTATAATACCCACGGTTGAAAATTGCGCATTCCTTCTCATAAAAAAGCGCAATTTTCAACCGCCCTGGGTATACATTAAAGCTCGTCGACTCTGTCGGCAGCAATCCCAAATTGCAAGACAATCGAAATGATTGAATTTCCTCAAGCGGGTAAACTTGGCATGTGAACCTCAGCGACCTTTTCGCCGCCATCCGCATTGACTGGCTAGAACGGGTATCCGTCTTGACGGCCGCCGGCCACGCCTCCCGCGATGATTTCGACGCCGAACTCGAACGCTTCTTCGACGCGCTGGAGCACGCTGCCATCAGCGGGTCGCCGGCCCGCCTCGATCCGGTCATCCGCTCGTGGACCGAATCCGCCACGCAAACGGACCTGGCCGAGGGTCGCGCCAACGCCGCTTCGGTCATCCAAAAGATGCTCACGGCCACCCATGAAGTCGCTTACAAATGCCTGGGGGCCGAAGGCGCGCTCAAAGTCCTGGCCGCGACCACCCCGCTGTTCGCCTGCGCGCTCGAAAAGGCTGCCCGCTACGAAATGGAGCAGCACGTCAACTACGTCACCGGCGAACTGGAGGAAGCCCAGCGCAAACTCGAACACCTCGACCGCACCAAGTCGAATTTCATTTCGGTGGCCGCCCACGAACTCAAGACCCCGCTGACCCTGATCGAAGGTTACACCACCATGCTGCGCGACCTGCTGGCGGCGGACAAATCGGCTTCGCTCGCCCCCACCGAGCAGCTTATCCACGGCGTGGATACCGGCATCCGCCGCCTGAACGAAATCGTCGAGGACATGATTGACGTTTCGCTGATAGACAACCAGTTGCTTTCGCTGACCCTCCAGCCGGTCGCTTTCACCCACCTGCTCAGGCTGGCAAGGAACGAAATGGGGCCATCCATCCAGGCCCGCGGGCAAACCCTGGAGATCGTCCCCTTCACAGGCATGAAAGAAGTCATCTTCGCCGACACCGAGCGGCTCTACCAGGCCCTGCGCAATATTCTCAACAACGCCATCAAATACACTCCCGATGGCGGCAGGATCACCATCGGCGGGCGCACCCTGCCCGGTTTCATCGAGATCACCATCACCGACACGGGCATCGGTATTGCGCCCGATGACCAGGCCATTATTTTCGAAAAATTCAGCCAGTTGGGCAAAGTCCAACTGCATTCGAGCGGGAAAGTCAAATTCAAAGGCGGCGGCCCCGGGTTGGGATTGCCGATTGCGCGTGGTATCATTGAAGCGCATGGCGGCACGCTCTGGGTCGAATCCCCCGGTTGCGACGAACAGTCCTGCCCCGGCTCGACATTCCACCTGCTGATCCCCATGCGAGGCGAAGCCTCAGACCCCAAACTGACCAAGTTGTTTTCAGGAAAGTTGAACACCGCAGCGCATGGCAAAACGAACCCCATCTCCTACCACCCCACCGCGTGAAAAAGCATTTTTAGTCGGCGTGGAAGTTTTCCGGCAAGAGGGCCTGCTCTCGCTGGATGACTCATTGACCGAACTGGCCCTGCTGGCCGATACCGCCGGATTGGAAGTCGTCGGCGAACTGACCCAGAAGCTCTCCGCCCCTCACCCGGACACGTTCATTGGCTCCGGTAAAGTGGAGGAACTCAAGGCTCTGACGGAGGAGACTCTGGCCGACCTGGTCATCTTCGACGACGAACTCAACCCGCGCCACCAGCGCGAACTCGAAAGAGCTTTGGGACGCAACCTGCGCGTCCTCGACCGGACGGCCCTGATCCTCGACATCTTTGCCCAACATGCCCACACCAGCGAAGGCATGTTGCAGGTGGAACTGGCCCAGTACGAATACTACCTCCCCCGCCTGACCCGCGCCTGGACCCACCTGGAACGCCAGGCCGGCGGCGGCGGTGGACGCACCGGCAGCGCCGCCGG
>DIDQ01000151.1 GCA_002418215.1 Anaerolineales bacterium UBA5796
TTTGTGTCCGTAGTGTCCTTCGTGTTTAGGCTCTTTCCCGTTCGTTACGGGAGAGCCTGTATTCCTTTGTTTTCAGTCTGCCGGGGCGGGCTGGGCTTCGGCCCGGGCAAGCTGATCGTGATCGGGCAATGACTCCTCCGCATTGCGAATCGCCGGGACGAATAGCCCGCTGACCCCAATCAGGGTAGCACCCAGCCCGCAGAAAACGAAGAGCAGGCCCATTCCCGCACCCGGCCCGGTGCCAACCAGCCAGCCAAAGCCGGAGGCCAGGGAGCCGTTCTCGCTCATGGCGGGTTCCATCACAAAATCAGCCAGGGTGCCGGCGATGACCGGAGCAATGGGCTGGGTAAACCAGGCGATCAGGCGGCGGGCCGAGAAAACCCGCCCTTGCAGGTCGGGGGCAACTTTAGCCTGCCAAAAAGATTGATTGGAGGTATTCAGCAAAGCCACGACAATGCCGGAAAATATCATAACCGGAATCCAGACTGCCAGACCGCGTCCAATACCGAGCAGCAGCATGGTAGAGATGCCTGTCAGGATCCATCCCAAAATGACGCCGAAGCTGCGCCGCTTGAATCCGCCCCAGGCCGACATCAACACGCCGCCCAAAATGCCGCCAATGGCACCGGCGGTCTGCACCGAGCCATAAATCAGACTGTTCTGGCCGGTGCGGGCCAGGATCATAGGGGCCATGAGCGTGAATCCCATCCCGCTGAACAGATTGCCAAACAGGAACATCAACTGCAAGCCGAGCAGGGTCGGGCGCTGGAAAATATACTGGAACCCCGTCCAGGCCTGCTTGAGCATCCCTCCGCCAGCCGCCTTTTCGCCTTCGGCGGTGCGCTCGGGGTTGGGGATGAAGACCAAAGCCAACGCACCGATAGCAATGAAGAAGGTGATCACGTCTATGGTGAGCAGGCCGGTCAGACCGAGGAAGGGGTACAACGCCCCGGCCAGGATGGGGGCCAGGACGCCCGGCCCGGCTTCCATGAGCGACATCAGGCCATTGGCACGGCCGTATTGTTCCTTGGGGATCATGGTACTGATGGCGGCGGAGTAGGCTGGCCACTGGAAGGTATTGCCGATGCCGAACAGCACCCCGGCAACGTAAAGGTGCCAGAACTGCAAGACCCCCAGCATGTTCAAGACGAGGATCAAAACGGTCGCCAGGACGGCGGTGAAATCGCTGACCATCATCATCAGTTTGCGGTTGTAGCGGTCCACCATCACCCCGGCAGGGATGGACATGATCAGGAAGGGCAGGATGTAGGCCACCTGCATCCCGGCCATGGCGGTGGCGCTTTTGGTCTGGTCGTAGATCCAGAGGGTCAGGGCAAAACCGCTCATCCCGGAGGCCAGGATGGAGATGACCTGCCCGACCCAGATCACCACGAAAGCGGCTATGCCTTGCGGGCGTTTGTTTGCGCTTTGCATATCTGCTCCTATATCAAATTTATTGAAGTGCTAATTAATTTTCTTGAATTCATTATACAGAAATTGATATTATTGTCAACAAATATAATGTTTTCAATATCTTCGCAAGAAGAAAGTGATTGCTGGCATTCGATTTGTCGAAAGTTGCTGCTTTAGTTACGGCGGTTCAACAGCCGGAACGCAATCGCCCCTACGACAAGTTGGAACCAAAACGTGACGGCGCGATAGACCAGGGTGACGATCACCGCCTGGCTCCATTCGACCCGCAGGGATTTGAGCGCCAGGGCCAGCATCCCCTCCACTACCCCCACCCCGGCCGGTGTCGGGGAGACGATCAGGAACAGGTAGCCGATGGCAAACCCGGCGATGATCGTCCCGGCGGAGAAGGGGACGCCGAAGGCCAGGAAGACCAGCAGCAGGATGCTGATGAGCAGGGCTTTGTTGGTCAGGGAGAAAAGCATGGGCCGCAGCAAACGCCCGGGATCATCGCGCAGGCCGGACAGTCCCTCGCCGATTTCGCAGGCAAAGGCGTGGGCGCGGGATTCGTCCAGGTAGTCCCGCTGGATGAAGGGGCGGAGGATCCGGTTCACCCGCCGGGCCAGCCGGGCCAGGATGTCCCCCAACCGGGAGGCGGAGCGGGAGCCGATATAGAGTAAGGCCCCCAGCACGGAAGCGATGGTCACGAGGACCAGGGAGGCGGTGATCTCGCCCGCATCCAGGTTGTTGCGGCGGAAGAGCACCACCAGGCCCAGGGCCAGCACAAAAAGGAAGGCCAGGTAATCGAAAAACAGGAACAAGGCTCCGGCGGCGGTCACGCGCCCGGGCGGATGGCCGCGCTTGCGGCCGTTGTCCACGAAGAGGGCCATCCCGCCCATCCCGGCGGTCGGCGCGACCACGTTGACGAAGTTGACGGCCGCGACCACCAGGGCCAGGTGGCCGAGTCCTTCTTCCAGCCCCAACCGGCGGTAGAAGGATTGGTAGGTCAGGGCCACGTTCAGCAGCCAGAGCAGTTCCACCGCCAGCGCGGCCGCCACGAACAGCAGGTTGCTTTTTTGGAGGGTGGCGGCGATCTTTTCCAGCTCGGAAAAGCTGAAAATGACCAGCCCAACCGCCAGGAAGAAGACCAGCACGACGAAGATTTTCCGCATGGGGCGGATTATACCGAAGAGTTCACTACAAAACCCGTGAAACACAAAGGCCGCGAAGGGGCACGAAGAAAAGTGGCTCTTTGATATTTT
>DIDQ01000040.1 GCA_002418215.1 Anaerolineales bacterium UBA5796
CCCCGACCGAGACCGAAGCCCCGCCCGTCGCCGAAACCCCGGTCCCCGATGACGGTCCCACCGGCGCCCCGACCGCCGCGCTCATCACCCTGGTGGTCGTCGTCATCGGCGCGCTGATCGCCTTCTTCACCCGCAAACGCAAACCGGCCTGATCCCCAACCCCGCCGGGGCGGAGGAATGTCCTCCGCCCCGCTTTTGGTTAACCGGATGAGATTTCCCTTACGAGTTCCGCTCGATCCTGCCCGATGAGTTCCACATTCATCAGCGATAGACACAAGGTTTCTTACGCATGATCTGATGGTTTGATAGGGACCATTATCAAATCTCCTTACAGGAGATTGATAAATCGCTATAAGGAGATACTCAATCTCCTATAAGGAGATTGAGTATCCGCTTACAGGAGATTCACAATCCGCTATAAGGAGATTATCCATCTCCTTATAGCGGATTTGGTATTGGTCTCTATCCAATGCAGCAAACCATAGCGTACAATGCGAAATTCATCCTGAAGAACCGAGGGCTTATCGGTAATGAGTTGTCAGGCATACCAACAACCAAAGACGACTACAACAAAATGGGGTATGATTGAGTCAGACTTTCTGGAGGTTCCCATGCGAGATTTGACCAACGAAATCCTCGAATTGATCCGCCGCACCTCGACGGACCTGCCCCACGATGTCGAAACCCGCCTGCGGGAGGCAGTCGGGAAGGAGGAACCCGGTTCGGCGGCCCGCGGCGCGCTGGAGACGATCCTCAAGAACATCGAACTCTCCCGCAAGAATTCGACCCCCCTCTGCCAGGATACCGGCACGCCCATTTTCTACGTCCACTATCCCGAAGGGATGAGCACCCGCGCCCTCAAGAAGCAGATCCGCGAGGCGATGGCCGAGGCCACCAAACGCTCGTACATGCGCCCCAACGCGGTGGACGCCATCTACGACAAGAACAGCGGCAACAACCTGGGCGGCGACGAGTTCCCCTACATCCATTTCGAGGAAGTGGACGCCGGCCAGCCCCTGACCATCGAGTTGATGCTCAAGGGCGGCGGCTGCGAGAACGTGGGGGCGCAGTATTCGCTGCCGAATTCCCAACTCGGCGCGGGCCGCGACCTGAAAGGCGTCCGCAAGGTGGTGCTGGATGCGGTGCAGAAGGCCCAGGGTCAGGGCTGCGCGCCGGGGATCTTGGGCGTGTCCATCGGCGGCGACCGCGGCTCATCCTATTACGCCTCGAAGGAGGTGTTGTTCAGCAAGATGGGCACCCGGAGCGAAGATCCCAACCTGGCCGAACTCGAAGAACGCCTGACCGGTGAGGCGAACCAGATGGGCATCGGCCCGATGGGCTTCGGCGGCCAGACCACCGTGCTGGATACCAAGATCACCGGCCTGCACCGCCTGCCCGCCTCGTACTTCGTCTCGGTCTCGTACATGTGCTGGGCCTACCGCCGCCGCAAGATGACGGTGGAGGGCGAAGAAGTGGTTTACGATTAGGTTCAGACCGTAGACGGTGGACCGGAGACCGATTCTTGGCCCACCGTCTACCGTTCACCATTTGAATGGAGATACCCATGCGCGAAATAACCATTCCCATCAGCGATGAAACCGTCCGCAGCCTGAAGGTCGGCGAACCGGTGGCCCTGACCGGGGTGATGATGACCGGGCGGGATGCCGTCCACAAGTGGATGATTGACACTTTCATCAAGCAGACGCGCCAGCCGCAGGGCGACGATCTCGAAGTGTACGCAGCGATCAAGCCCTTGCTGGAGCACGGCGTGATCTATCACTGCGGGCCGGTCGTGGCCGGGCTGGATACGAAAGAGTACAAATTCGTCGCAGCCGGGCCGACCACCTCCATCCGTGAGGAGCCGTACCAGGCCGACGTGATGAGACACTTCGACGCCCGGGGCGTGATCGGCAAAGGCGGGATGGGACCCAAAACCCTGGCGGGCTGCCAGGAGGTCCCGTTTGTTTACTTCCACGCCATCGGCGGGGCGGCCTCCTACATCGCCCAATCCGTTCAAAAGGTGCTCGGCGTCCACAAGCTCGATTTCGGCGTCCCCGAAGCGATGTGGGTGATCGAGGTCAAGGAATTCCCGGTGGTGGTGACGATGGACAGTCACGGTGGCAGCCAACACGCTATGATTGATGAAAAATCCAGGAAGGTCTTCGAAGAGTTGCTGGCTAAATCCTGAACCGGAACTCCCTCAACCAGGTTGAGGGAGTTTTTTGTGACAGGTAGTCCAGAATAATTCACATTCCGCTGATAGTATCTGATTGTGCTATACTCTGGTTAGCAAGTCTCGAAAGCATCCTGCCCCTCTCGCGGGTTTACAACGGGACCAATTCGTCGGGACGGCCCATTCATTCAACGTGAGCAGCAGTTTCATCACCCAGTACCCAGCAGAGGAAATCTATGGCTATTGACCAATCACGCGCGATTATTGAACTGCTCTACCATGTCAGCCGCGAAGTTGCCACGGCGCTCGACCTGCGCACCGTGCTGCAACGCGTCGTGTACGAGACCATCATCAACGTCGGGGGGGAACGCGGGAGCATTGTGGTGCTCGACGATCACGGGAAGCCGGTGGACGCCACCATCGTATACGGCAAGCAATTCCACGAACACACCACCCAGCAGATCCGGGATACGGTGGATCGCGGCCTGGCCGGATGGGTAATCCGCAACCGCAAGGCTGTGCTGGTCAACGATACCAGCAAGGATGAGCGCTGGCTGCGCCGCCCGGACGACGCCATCGAGAAGACCGGGGCCAAATCGGCCATGTGCGTGCCGCTCCTGGCGCGGGAACGCCTGGTGGGCGTGCTGACCCTGGTCCATTCCACGCCTTTTGCTTTTAACCAGGAACACCTGGAACTGATGCAGGCCATTGCCGACCAGGCCGGGATCGCGGTGCTGAACGGACGGTTATACGCCGAAAGCCAGCGCCAGGCGCGGGTGATGACCGCTCTGGCCGAAGGCGCCAAAACCATCAACGCCTCGCTGCAACTGGATGAAGTGTTGCAGCGCATCACCGACCAGACCATGCAAGCCCTCCAGGTCGAAATGGTCGCCATCGGGTTGATAGACCAGGAGCGCGGCGACCTGGTCTTCAAGGCTGCGGCAGGCATCGGCGCGAAGGATATCCTCGGCGGGCGCTCGCCCCTGGCAATGGGCATCATCGGTATGGTGTTACGCGAAGGACGCGGGGTCGTCATCCCGATGGTGGACAAGGACAAACGCGTGACCACCACCGACCTGTTGCTGCCGGGGGCGCGCACCCAGGCGATTGCGGCAGTGCCCATCCAGGCCCGCGAACAGACCATCGGCATCCTGCAAGTCGTCAACCCCAAAGCGAAGACCTTCGATCCCGATGCCCTGCTGGTGCTGGCCGGTATCGGCAGCCTGGCCGGGAGTTCCATCCAGAACGCCCAACTCTACGAACGCCTGCAAATTGCCCACCAGAATTACCGCGACCTGTTCGAAGACAGCATTGACCCGATCCTGATCACCACCTTCCAAGGGCGGATCGTCGAAGCCAACCGCCAGGCCGCCATGTTGAGCGGCTATTCTCCAATAGACCTGAAGGCCATGACCATTGACCAGATGCACGAGGTCAACTGGAACCGCACCGGCCTGGAATTCGAACACCTGCGCACCTCCGAGACCCAGAGTTACGAATCCACCCTGCACCGCAAAGACGGGCGCAAAATGCCCATCGAAGTTTACGTGCGCACAACCCGCTTCGAGGATACCGATTCGCTGCAATGGATTTTGCGCGACATTACCGAGCGCAAAGATCTGGATGCGCTGCGCGAAGACCTGACCGCCATGATCTACCATGACCTGCGCTCGCCCCTGGCAAATATCGTCTCCAGCATAGACATCCTGGCCGGGATGCTGCCGGGGGATGAGACCATCGCCTCGCTGCTCGAAATCGCCAACCAGTCCACGGCGCGCATCCAGCGCCTGATCAGCTCCCTGCTCGATATCAACCGTCTCGAAGCCGGCCACATCATCGTAGACCAGCAAGCCATTGACCCGGCCATCCTGATCGGCGAGGCCCGCGAAGCGGTCCGGTACGCGGCCGAGAGCCGCCAGCAGGTCATCAAGATGGACATCAGCGATTCCCTGCCTCGCATCTGGGTTGACCCGGACATGGTGCGGCGGGTGTTCATCAACCTGCTGGAAAACGCGATCAAATTCACACCCACCTACGGCATGATCGAAATCGGCGCAATTCTGGAAGGAGAAAAAGTGTTGTGCTGGGTCAAAGACAACGGCCCCGGCATATCCCCGGCCGACCAGGACCGTGTCTTCGAAAAATTCACCCGCCTGAAAAAGGAAGGCATCTCAAGCGGGCTTGGCGTAGGCCTGGCCTTCTGCCGCCTCGCCGTCCAGGGGCATGGCGGCCAAATCTGGATTGACAGCGAAGTTGGCAAAGGGGCGCGCTTCAACCTGACCCTGCCGGCCGCGAATACAAATTCGATCTAATTATCATTTTCGGAGTTTATATGCAAGAAATCGCCAACAATGTCTACATCGAAGACCAATACCCGGGCATCACCCTCGGAGCCGTCTGCCTGCCGCACGGATTGATCCAGATCGACGCGCCGCCCTCTCTCGAAGATGGGCGCTCCTGGCGCGCCTCCCTGCTCGGCCTGGGCGGCGGATCGGAACGCGTGCTGATCAACCTGGACGCCCACCCCGACCGCACCCTGGGGGCGCGCTCGATGGAATGCACCACCATCGTCCACGAGAAAACCGCCCAGATATTCCGCAACCGGCCCTCCCTGTTCAAAGGCCAGGGAGACGATACCGGCTCAGAATGGGAAGCCATCCCGAACCTGGGCAACCTGCGCTGGGCATCCCCGGAGATCATCTTCAGCCACCAAATGGCGCTGGAATGGGGGGAAACATCCACGCTCCTCGAACATAAACCCGGCTCACACACCGGCGCCATCTGGGTCACCCTGACAGAGTACAAGGTGGTTTTCGTCGGGGATGCCATCGTGAAGCAGCAGCCGCCCTTCCTGGCCCACGCCAACCTGCCCATCTGGATCGAATCGCTGGAAACCCTGCTCTCCGACGACTACCGCGGCTTCACCGTGGTCAGCGGGCGGGGCGGCACCTGCGCCTCGATCACCATCCGCAACCAACTGGATTTCCTCATCGAGGCGCAAAAGGAACTCGATAAACTGGCCGCCCGCAAAGCCTCGGCAGACGCCGCTGAAAAATTGATCGCCCCGCTCCTGGCCCATTTCAAGTTCCCGGCCAGCCGCCAGGCCCAATACGAACAACGGCTGCGCTACGGCCTGAAAAATTGCTACAGCCGCAACTTTAACGCGCTCCATAAAGCGGAAGAGGAGTGACCTTGCCCGCCCAAAAATATGCGCCCCTCGTCGAATTGACGCGGGGCAATCTTGTTGAATCGGTCCATTTTGGGGCTGCCGTTATCGTAGACGCCAACGGGGAATTGCTGGGATCGTATGGGGACGCGCGGTTGACGGCGTTCCTGCGCTCGAGCGCCAAACCCTTCCAGGCCCTGCCTTTTATCGAGCGGGGCGGCCACCGGACCTTCGGCCTGACCCCGCGTGAAATCGCCTTGACCTGCGCCTCGCACGCCGGCACCGACGAACACGTCCGCGTCCTCGAAAGCATCCAGGCCAAAGTCGGTGTAACGGAAGGGCACCTGCAATGCGGGGCGCATCCCATCACCCACGAGGCGACCCTCGAAGCCATGCACCTGCGCGGCGAAAAACCGACTCCCAACCGGCACAACTGCTCCGGCAAGCACACCGGCATGTTGGCCCACGCCAAACTGCGCGGCCTCGCCCTCGATACCTACCTGGAGCGCAACCACCCCATCCAGGAAACCATTTTGCAATGTGTGGCCGAAATGTGCGGCGTAGCTCCCAAAGACATCGAACTCGGCACCGACGGCTGTTCCGCGCCGAACTTTGCCGTCCCGCTCTACAACGCCGCCCTGGGATTCGCCCGCCTGTGCGACCCTGCGGGCCTGTCCGGGAGCCGGGCCGAAGCCTGCCGGGTGATCACCTCGGCCATGACCGCCCACCCTGAGATGGTCGCCGGGCCGGGCAGGTTCGATACCCTGCTCATGGAAACCGGGCGGGGGAAGATCGTCTCCAAGGCCGGGGCGGAGGGGTTCCAGTGTATCGGTATCCTGCCCGGGGCCGTCGCGCCCGCTTCGCCCGGGATCGGGATCGCCGTCAAGGTTTCGGACGGAGATTCCGCCGGGCGCGCCCGTCCGGCTATCGTCCTCGAAATCCTGCGCCAATTGGGAGCTGTATCTGCTGATGAATTGGAAGCCCTGCAAGCCTTTGGCCCGCGCAAACCGCTGCAAAACTGGCGCAAGTTGGTTGTTGGCGAGATGCGCCCGGCCTTCGGGAACGGAGAATAAACCATGACCGCCCAACCTGATTTGGCCCGGCGCGCCCTGCAAGTCCACCAGACCCTGCTGGATTTTTACGGCCAGCCGGTCTGGCGCAATCCCCTGCCCGCCATTGACGAACTGGTTTCGACCATCCTCTCGCAGAACACGAACGACACTAACCGGGACCGGGCCTTCGAGTCCCTGCGCGCCCGTTTTCCGTCCTGGGAAGCAGTTCGGGACGCCGAGCCGGAGGCCGTTATCGAGGCCATTCGCCCGGCCGGGCTGGCCAACCAGAAGGGGCCGCGAATCCAGCAGGTGCTGGGCGAGATCACTACCGAGCGCGGCAACCTGGAGCTATCCTTCCTGAAGGATATTCCCCTCGAAGAAGCCCACGCCTGGCTGACCAAGTTCAAGGGCGTCGGGCCGAAGACGGCCGCCATTGTGCTGCTCTTCTCGCTCGGACGCCCGGCCTTCCCCGTGGATACGCACATCTACCGCGTCACCGGGCGGATCGGCCTTCGCCCGGAAAAAATGAGCGTGGAAGAGGCGCATCCGTTCCTGGAGGCCCTGTTTCCGCCCGAAACGTATTACGCCGGGCATCTCAACCTCATCCGCCTGGGACGCGAGATCTGCCAGGCGCGCAAGCCGCGCTGCGAGGTCTGCCCGCTCAATAGGCTGTGCGATTACGCCACGTCCGATATTATTGAAAACTATTAATGCTATGGAAGTTGATTTTCTTTGTCCAATATGCTAAAGTAAATTAGCCTTGCTATAGTTGTATATTTCAAGGTTAATCCTGGTGAGAGGAGGTGAAGCCCGTGATATACGCGCATGAAAAGGGGCAGGGATTAGCAGAATATTCATTGATCCTCGTTCTCGTTGCAGTTGTTGTTATTGCTGTATTGTCTCTGCTCGGGCCAATTGTCAGTAATATGTTTTCCACTTTGAATAGCGAGTTGCAGCAGTAAGTGGCCTCACCCCGATCTTGCATATTTTCGGGGTGAGTTTCATTTGGATGAAAAGCAATTGTACGATTCCGGGGTTTCCAGGGAATCCAGCCGGTCCAGGTTTATTCTTCAGGCTGGTTGTTCAGGATCTTTTCAATCCTTTCGAGCACATCATCGGTCAGCGCATCCACGGCTTCACCAGCGGCCAGGTTTTCGTCTAATTGTTCGAGACGGGTGGCACCGGTGATGACGCTGCTCAAGTCTTTCCGCCGCAGCAGCCAGGCGATGGCCAGTTGAGCGGCAGACAGGCCCAGGTCCCGGGCGATGACGGTGAGGTCTTCCACAACAGCGATGCGCTGGGGGGTGATCCGATCGCGCAGCCAGCCCATCCCATCCTGGGCGGCGCGGGTCCCGGCGGGAATCCCGGCGTTGTATTTGCCGGTCAGGATGCCGTTATCGAGCGGACTCCAGGTGGTCAGGCCGATGCCGTATTCCTTGCAGAGCGGGGCAAGTTCGATCTCGACCCGGGTGCGGTGAAACATGTTGTATTGCGGCTGCTCAACGGCCGGGCCGAGCAGGTGGTGATGGCTGGCGGCGGTGAAGGCAGAGGCGATCTGCCAGGCGCGCCACTCGGAGGTGCCCCAATAGAGGATCTTGCCCTGGCGAATAAGGGTGTCCATTGTGTAGACGAGTTCTTCGATGGGGGTATCGGAGTCGAAACGCTGGCAGAAATACAGGTCAATATAGTCGGTGCCCAGACGGCGCAGTGAGGCGTTGACGGATTCGATGATATGTTTGCGCGAGAGACCGCGTCCGTTAGGCCCGGGCATGGTCGGCCCGAAAACCTTGCTGGAAATAAGCAGGGCCTCACGCGGCAACCCGCGGATGGCCCTGCCCATGACGGTTTCGCCTTCGCCGTTGGCGTTGACGTCGGCATTATCGAAAAAGTTGACGCCGTTGTCGTAGGCGGCGCGCAACAGGTCGGCAGCTTCTTTTTCGGAAACCTGGACCCCGAAAGTGGCCCACGCGCCGAGCGAGACCTCGCTGATCTTTAATCCTGAACGTCCCAAGCGGCGGTAATGCATTATCTGACCACTCTGAAGGATGATTCGAAATAACAATTCAGGCCATCGCCCCGGATTTTCCAGGTCGCCGAATAGTTACCCGGTTTGGCGGGCGCGTCCAGATTGACGGTGAAGGTCACGGACTCGCCCGGAGCAACGTCTGCGGGCAGGTCGTAGATCTTTTGGGTATACAACGGATCGCCCGAGAAAAAGACCAGGTCGTAATCAGTACTTCCCCATTTGAACGATGAGGTGTTTTTTACCACCCAGGTGACTTTGAATCGTTTGCTGGCCTTTACCTGTGATCCGTTCGGGGGCGTCTGCCTGGTCAAGTCGCAGGTACCGCCGCTGGGAACGGTGGTTCCGCCGCCTCCACCCCCCCCGCCGCCAGGCGTGAAGACGATCTTGAGCGTGTTGGTGGGTGTTGGCAAGGCAAAAAAGAATGTTGGAGTGGCCGTTGGGGTCGTCGTCGGCGGAGGCGGTGTATCAGTCGCAGTAGACGTCCCCAGGGGTGTTTCAGTTGCGGTGGGCAGAACTGCCTGGGTCTTGGAATTGGCAGCGTCAGCAGTCAGGACGATAATGGTCCCGATCGCCCCGGGCACCTGGGTCGGGAGCAATTGCGGGGCCAGGGGGTCGCAACTCATTGCGGTCAGGGCCAATACAACGAAGGCTAGTACTGTTTTTTTCATCGAAGACTCCTCTCCCAAATCCACCTGCCCAGGCAGGCGCGCACATCACCCGGGGTCATTTTGCGACGGTGATCGATATCGTCAAGGTGCAGAATTCGTGCGCGCCCCTCAAAGTCCAGGTGGCAGAGTAGTTGCCGGGTGTCTTGGGCGCGAACATGTCAACGATCAGGTCAATCGTCTGGCCGGGTTTGACCAGGGCCGGCAGGTCAATGAGGTCGAAATAGGCCTGCATCTTCTGGCCGCGCAGGTACATCAGGTCTATGTCGGTGGGTTCCCAGTTCTTGGTCCCGGTGTTTTTGACGGTCCAGACCATGTCAAAGTCCACACCGGGTTTGAGGACCGTCCAGTCGGCGGGTTTTTGTTTGACCCACTGGCATTGGTACGGGGAGGGTGTGGGTGCGGGACCACCGCCGCCTCCGCCCGCCGGGACGAAAGGCGTGTTGGTCGCGGTTGGGACGACGACCAGCGTGGGGATGACGGGAGTGTGCGTCGGCAGGGCAGTAGGGATCAGCGGTTCGGTGGTGTTGGTGGGCAGCGGCGTGTTGGAGGCCTGGGCCGCCTGGGCGGTCTGTCCAGCCTCCAGGGTCTGGGCTACGCTGGTGGATATAATATCCCTGACCTGGTTGGGGTCTGTGGTCGGTTGGGCCACAGCCGGGCCGCAGCCCGCCAGGAGGAGGGCTACCAGTGCAATAGCGAAGATAGAACGTTGGGTAAGCATATTTTTTGATCCTCTTGTTTTCAAATTGGATGGAGCAGGCGGGTGGCCCGCCCGCTCCATGGCTTGCCGGTCAATCGGAAGATTCGCCTGCGCCAATGCCCAGCGGCTTCCACTTGCTCTCGTCCTTGAGGCGGTGCTGGATGCCCTGCCGGTCATGGATCAGGTCGAAGCCCTCGGGTTTAATGAACATCTCGTCGCCGTCGAGCAGGCCGGTGAGGCCGCGCTGGCCGGGTTCGGGCCGTTTATTCTGGCAAAAGGCGCAAGTCTTCGGGTCGTGCGGCTGGTAGGTGACCGGTTCTTCATAGGTGGTCACGTAACCTTCGTAATTGCGCAGGATGATCTTGTGGTCCGACATGCTCATCAGGTAGTTCGGCATGACCGGGATCTTGCCGCCGCCGCCCGGAGCGTCCACGATGTACTGAGGTACGGCGTAACCAGAAGTATGGCCGCGCAGCGCTTCCATGATCTCGAAGCCTTTGGCCACCGGGGTGCGGAAATGCCCGGCGCCTTCGACCAGGTCGCACTGGTACAAGTAGTACGGACGGACGCGGATGCGGGTCAACTTTTGGACCAGTTCGCGCTGGAGGTGCGGACAATCGTTTACGCCCGCCAGCAGCACTGATTGGTTGCCGAGCGGGATTCCGGCCTTAGATAGACGATTGGTGGCTTCGGCAAGTTCCAGGCTGATCTCGTTCGGGTGGTTGACGTGGATGTTCAGCCAGAGCGGGTGATACTTTTCGAGAGTATCGCACAACTCCTGGGTGACGCGCATCGGCAGGAAGACCGGGACGCGTGAGCCGATACGGATGATCTCGATGTGCGGGATCTCGCGCAGGCGGCCCAGCAGTTCCTCCAGGATCTTGGGAGCCAGCACCAGCGGGTCGCCGCCGGAGAGCAGCACATCCCGGACCTGGGGTGTGCGCTTGAGATATTCGATCTGCATCTCGAACTCTTCGCGCTTGAAGGTCTGGGCCGGGTCGCCAACGATGCGCGAGCGGGTGCAGTAGCGACAATAGGAAGCGCACTGCGTCGTAACGAGCATCAGCACCCGGTCCGGGTAGCGATGGACCAGACCCGGCACGGGCGAGTGGCGGTCCTCGGCCAGCGAGTCCTCCATCATCGCGGTGAAGGGCACCATTTCCGCATCGGTCGGGATGACCTGCTTGCGGACCGGGTCGTTCGGGTCGTTTGGATCAATCAACGAGATGAAGTAAGGGGTAATATCCACGCGGAACAGGCCGCTCGACTGGAGCGCCTTGCGCTCGCTGTCGGTCAGTTTCAAGACCTGTTCGATCTCTTCGGCAGTATTCAAGCGGTGGCTCAACTGCCAGCGCCAATCGTTCCACTTCTCGTCAGGGACATCCTGGTAGATGGAAGCGCGTTTCGAAATGATAGGGGTGGGCATCTAATCCTCCAAGGAAATTAAATTCGGATACGTTTAAGGTCGGACATGCGGATCAAAAATGGCTGGAGGGTCGTGGTCTGGCCGGAAGAATCCGGCGAATCGGTTTGGGATGTGTACCATAAAAGTATTGTAAGAGGAAACATGAAGCGGGTCAATATGATATTGGTCTCCCTCGATTTGGAACAAAAGCGGAAGATTCTGCAATCCCCATAACTCAAACGCTGTAAAAGTGATCGGCGGAAGGATTGTCATCCCGCATTTGCGCCACGCAGTTGAAACAGTGGGTTTGTGCCGGTTAAATAAGGTACTGATTTCCTTAAAGTTTTGGCTAACCTGTTGACTTTCCAATCCCTAAATATATAATTATATTACGACCTTATTTATCCGATTATTCCGATTCCATTACAATTTAGACTGTTGCTTTGCGCTAAGTGTGCTT
This sequence comes from Anaerolineales bacterium UBA5796, assembly GCA_002418215.1. Lineage (GTDB taxonomy): Bacteria > Chloroflexota > Anaerolineae > Anaerolineales > Villigracilaceae > UBA5796. The sequence continues at coordinate 11,648 of DIDQ01000040.1, forward strand.
TCTGCCGCGTCCCAACTTTTGAAGTTCCGCATTTTCAATTCGCCCCTCCAGTCACAATCCAGAGCAAGGTAGTTTTGCCTTTGCGCAAGGTTGGCTTCGTTTCCCTGTCCAACTAATCTATTCGCTTTGGAGGTTCCCCCATGGAAAAGAACGAAATTAATCACTTCAACGAGGTTTTCGTCAAGCTTGCCAATCGCATGGACCTGACTGGCGTCCGGATCGAACAGACTTCGATGAGCATTGCCGATACTGTCGCTGCGGCTCTGGAGGCCGAACACGTCAGCATCTGGCGTTTTTCGCCGTCAAACAAGGAAGTGCGTTGCCTGGCCGCCCACGGGCCGAAGGATATGAAGATGCCCAAGGAATGGTTTGATCTCACGCCTTACGCTTCATACCTCTTGGCTCTGCAAACCGGGTTATCCATCGCCTCTGCCGATGTGAGCAAGGATCAAAGGCTCGAAGGTCTACCAAAAGAATATTGGATGGCAGCGGCGGTTAAATCGAGCCTGCACATCCCGGTACGCTTCGCGAACAAGATCCACGGCGTCTTGCGCGTGGATTCGCGCAGCGACAGGACCTGGGACCAGGATGAAATCCACTTCTGCCAACTGGTAGCCGACCTCGTGTCACAGGCATATTTGAGCGAGGAAATTGAAACCAGCACCCAACGCATGGACAGCGTGAGGAGCCTGTCCATAGACCTCAACCATGATTTCAACCTTGTTTCGCTGCTGAACGAACTGGTCCGCAAGGCTGCCGAAGTGCTCGACTGTACAACTGGCGCCCTCTATTTGACCGACCCGGTCCAAAAGGTGCTGGTGGGCGCTGCCGCCCACAACATGCCCGGCAAGTTTGTCGGCCATATCCGCAACTACGGCGAAGATGTGGCGGGCAAGGTCGCAGAAACCGGCCAGGAAATATCCATCATGGATTACCGCAAATGGACGGGCCGCACCCAAAAGGTCGGGAAAGACGAGACCCGGAGCGCCATCCTGGCCGCGCCGCTCCGCAGGCGCGGCGAAGTGGCTGGGGTCATCCAGGTCTCCCGCCAGGACGGAGCGCCGCCCTTCCAGAACCACGACCGGGATATCCTGGTCCAGTTTGCCAGCTTGGCGGCCCTGGCTCTCGATAAGAACCGGCTGGCAGAGAGCAGCAACCGCCTGAAACAGTTCCAGCAATCTCTGGCGGAAATCATCAATGTCACCAAACAGATGCCCAGTGATGTGGAGTGCCTGGAGTCCGCCGCGGATTACATCCTCCAGTCCATGGATGTGCCGTCGGTCATCCTCCGGGTCAATGACGCCGCAGTGGTCAGGGGTCTGCCGCTCGGGGCAGACCGTCAGGTCGAAGCTGAATTACGGAAACGAGGCAAACAGTTCGACATGACCACCAAAGTCTACAACCTTGACATCAGCGACGCAGGTTACCCGGAGATGGCCGCCGTGATTAAGCGCCTGGATGCGAAGTCCTTTGTATTAAGCCCGATCAAGATTAACAAGGACAGGATCGGATTCATCTGCCTGGCATCCCAGACCCCGCGAGTCTGGTCCGAGGATGAGATCAGGATGACGGAGATCGCCGGTCACCAGATCGGCCTGGCCATCGAAGCCATGCACTTCCATCAAGATGTTGCCGCCTTTACCGAGGTTGCCGAGCGGCTGACCAGTACGACTTCCACTCTGAACCGGCTCGTTTCGCTGGATGAGATCATCCCCATGATTGGACAGGGAGCGGTGCGTCTCTCCAATGCCGACCGGTTGGCAGTGATCCTGCGTGAGCGCGATACCAAGGTGCAGGCCTCCTGGGTCTTTGGAATGCCAAAACCCGAGCTCGACCAGATCATCGAAAAAGACGGCGCCCGGCTGCTGGAGGCTTTCAAAGACAAACCCGAGCCGGTGCTGTATCCAAACTTCAGGAATGCGATGATCCCACAGTCGCTTACCCAATACCTGACCGGAATGGGCGTCGAAGCCATTCGGATGGTTCCCATCCTGCACTCCGGGAACGTCGTCGGGGTAATCGCCGCCTTCGACGAGTCGCCCCGCGACTGGCATCACTGGGAACGCGAGACGATGGTCACGTTTGCCAATACGGCGTCGCTGGCGCTCCAGAGCATCTGGCTCTATGAGCAGCTCGAGAAAGGCTACATTGATCTGGCGCTTTCACTGGCAAATACCGTGGACGCGCGCGAGAATGAGATCCAGACCATCTCGATGCGGCTCGCCGAATGGTCGCAATATACGGCCCACCTGCTGGGGTTGTCCAATGAAGATACCGAGCTTATCCGCTGGGCGGCGCTGCTCCACGATATCGGCAAAGTGGAAGTCCCGGATGACGTGATCCAGAAACCGGGTCCGTTGAGCGCCGAAGAGCGCAAGGTGATCGAACGCTACCCGGTCAAGAGCGAGAAACTGCTGAGTTCCTCATCCCGCTTCCAAAAGGTCGGCAAGGTGCTGCGCTACATCCACGAACGTTACGACGGAAAAGGTTACCCGGACAAAAAGAAAGGGGATGACATCCCATTACCGGCCCGTATCCTGGCCGTTGCCGACGCGTACGGCAGCATGATAGATAACCGGTCTTACCGCAAGGCTCATTCGCACGAAGACGCCGTCAAGGAATTGATGAAGAACAGCGGGACCCAATTCGACCCTGAGGTGGTCAACGCTTTCCTGCAGGCCGTCTCCAACGAGAGCATGGTTCACTAAACCGGCGGCGGTTCCAAAGTTTCGGAGGGTGTGGGCAAACTGTGAAATTGGCCCACACCCTCTTGAAGGATGATCCGAAGGGCCGCCTTACTGCTTCTCATCCAACATTTTGATAAAGGCTTCCGTCACGTCTGGATCGAAATATTTCCCGGATTGCTGGCGGATATATTCGAGGGCCTTCTTTTTGCTCCAGGCAGAGCGGTACGGCCGGTCGGAGGTCAGCGCATCCCACACATCAACCAGGGCAAAGATGCGCGCCGCCAGCGGGATCTGTTCACCTTTCAATCCCTGCGGATAACCGCTCCCGTCCCAGTGTTCATGATGGCAATGGGGAATGTCTGTGGCCGGGTGCAGGAACGGAATGCCTGAAAGCATATCATAGGCGTGCTGGGGATGTCGCTGCATGATCTCTTGTTCGGCCAGGGTCAATCGTCCGGGTTTGCCCAGGATCGAGTCCGGGACGCCGATCTTGCCGATGTCGTGCAGGATGGCCCCGCGTCGAATGTGTTCCAGGTCTGCCTCCGGGATCCCGATCTGGTGCGCCAGTTCGAGGGTCATTTGCGTCACCCGGCGGGTGTGGCCCTCGGTCAGTTCGTCGCGCAGTTCCAGGGCGCGCGCCCAGCCTTCGAGGGTCTTGTCATAGGCCTGGGCCAATTCATCGGCTTGCTGGAGGGTCTTGTCGTACAGGGCCGAGCGATGGATGGCGTTCCCGGCCATTTCGGCGATGGCAGTCAAAATGCGGATCTCGGTGTCGGTGAAATCCCGTTTTTGGAGCAGCCCCACGTGCAGCACACCAATGATCTGCTCCTGGGTGATGAGCGGGACCGAAATATTGCTCAAGACGTTATGCACGCGGGCCGTTTCGCCGGGCAGGACGCGGGCAATGGGGTCGTGGTGCAGGTCATCTGTGATGTAGATTTGATGGGTGGTAGCCACGTAACCGGTAATGCCATCATCGGGCCGGTGGCGGATGGCCTTCTCGGCTTGCGCGCCCGAATGGACCCCATCTTCCACGTGATACCAACCGGACGAAACGAATTCGCCGGTTTTTCGATCCAGCAGGTAGATCGAACCGATGGCTCCGTTCACAGCCTGGACAGCGTGACGCACCAGGACAGGGACCATTTCGGCCACCGTGGCGGCGGCGCGTAACGCAGACGAGACGGAAACCAGTATTTCCAGCTCTTCGGCGTGGCGCTTCAACGCTTCCTCCGAGCGCTTGCGTTCGGTCACGTCGCGGGTGATGCTGCCCGCCTTGAATCCTTTTTCGGTGGGGATGGAGAAGATGATCGTCTGGACGAATCGCAAACTTCCATCCGGGCGCTGGATGGTGCTTTCAGACAATTTGTCCAGCCAGGGGGCCTGCCCGCTTTCGTAGAAATCCTGAAGCATGGCCCGGACAAAGGCTCTCTTTTCCGGGGTCCTGTTCTCTTCAGGCGCGGCCTGCATTTGCACTTCCCAGAGAGGCCGCCCCAGGGCTTCATCCCGAGACAGGCCGGTGATCTGTTCCTGGCCCTCATTCCACTCGACGACGCGTCCATCTTCGTCGGTCAGGACGATCCCGTCTGCCGACTGCTCGACGATATTGCGGAACTTCGCTTCACTCTCGCGCAATTCCTGTTCTGCCCGTTTGCGTTCGGAAATATCGCGGTAGTTGATGACCACGCCTGCAATGTGCGGGTCGTCCAACAGGTTGTGGCCGGTGACCTCGTAATGACCCCAGGCGCCGTCCTGGCGCTGCAAGCGGTATTCCATCGTGACGATTGCGCCCGGTTTTTGCGTCCCTTCCTGGAAAGCTTTTTGCACGGCGGGAAGATCATCCGGGTGGATGTAGTGGAACGCGCTCTGACCGATGGAGTCTTCGATTGAGTGCCCGGTCAACCGCCTTTCTGCCGGGGCCATGTATCGGAAGTTTCCTCTCGCATCAAGGATGGCCACACCTTCGGCGGCGTTTTCGATCACCGCCCTGAAGTACGCCTCACGCTCTTCCAGCCTCTCGAACAGGCTGGCATTGGAGATGGCCGAAGCCGCCATCGAGGCGAATCCTTTGAGCAGTTCAAGGTCGGCGGGAGTGAAGGGATGCGATTCACCCGCCCGCTGGACGCTCATCACACCGAGCAGCCGTTGGCGCTCTTGCAGCGGGGCAAACATCATCATTTTTTGGCCGGGGTCCATCCCCGGTATCTGGTAGGCGCGCGGGTCGCCGAGGGTGTCATTGACAATCTCGGCTTCGCCGCAAAGGGCAACGTCGCCGATCATCCCCTGCCCCAGTTTGAGTTTCAACCCAAAGATCAGCTCGGCCCTTTCTTCCAGAGCCAGGACGCAGCGCAGGGTTTCTCCGTCCGGTTCGAGCAGGAAAATGCGGCAGCCGGCAGCAAAGAGTTCTCGGGCGCGTTCCCCGATGGTCTGCAAGGTGCTTCCCAGGTCGAGCGTGTTGAGCGCCAGGGATGTCTCCAGCAGGGCGGCTTTTTCTTCAGCGCGGCGGCGGGTTTCATCAAAGAGCTGCGAATTCTCGATGATATTCCCGGCCTGGGCAGCCATGGCCCGGGTCAGGTCCATTTCTCCCTGGGTGAATTCACGTCGCTGCCGGCTTTCCCATATTTCCACATCGCCCAATAACAAGCCATGAGACATGATCGGGACGAAAAGCATGGATTCGATTTCATATTTCTTGAACTGTTCGATTTCTTCCTTTGAAAGATTCTCATCGTCTTTTTGAAGTACGATGTTTTTCCCATCCAAAATAGCTTTTGTGATGGCAGGGAAATCGGCCAAAGGGTAAACCTCCCCCAGGTCCGAAGTGCGTTCGGCAACGTTGGCAGAGTCGCTCCAAAACTCGGCGAGCACTGTGTAGGTAGCCTGTTCCTGGTTGATCGCGACGATGTAACAACTGGTGATGTCCAGCGCTTCAGTCGTATGCCGGGCCAGGGCTTCGAGCAAGGCCGAAGTGTCCATGATGCTGGCGGCCATGTCTTGCGCGGCGGCGTACAGGCGCTCCAATTCGTTGGCCTTGGCCCGGGTTTGAGACAGGCTAAGGGTAAAGGCGCGCAGCAGGTAAGTGATCGAGATCAGCCCGGCAATGCTGAGGATGAGAAAGACGATGCTCCCGCTTAACCAGGCCCCGGCGTCGGTGGAATTGATCTGGCGTTCGGCCGGGACCACGATCACTTCCCGGACCTGGAGCCAGCCCACGATCACCAGCGTCACCATGCTCAAACCGAGCGCCATTAAACTGAAACGCGCCTCGAAAAAGACGGCCGCGAGGATGATGAAAGCGAACAGGAAGACGCGCCCATCCCCGCTCAAGGAAGAAAGCACCAGGCCGACCGTCCCCAGCGCATAAAAAACGAACAGCAAGACCCCGGCGCGCAGCCTATATCCCAGTTTGCGAACGAAGGTGATCGCGGCGATCAGCGCGGTCATCAAGACGTAGATGGCGACGGTCGTCAGCGCGACGCCCAACGGATTCTCGTGCGAACCGGCCTCGGCGCGGTAGGCCTCGATGACGTTATTGATCCCACCTGCCAGGGCAAACAGCCAGACGATCGAGATGCCGCGCAGGATGCCGTCCAGGACGCGGGTGCGCCACTCCAGGAGGTCATGCGCCATTAACGGGTTGGACAGGTTGAATAATCGGGGGAAGGACATTTCAATTCGACTTCTGTAACCGGTTTTTACTAACAGGATTATATAATACCCACGGTCATAAATTGCGCTTTCCTGCTCGATAAAAGCGTAATTTGTGACCGCCCTGGGTATACAACCCCGGTGACATGAAACGGTTTACATCTGCCATGAAAATGGCGGGCAGAACCATCGCTTTCCGCTCTCCCTGTATAATTGGGATATACCGGCCAGCCGGTCAGCTCTCGCAGAGTGGTCCGGGAACCCGGACAGGATACAGTGTGCCGAAACCAAACCTTACCCCGCTTCAACAGATAGCGTACTTTGCCGGATTGCCCGAGCCGGTTCTCGCGGACCTGGAGCAGGCTGCCGTCAAACGGCATTTCGAGGCCGGACAGGTCATCTACCTCGAAGGCGACCCGTCCGACAGGGTCTTCATCCTGGAGGCCGGCTGGGTCAAGGCCGCCCGCATGTCGCGTGAGGGACGCGAACAGGCCCTGGCATTCATGCGCCCGGGAGAAATCTTCGGCGACATCGCGGTCTTTATCGAACAGCCTTATCCTGCCACTGTGACCGCCCTCGAGCCGGTGGAAGTGTGGGTCATCCCGGCAAAGGATTTCCTGGTACTCATCAACCGCCATCCCGAATTGGCGCTGGCTGTCATCCGCCGGCTGGGGAGGCGGGTGATGTACTTCATTGGGCTGGTCGAAGACCTGTCGCTGCGGAGCGTGGAGGCGCGCCTGGCGCATACCCTGCTGCGGAATGCAGAACTGCACGAAGGCCGGCTGGTCGTCCCGCGCCGGGATTGGACGACCTTCGACGAGATGGCCGTCCGCCTGGGGACCGTGCGGGATGTGCTCAGCCGCGCCTTGAAAACGCTCGAAGCGGAGGGGCTGCTCAGGGTCGGGAAACAGGCCATCGTCCTGCTCGATCCGGATGGGTTGGCGCGGCGGGGAGATTAGTGAAATAAAGTACGATAAAAGTCGTATCCAAACCCATAGTCAGTCTGTATACTGAGACTGGCTATTTGATTCCATTCACAAGGAGAACGACTATGAAAAACAACACGAAACTGGGCGCTGCATTGGCCGTGATCGGCGTCATCACCGGCCTGCTGGCCTATTACATCCTGGCGGCGCAATACAACCTGGTGATCGACTCGAAGACGGTCGCCGGCCGCCTGGACGAAGTCGCCTCGGTCAAGATGGTTTACCCGCTGCTGGGCTGGCTGGGGACGGCCGCCGGGGCGCTCTGGGCCGCAGTGCTGTATGGGTTCGTCCGCAAACAGGATTGGGCCTGGTTCTGGGGCGCGGTCGCCGCGACCGTGCAGTTGCTGGCCGGGTTCTTTCCCGCCATCCCCGCCATGGACAGCCACCTGCCCACCCCAACCCTGGTCATCTTCGGACTGGCGGCGGTGACCTGGTTCGGGATGCTGCTGATCGGCGGCGTGAAGCAAAATATCCTCTGGTTTACGTTCGTTGCCGGGCTGGCCTACGTGCTGACGTTCATTGACGGCGTGGCCCCGATCGCCAAGTTCCAGACATCGAAAGGGGACAGTTTCTGGAACGGCTTTTATATGATGTCCCAGCAGGTCAACTGGTGGGGTTCGGCAGCCTGGGCGGTCTTCATCTTCGCCGTGCTCAAACGCAAGTCCTGGGCGCTGCCGTTGGGGATTTTTGCCGGGACAATGGCGATGTTTGGCGGGTATCCGCTGGGAATTTACAACGCATTCTTCGAGGCGCATCGTTTTTCGATGTTCCTGCCCGCCCCGCTGCTCAGCACCGGGCTGGTGATCTACCTGTTGCTGCCAGGCACGCGCAAAATGCTGGAGGCATGGGCGTCTTCAGAGAAGTTATAATGACGACCGAATGTGATATTTATCACAGAAAGTCGGGCGCGAATCTCCCATAATAGAGTTGGCTTCATATTTCAACTCTATCACAAGGAGAATTCACATGAACTGGTTCGACCGTATTGTCCTGCTGCTCACCGGCCTGGTGGCGGCTTACCTGGTCTGGCGCTTCTGGACGCGCTACAGCAAAGACAGGAAACTCTTCGACCTGTACTACATCATGGGATTTGCCGTGCTGTTCGTCTCGGGCGTGCTGCTCATTTTGATGGGCTACGGCATCCTGGGATCGCCCTTCGTGCTGACTGTGGCCAGCCTGATCCCGCTGGGGATTTCGATGGGCGTAGCCGAGCAGTATTACGCCGGCTGGAAGAAAGCCTTCAAGTGGTTCGCGCTGGTCGGTTTCCTGGCGATTGCCGTATCCAGCTTTGCCGGGCTGGACCTGGTACGCAAGATTTCGGTGCCGCTCTTCCACGGTGTGGCGGGATTGCTGATCTTCCTCGGCCCATTCTTCGCCAAAGAGGCGGGCAAGGGCTTCTGGTGGGTCGGCATCGGCGGCCTGCTGATCGGCCTGGGCGGGATCGCGCTGGCTTTCCTGTCGGTGGGCGCGCAACTGCTGTTCTTCAGCCAGACGTTCGTACTGCTGATCCTGTCCCCGCTGCTGCTGTTGATGGCGCTGGCGTTTGCGTTTGGTTTTATAAAGGATATGAAAAAGTAGGCAAGTAAACAAGCAGGCAGGTAAACAGGTAGCTGCTATATACATGTATACCTGTTTACCTGTCTGGCTCTCACCCACGGAGACTCCATGCAATTCATCAAAACCCGTTTCAATTACCTCTTTAACTCGACCAAGGGCCTGATCCTGGTTGCGATCGCGATGATCGGCATGGTCACTGCGATTTGGGGCATGCTCTCCGGCCCGATGGCCGAGATGGGCGTGCGTGAGGTGGTGATCAAACTCCTCGGTATGGACATCGTCCAATCGGAGCGCGAGGGCCGCATCATCATCCTCTACCATTCGATTGCCATGGCCGTCGTCGCCATCGAGACTTACATGGTTACCGGTCTGTTGAAAATGAAAGCCTTCTTCAAGACCGCCATCAACGCCACGATCACCGTCGGCTACCTGCTGGCGATGGTCTTCGGGATGGGTTTTGCCTATTTCGGCCACAACTGGGCCTTCCACGGGCTGTTCATCACCGGGCTGTCGCTGGTCTTCTTCGCCGGGGTGATGCTGGTGATTGCCCTCTGGCCGTGGGCCAAAGAGTACCGCATCGCCGACAAAGATTACGCTCACACCAAAGGCGGCCTCGACCTGGAACGGACGGCTTTCTTCGCCACCGCCCTGACCACCGTGATCTCGGCTCTGTTCGGGGCCATCCCCGGATCGTTCTACGGTCACGGCTTCGAAACCTTCCTGGCCGAGAACGTCATCCGCTATCCCGAAAAGACCGTGATGGAATACTCGATCATCGGCCACCTGCACATCATGTTGGCTCTGATCGGGATCATGGTTACGCTCATCATCGGGCGCTGGCTCAATTTCAAGGGCATCCTGCACAAGGTTGCCATGCCGCTGATGATCCTGGGCACGGTCGTGCTCAACCTGGGCGTCTGGGGCGTGGTCACGCCGCTCGAACCGGTGGCCCACATGATCATCTACGTCGGCGCAACGCCGTCCATGTTTGCGGCGCTGCTGCTGTTGATCTGGAGTTGGGGCAAACTTATCCGGGAGGGGACGGCGCATCTCAAGAAACCCAATTTCCTGCAAAAGCTGGCCGCCCTGGTGCGCGACCCGCTCAAGTTCGGCCCGACCTGGCAGATGCTCTTCATGAACTTCACCACCAGCGGGATCGGCATTTTCATGGCGATCAAACTTGACGAAATCTTCCGGGTCTGGCCGGCCCGCGAGGAGCGCATCGAACTGACCGGCCACTGGCACGCCCTCTCGGCCATCATTGCCACCATCATCCTGCTCTACTACGGCGACATGCTCGGCCTGAAAGGCAAGGTCCGCCAGCTTTACGGCTGGGCCATCCTCATCCTTTCGGACATTGCCCTGGCTGCGGTCACGATCTTCGAGATGAAGCGACTGTTCATCAGCGAAGCCGTCCAGCAGCCGCTGGTCAACGGGCTGATGTACGCCATTGACTTTGGCCTGGGGATGCTGCTGGTGCTGCTGGCAACCGTGATGGTCTGGCGGCTGGTGGATCTATTCAAACCAAAAGGCAGGTGGACGGAAGAAATGGACCACGAACTCTCGCAGGAGGTGGCGAAATGAAACGGAACACCTTAGTCATGTCATTGCGAGCGAAGCGAAGCAATCCCCAGTTTAGCGGTAGATTGCTTCGGGCTGTCGCCCTCGTAATGACACTTGCCATCCTTACATCCTGCGCCCCGGTTGACCTGAACGCCCCGCTGCCCGCCTTCGACCCGGGGATTGATCCCGACTCCTGGGCGCAAGTCCCGGCGGGAGAGTTCTACTACGGCCAGCACGAACAAATCGAAACCACCGGGGCCTACGAGATCATGGTCACGGATGTCACCGTCAGCCAGTACGCGGCCTTCTTGAACGCGGCCCAGGCCGACGGGTCCGTGAAGATCGTGGACGGGGAGGCCGTCGGCTTCTACCCCGGCGACGTGTTCCGCGGCGTCAAGCACGAGGAAGAGATCAAGGCCGGGGATTGGCCTTTCATCCCGCTCGACGACCCGTCCCAGCGTATCCGTAAGGACGAGTCTGAGACTCGCCCCTACAAGGCCCAACCCGGCTACGAAAACCATCCCATGACGATGGTCTCGTGGTTCGGGGCCTGGGGTTACTGCAGGTATTACGGTTGGCGGCTGCCGACCGAGATCGAATGGGAAAAAGCCGCCCGTGGTTCGGACACGCGCCCCTTCCCCTGGGGTGACGAGATCGTCCGCGAGAACGCCAACTTCTACGCCAGCCGCGACCCGTTCGAGGATATGGGCAGTTTCGGCTCGCGCACCAGCCCGGTCGGGTTCTACAACGGCAGAAAATACGGCGATTATCAGACCCTCGACTCGGCTTCGCCTTACGGCCTGTACGACATGGCCGGCAACGTCTGGCAGTGGACGGGCGACGTGTACGAGGGGATGCACTACCGCTTCCTGCGCGGCGGCTCGAAGGACACCTACGACATGGACCTGCGGGTCTGGGTGCGCAACAACGCCACACCGACCTACGTCAGCCCCGGGGTGGGATTCCGGTGTGTGAGATGATGTAAACGGGTAGACAGGCAAACAGGTACACAGGTATACTTGCAACCTGTTACCTTGTGTACCTGATTACCTGTTGATAATTCCAGGAGTTTTCATGTCCATCCAACCGGCAACCGCCCAATCGGCTATCGTAAATCTAAAATCCAAAATCAAACTTTATTGGCCGCTGGTCAAGGGATTGCAGAGCGGGCTGCTGCTGGCGACCGGCGTGGCGGGCTACATGAGCGCCCACGGCCAGCCCGACCTGATCGCCCTGCTCATGCTGTCGGGCAGCCTGTTCCTGTCCATCAGCGGCTCGACCATCCTCAATATGTGGTGGGACCGCGACATAGACGCCAGGATGCGCCGCACCCAGAAACGCCCGACCACCGACGGGTCGGTCACGCCGAACGAGGTACTGCGCCTGGGATTGGTCCTGTCCCTCCTCGGCGTGGGCTGGGCTGTGGCCGTGGACGCGCTCTACGGCCTGGTGGTGTTCGCCGGGCTGTTCTTCGACGTGGTCGTTTACAGCATCTGGCTCAAACGCCGCACTTGCTGGGGCATCGTTTGGGGCGGAGTCTCGGGAGCCATGCCCATCCTGGCGGGACGGGTACTGGCCGTCGGGCAGATCGAGATCATCGGCTTGCTGCTGGCTGCCGCGGTGCTGTTCTGGATCCCCACCCACACGCTCACTTTCAGCATCAAATTCCAGAGCGACTACAATGCCGCGGGCGTACCGACCTTCCCCTCCACCTACGGGCTGGAGACCACCCGGGCCGTGATCGCCCTCTCGTCCATTATCGCCGCGGCCAGCATCGGCGTGGCGGGCGTGATGATCGGCGTCCAGGCGGGCATCCTGCGCCTGATGGTCGTGCTTTCGGTCGGGTTGCTGCTGCTGTCCTTCGCCACCATCTTCCGCCCCTCCGAGCAGGTCAATTTCAGCCTGTTCAAATATGCCTCGCTCTACATGCTGGCGTCCATGATTTTGCTCTCGATCTAGGTTTGTATCGTAGTAACGGCTTTAGCCGTTCAAAGCAGCTAAAGCCGCTACTACAAAATAAACTCCCATGAAAATGACCCCCACCGACCGCCTCCTGATCCTGGTCACCGCGTTGCTGGCAAGCTACCAGATCGTGGTGGGCATTGACGGTCTGGGCGCGGTCCCGGTCACGGCTTACACCATCGCCTTCGGGGCGCTGTTGGTCGCCATGCTGCTGATGCTGATTCTTGGATTCGGCGTGCTGGACAGCCCGGTCGTGGTCATCGTTTCGACGGTCATCCCGCTGGCCCTGTCTCTCGGATTGGCCTGGGAGCACCTCGCTTCATACCGGACCCTTTACCTGCTCTTCACCCTCATCGGATTCGCGACGATCATCGTTACCCGTTCCCTGCCCATGCCGGGGAAGCTGCCCACCTTCGTGCTGGCCGTCGTCCACGGCGCGGCCGGGCTGACGATCTTCCTGCTCCCCAGCATCCTCGCCGCCGACGGGACGATGGCTCCCGGCTTTGCGCTGGTCGGCTTGGGCGGCGCAATGATCGGCCTGGGCGGCCTCCTGCTGTCCTTCCTGAAGGCGGGCCGGCCCATCCTGCCAAGAGAAACCATCCTGAAAGTGCTGCCCGGCCTGTTCATGCTGATGACGGCCTGTTTCGTAGCCGGTTTCAAACTTGGCTAATCGTAGATAATTGTGGGTCACGCGTGAAGCGTGGCCCACAATTGTAAAGGAGGCAACAATGTCTAAAAATCCCTGGTGGGGAAAGCTGCTTCGCTTTATCGCCATCCTGCTGATGGGCATCACGTCGCTGTTCACCCTGGCAGGCGGGGCCGGGGGCGCCTGCGTGGCAATCAACCCAACCGGCTTCGGCGAAAACATGGCCAGGCTGGCCCCGATGCAGTGGCTGTACATACTCTTTGTGGTCGTGACCGTCGCCATCGGCGTCATGTTGACCCGTTCGACCGTTTTGCTTGCCAAAGGCCGGGGCAAGGGTTATCAGGCTGGTTTGATCGCGCTGGCGGCGGGCGTTATCTTAGGCGGAATCCACATCTTCGTCTCGCGGGCGCTGCGCGGCAGTTCCATGCCGGTGGACGCGGTGGTTTACACGACCGCGCTGACGCTGGTCATCCTGCTGTTGATTCGCATCCCGCCTGTCTGGAACGGTGTCCGCTTCGACCGCATAGACAGCAGCGGCGACGACCTGGGACGCATCGCCGGGGCATCTACGCTGGCGGCCTGCGGCCTGCTCACCCTGACGGTCCAATACTGGGCCGGGCCGTCCCACACCTGGGACGGGACCAACTGGGCCGACGCCTGGCGCCTGTCCATGTGGATTTTGGGCAGCGGGCTGATCCTCGGCGGCCTGGCGGTTGCCTCTTGGGATAAGCTGTTGCTGAAAAGGCCGAAAATGGCCCAGCGCGAGAATTGAAACTTCCACGCCCCTGTTTCTGAATGACAGGGGCTTTCGTTTTTACGCCAAAGCGCACTGAGGCTCAATTCCTTAACGCAAAGCCACAAAGTCGCAAAGTCGCAAAGGGATTATTTTTTGGAAACTTTTGGGCATCCCCGCTCCATCAAAATTGACCTTGAGCCATTTTGGAAGCGGGTCAATCGGCCTTCTTTTTCTCGCATTTTCTAAAACTGCTTGGCGTCTTCGCGCCTTTGCGTTAAAAATTTAATTTTAGGATAGGCTCTTAAGAGACTTTCATCTCAACCGGCGTCGAATCGGAGTATACTTGTCATAAATACGGAAGGCTTATGACCACATTCTTCGATTCGACCAGGTCTGTCAAAAGCGATTTGTCCCGGCAGAAATACATCGCCTCGGATGAAATCTCGACGATTGTCTATCTTGCTCATAAACTCGGCAAACCGCTCCTGGCCGAGGGGCCGGCCGGCGTGGGCAAGACCGAGCTTGCCAAAGCCATCGCCGGCGCGGCCGGGCGCGAACTGATCCGCCTGCAATGCTACGAAGGGCTGGATGAGTCGAAGGCGCTGTACGAGTGGGAATATTCCAAGCAGCTCCTGTACACCCAGTTGCTGCGGGATAAACTGAACGAGACCCTCGGCCAGGCCGGGTCCCTGGCCGAAGCCGCCGACCGGCTGGCGAAGGAGGAAGATGTTTTCTTCTCCGACCGGTTCCTCTTGCAGCGCCCGCTGCTGAAAGCCATCTTGAGCGAGCAGCCATCGGTCTTGCTGATTGACGAAATTGACCGCGCCGACGCCGAGTTCGAAGCCTTCCTGCTGGAAGTCTTGAGCGACTTCCAGGTTTCAGTGCCGGAACTGGGGACGCTGGCGGCGAAGCACAAACCGTTCGTCGTCCTCACCTCGAACAACACGCGTGAACTGTCCGAGGCGTTGAAGCGGCGCTGCCTGTACCTGTTCATTGACTACCCAACCTTGCAGGAGGAACTGGCCGTTGTGCGGCTCAAAGTCCCCGACCTGAACCCGAAGCTGGCCCAGCAGGCCGTGGAATTTGTCCAAAAACTGCGTAACGGCGATCTGCGCAAATCCCCCTCCATCAGCGAGACCCTGGATTGGGCCAACGCCCTCGTGGCCTTGAACGCCTCCAACCTGGAGAAGGATACGCTGGAGGAAACGCTGTCCGTGCTGTTGAAGCACGAAGCTGATCTGCAGAAGGCGAAGCGCCAATATATCAATCCTCCCCCGCCGCCGAGGCAAAAGCCGGGCGACTACGGAAGATTCTCAGAGAATTGATGTTCATTACGAAGGATAAAAATCCGTAACGCGGGATTTATCCCGCAAGGGCGACATGAATGTCGCGTTACATTTACTTTCATGTCAGACACGGAGAACACAAAGAATCATTTTTGAATCTTCGCGGTTCAAAAGGCTGAATGATGGAATCCCGTATTTTGCAACTCATCGCCGCGTTACGCGCCAGCGGGGTGCGCGTCTCGCTGGCCGAATCGTCCGAAGCCTTCTCCGCGGTGGATTTGATGGGGATACAGGACCGCGAGCAGTTTCGCCTCTCCCTGCGCGCCACGCTCATCAAAGATGTGCGCGACATTCCCACCTTCGAGGAATTATTCCCGCTCTTCTTCGGATCGGGACAGCCGCCAATGATGGGCGGCGACCCGTCAGGCGAGATGACGCCCGAAGAAGCCCGGATGCTGGCCGAGGCCCTGCGCCAGTTCGCCGAGAATCTCCGTCAGCGGATGGAAAGGCTGATGAACGGCGAACCGCTTTCCCGGTCCGAGCTTGAGGCGCTGGCGAAAATGGTCGGGTTGAACCAGATGGACGACCTCCGCTACCAGAACTGGATGGCCCAGCGCATGATGCGCGCCCTGGCTTTCCCCGAAGTCCGCCAGGCCCTGAAAGAGTTGATGGAGCAGCTCGCCCAAATGGGCATGAACCGCGAGCGCATCGAACAGGTCCGGGAGATGATCCAGCAGAACATCCAGGGCATGCAGGAGCAGATCGAGCAGTTCGCGGGCGAACGCCTGGCCGAGAACCTGAGCGAGCGGCCACGCGGCGAAAGCGCCGACAATCTGCTCAACCGCCCCTTCCACGCCCTCTCGGACGCTGAAAAGAAAATTCTGCAACGCGAAGTGAAACGCCTGGCCGCCATGCTGCGCACCCGCATCGCCCTGCGCCAGAAGCGCGCCAAAAGCGGCCAACTCGACCCAAAAGCCACCATCCGGGCCAACCTGAAATACCACGGCGTACCGATGGAACTCCGCCACCGCGACCGCGTCCGCAAGCCCCGGCTGGTCGTCATTTGCGACATCAGCACCTCGATGCGCTTTTGCTCGGAACTGATGCTGAGCTTCCTGTTCGCCCTGCAAGGCCAGGTGCGCAAGACCCACGCCTTCGCTTTCATTGACCACCTCGAATATATTTCGGAGGATTTCAGCGGCTCGAACGCGGACGAGGCAATTGCCTCCGTTTTGTGGCGCATGCCCAGCGGACACTACAACACCGACCTCGGCTGGTCGTTGAACGATTTCCAGAATGAATTCATGGACACCCTCAACGGGCAGACGACGCTCATCCTGGTCGGCGACGGGCGGAACAATTACAACGACCCGCGCCTCGACATCTTCTCCACCATGTCACGGCGGGCGGCCCGGACGATCTGGCTGAATCCCGAACCCCCGGCCTTGTGGCACGGCGACAGCGACATGCCCAAATACGCCCCGCTCTGCAACAACGTGCTAAAGGTCAGCAACCTGCGGGAACTGACCGAGGCGGTGGATGCCTTGCTCGCAGGATGACTGTTGGTTTATAATTTCAATACAACGAGGTATCGTCCTTGAGTAGAATTTCTGAAATCCAGGCTCTGGTTCGAAACGGACTCTACTATTTGACTGAACACGCCGACAACGAAGCTTTGGAAGACGGATTGGACATCTACGATGTCGAAAATGGAGTACTCACAGGCAAGGTAAGAAAGACGTGGCCCAAAGAAGGCAAACTTGAGATTATCGGAACATCCCTTGACGGTCGCAAAATTGGAATTGTTTGTCGCCCTACACAAGGCGGCAAAGTTTGTGTGATTACGGTTTATCAAGATGAACCCAAATAACATGGAAACAACAAGTTTTTGGCAAGGCGAAACCTGCGAGTACTGCGGGGGTCAGATCATTGAAAAACGCGTGACCCTGCATCGCAAAGTGAAAGGCGAATACGTTCTTATCGAGAATGTTCCTGCCGGTGTATGCGCCGAATGCGGGACGCGTTACTTTGCTGCCAATGTCCTGAAGACGATTGAGGAAAGCGTGCGCGGGCGCAAACAAGCAGATCGCAAGGTCGTTGTGCCTGTTTACGCATTTTGATCGATTCGCGAAAGCAGACGGCGCCAAGACGCAGTGAGAGTGACATTCTTGGTGCGCCCCGCTCTGCAACAACGTGCTAAAGGTCAGCAACTTGCGGGAACTGACCGAGGCGGTGGACACGCTGATGGCGGGGTAAAACAGGGCTGCCCCAGGCGGCGATATGCGGATGTATAATGGGGCGTCGCCAATCTGTTCAGCCGAAAGTCCATTTTGCAGTTTGAACAATCACTGATTTTGGGAGGAGTTTATGCCCCGCTTTTCCAAAAAGACGCTTCAAGTTGGTTTATTCGCTTTTATGCTCGCCCTGGCTGCTTGCGCCCCAATCACGCCGGTCTCCCAGCCCGCGCCGACGCTCGCGGCTACGGCGACTGCCGTCAGCCTCGCCAAACCGCCGGGCATGACCCTCGCCGTCAACGGCCTCACCCAAAACGGCGGGACTGGCTCCTACTGCTGGAACGCCGACCCGCAAAATGCCGCCGGCCGCGTGGATTGTGTGGATACGGGCGGGATTCCCACCTCCAAAGAGCCGCTTGTCCTGACAGATTTTCCCGCCCAAGCCGAATTCCGCCTCGCCTCGGACAGGATGCCTGATTCCGTTATCTTATCCGTCCAGCCAGCGGACAGCGAACTCGCCGGCCCGGACGAGTCCCGGCGTTGGTGGCAGCCCGCTGAAGGCTGGAGCGGGAGCCTTCCGGCAAACAATCCGTTCACCTACGCGTTCGATAAAGACGAATTCGGGGGAAACGGCCTGTACATCATCCATGTCCAATGCGTCTGGCAGGGCGCGGGCGACGCGTCCTACGGCTTCCTGGTCCAGGTTGGGGCGGAGAATCCGCCCGAGGTCACGCGGCCCAGCCTCCCGGTCCCGACCCCCGCCTCGGTCACGCTAAAGTCCCGGAATCCGCTCGCCCGTTTGGGCAAAGGCGCGGCCGAGTCCATTGCGCTTTCGAAGGACGGGCGCTGGCTGGCGGTCAACACCCCGCTGAGGCTGTACGTCTACGAGACCGCGACCCAAAAGGAACTCTGGTCCATGCCGCTGACCCGTGGCTGGCGCACGCTGGCCTTCACACCCGACGGCGAAAAACTGGCGGTCGGTGCATACAGGGGCGGCGTGCTGATCGTTGAAGCCGCCAGCGGCGAGGAACTCTACCACGTCCCGACCGGCGAGAGCGGCCAGCCCGATTGGTCGCCGGACGGGACGAAACTGCTCACCGGCGCGGGCTGCGAAGAAGTCAAGGTATGGGATGCCACCACCGGCGCGGCTCTGGCGACCATCCAGGAAGCACAGTGCAACAACGTTGTTCCAGGCGTCGTCCGGGCCGTTTGGTCGGGCGACGGGAGCAAGGTCTACGTCAGCGGCGGCAACGGCTACGTGCTGGCTTACGATGCGCGCACCGGCCAATCCCTGGCGGGGTACGCGCCCCACCCGCCGGAATTCGGCTTCGACCGAAACCTTGTCCCATCCCCCACAAAAGACCTGTTTGCCCTCAGCAACGGCCTGAGCGTCGCCATTATGGACGGCAGTACGGGAGAGATGGTCACGGCATTTGAAGCCAACCGGAAAGATGTGGCGCTGAGTAATTTTGCCTGGTCCCCAGACGGCCTTCAACTGGCTGCCGGGAACGGGTTGGAAATCGTGGTTTGGGATGTGGAAACCGGCGAACAACTTCACACGTATCCCGGCTTCTCCCCCCTCGGCGGCCTGGGCTGGATGCCGGACGGCCAAACCCTGGTGGGTCTGGTCGCCGAAGACGGCAGCCTGAACGCCGTAAACGTGGAGACCGGCAAAACCGTCTTCGCGCTCCCCGGCTTCGGCAGGGTCAATAGTTATTCGGCGACCGTCAAGTGGGACGGCGACCGGCTGCTCACTGTGGACGGCGCTCACATCCTGCATTGGGAGGCGCGCAGCGGATCGCTCCTGGACCAGGAGCCGGATACCGGTCAAGCGGCCTGGGCGCTGGCTTACGGCTACGCCCCCTCCCCCGACGCCGCCCGCTACGCCTCACCCAACGCGGTTTACGACGCCCAATCCGATCAGCAGCTCGTTGCCCTCCAGGATGATCCTGACAATGGACGGGATCAAGTCGCCTGGTCGCCGGACGGCAAGGTTTTGGCGTCAGGCCACTCCCTCGGATTTTCCCCGCTCATCCTGTGGGACGCAAACACCGGCCAGCAGATACTGGAATTCCCCACCGAAGACCTAAACCTGTATCTTGGCGGGCTGGCCTTTTCACCCGACGGGAAACTCCTGGCCGGGGGCGGCTCGACCCTCGATCCCGCCAACGGCCTGGACGGCGGCATCCTGATCCTTTGGGATACCCAGACTGGTGAGCGCACCCAGATCCTGACCGCCGGGATGGGCAGCGAACGAATCATGGCCCTGGCCTGGTCCGCCGACGGGCGCTGGCTCGCCGCCGGGATGTACAGCGGGCGCATCGTCCTGTGGGACATGCTCGCCTTGCAGCCCGCAGCCAACCTGGCCGGACACAACGGCAGCATCATCGGCCTGGGCTGGTCCCCCGACAGCCGCCTGCTGGCCTCCAACTCTGAGGATGGGACAGTTTTGGTCTGGGAAGCGCCGTAAACTAAGGGATCGTAAATAGATGTCTTGCATTAGTTATAGGGCAAACGTGATGCAAACCTTTTAAGCCACTGAGACACGGAGACTCGGAGAAAAAAAGGAAAAACTCTGGGACTCCGTGACTCTGTGGTAAAGATCGGACTTTTGCAAGAGGTCAAATAAATAATTTCCCGCGCTGTCATTGCGAGGAGGGTGCTCTTCCCGACGCCTGCCCTGAGCAAGTCGAAGGGAAGCAATCTCCTCCAGCCTGGGAAAGCCCAGTTAATGGGTGCTTCTGCCTTTTGGAGATTGCTTCGGGCAAAGAGCGCCCTCGCAATGACACCGTTTAATCGGAGTGAGGGAACTTATTCTTTTACGCATCCTGAAACCAAAAACGCGCCCATCACGGACGCGTTCCCTTTCTGGCGGGGAGGGTGGGATTCGAACCCACGGCTGAGTTTAATCCCAGCACTCACTTAGCAGGCGAGCCCAATCGGCCTCTCTGGCACCTCCCCAGGTGCTCTTTTGCTATTAAGGATGGTCAGCGGAGGGAGTGGGATTCGAACCCACGATGGATTGCTCCATACCTGTTTTCAAGACAGGCGCCTTAGGCCGCTCGGCCATCCCTCCGAGCGCAAGGATTTTACCATAAAACCTGCGCGGCGAAATCAATCAATCCTCCGGCCCAGCAGACGATGTAGCGACAATTTCTTTCACCCGACCTACAGCTCCGCTCGTCAAGCGGACTTTGATCCCGTGCGGGTGGGTGGCCGATTTGGTCAGGATCTCGCGGACGATGCCCTCGGTCAATTTGCCGGTGAGTTGATCCTGTTTGAGAACAATGCGGACAAGCTGACCGGGTTTGATGTTATTGCGGATTGTGCCATTCACTACGACAACAACCCTTCACAAAAATCCAAGAACTTTTGTACATCCTCGAAATTCGTGACCAGCCCCACCGATATCCGCACCGCGCCGCTGGACTTGCCATCAATGCACAGGCGGAAGTCGTCCAGGCTCAGGCGCTGCTCCTTGCCGGGCATCGAGAAGCAGGCGGCCAGTTCCATGCTGGAAATGCCCAGGGCGATCTCGCCCGCGCCGGGGTTGCAGAAACAGCCCGTCCGCAGCGAGATGTTGACCTGGTTGGCGAGGCGTTCGATGTC
Source organism: Anaerolineales bacterium UBA5796 (assembly GCA_002418215.1). GTDB lineage: Bacteria > Chloroflexota > Anaerolineae > Anaerolineales > Villigracilaceae > UBA5796. Next base: position 32,562 of record DIDQ01000040.1, read on the forward strand.
GCGGTGGTCTACGGGGAAACCGTCCTTGTTGAAGAAGTTAGCCGCCACCGCCCCACCCCGGGACTCGGTGTTGGTCGGCCCATAGATGCGGACCAGCGCCTCGCCGGTGGAGTGCTTCATCTGCGATAAGTTGTCGAGCAGCCAGCCGGTGAGACAGCGGACGCGCTCGTGGATGGTTTCGTAGCCGATGGAGGCGATATGCCGCAATCCGATCTCGATGGCAGGGATGTCGAGGTAATCGAGGGTGCCGTCTTCGAAGGCGGCCGGGGCATCGGCCAGGTAGTATTTGTCGCCCTGGACCGAGGCGACGGTGATCGTCCCGCCCGCGAACCAGGGGCGGCGCAGTTTTGACAAGGCTTCGCGGCGGGCGAGCAGCGCGCCCAAACCCGTCGGGTAGCCGAAAATCTTGTAAAACGAGAGCGGGATAAAGTCCGGTTTGAAGCGGGAGAGGTCGAGGCGGCTGGTCGGGGCGAAGGCGGCCGCGTCCAGCAAAACATCCCATCCGGCTGTATGGGCCTTTTCGATCCACGCCAGCGGGTGCTTGACCGACGAAAAGTTGGACTGGGCCGGGAAGGCGAACAGGTTGTTCCCGCCGGGCCGGGATTTGGCGAGGGCCTCGTCGAGCATGGATTCTTCTACGCGCATGTCGGGCAGGGCCACCGGCAGGTAGGTGACTTCGGCGCCCTTGGCGTGGGCAAACTCGCGGATGCCGTTGACCGAGTTGTGGTTGTCGAAGGTCAGCAGGTAGCGGTCGCCAGGGTTGAAGGGGTAGGATTCGCCGACCAGCTTGAGCGCGCCGCTGGCATTGGCGGTGAAGATGGCGACGTACTCGGCGGGGTCGGCGTCGAAGAACTCCAGCACGTACTCGCGTGCGCTTTCGACCAGTTCGGTGGCGGCCATCGAGGTCGGGTTGGTGGAGTGGGGGTTGCCGAAGATGTTCCCGGTCAGCATTTCGTGGTGGGCACGGATTTGCGAATCGGCGTACAGCCCGCCGCCGGTGTAATCGAGGTAGACGTGGCCGAGCTTGTCGAGGCGGGCGTATTCGCCGGCGCGCAATTCGTCAATGGCGCGGGTGGATTCGTAGCCGGGATATTTTTGCAGGAATTCGGGATAAGATTTTTGCATGTGACTCTCCTGGACGCAATTTAACCACATCTATGGGATGCCTGGGATAGAAGAAAGTCACAAGGGTGCGGTATAAATTTTCGGAGAAATTGCCCAAAAGGCCCGAAAAGTGTATTAAGCATGTAAGGGTTGAACACTGGATGACCAACACTATCCGGGCTTTGTCACCCTGAAGGAGCGCTTTTCAGCGACTGAAGGGTCTCCTGGACGGTCGCAGAGATGCTTCGCTCCGCTCAGCATGATCTCATTGGGCTTTAGAGTAGGAAGTTTCCGAAAATTTGTTACACACCCAAGTCACAATTCTTTGTTGCGCGGCGGGTTAAAAAACGGTAAGATTAAGGCAGGAGTCGAAATGTCAACCCATTTACGAAAATTACTGGCTGAACTCAAGCGGGGCCTTATCCGCATTTACGGGGAGAATCTCGACCGTATAATCCTTTATGGTTCCCAGGCGCGCGGTGATGCGGCACCAGATTCTGATATTGACATCCTGGTTGTTCTCAAATACGATTTCGATTATGGTGAAATGCTTGATCTTTCCAGTGAACTGGTTGCATCGCTTTCTCTGGAAAAGGATTTGGTCATTTCCAGGGCTTTCGTTTCACGCGCAGAGTATGAGCAGAAACAGTCGCCTTTCCTGATGAATGTGCGTCGTGAAGGCATTGCGGTATGAATCCAGAAGTAGAAGCCTTATTGGAAAAATCGCGACGCAGCCAAAAAGCTGCAAAAAAACTCCTTATGGATAGAGATGCGGATTTCGCCGCTTCACGCGCATACTATGCTATGTTTTATGTGGCTGAAGCGTTGTTGTTGCAAAAGGGGTTATCGTTCTCTAATCATTCCGCTGTGATTGCCAACTTTGGGAAAGAATTTGCCAAGTCGGGTCTGGTTGACGCCAAGTTCCACCGCTATTTGATCAATGCTCAAGATCGCCGGAATATTGGAGATTACAGCGTTCGAGATGCCATAAGCGAGGATCAAGTAAAAGAAATGATCGAATGGGCAAAGGAATTCATCCAGATGGCGGAAGAATATCTTTCACAAATTTTTTAGCATCGGTTTTGTATTAAACCAAAAGCGAGTGACAGGTTTTCATCTGTCACTCGCTTTTGATTTTGTGTTTTGCTTTCTTACCCGGCCGCTACCGGCACGCGCTCGAACTGACTGTTGAACAATTCGGCATAGAAGCCGCCGCGGGCCAGCAGTTCGTCGTGGGCGCCCTGCTCGACGATGTCGCCTTCGTTCATGACCAGGATCAGGTCGGCGTTGCGGATGGTGGACAGGCGGTGGGCGATGACGAAGCTGGTGCGCCCGACCATCAGGCTGTCCATCGCCTGCTGGATCAGGATCTCGGTGCGGGTGTCAACCGAGCTGGTGGCCTCGTCGAGGATCAGGATGCCGGGGTCGGCCAGCACAGCCCGGGCAATGGTCAGCAACTGCTTCTGCCCCTGGGAGATGTTGGTGGTCTCCTCGTTGAGCACCATGTTGTAACCCTCCGGCAGGGTGTGGATGAAATGGTCCACATGGGCGGCTTTGGCGGCGGCGATGACCTCCTCGTCGGTGGCGCCGGGGCGTCCATAGCGGATGTTTTCCAAGATGGAGGCGTTGTAGAGCCAGGTGTCTTGTAAGACCATGCCGAACATCTGGCGCAGGTCGCGGCGAGTGAAGTCCCGGATCTCGTAGCCGTCCACCAGGATTGAGCCGCTGTTGAGGTCATAGAAGCGCATCAGCAGTTTGACAATGGTGGTCTTGCCCGCCCCGGTGGGACCAACGATGGCGACTTTTTGTCCAGGTTTGGCGACAGCGGAGAAATCGTTGATGACGGGTTTTTCGGGATCGTAGCCAAAGTGGACGTTGCGGAACTCCACGCGGCCCGTGACTTTCTCCAACCGGGCCGGCTGGTCGGTTTCGAGGATTTCTTCCGGTTCGTCGAGGAACTCGAAGACGCGTTCGGCCGCCGCGGCGGTCTGCTGCAGGATGTTGGAGATATTCGCCAACTGGGTGATAGGCTGGGTGAACGAGCGGACGTATTGGATGAAAGCCTGGATATCGCCGACGGTAATGGCGTTGCGGATGGCGAGCCAGCCGCCGAGGATGGTCACGGCAACGTAGCCCAGGTTGCCGATGAACATCATGATCGGCATCATCAGGCTGGACAGGAACTGGGATTTCCAGGCGACATCGTAAAGCACGTTGTTGTACTGGTCGAATTTCTTGATGCTCTTCTCTTCGCCGTTGAAGGCTTTCATCACAACGTGGCCGCCGTACATTTCTTCCACGTGGCCGTTGACGTGACCGAGGTAGTCTTGCTGCTGCTTGAAATATTTCTGCGACTGGCCGATGATCACACCGACCACCACCATCGAGAGCGGGATGACGATCAGGGCGGCCAGGGTCATGGCCCAGCTGATGGAGAGCATCATCACCAGCACGCCGACCACCGTCACAACCGAGGTGATGATCTGGGTCAGGCTCTGGCTGAGGGTCTGGTTGACCGTGTCCACGTCGTTGGTGATGCGGGAGAGCACTTCGCCGTGAGTGGTAGTGTCGAAATACTTGAGCGGCATCCGATTGATCTTTTCGGAGATGTCGCGGCGGAAACGGTAGGCGATGTTGGTCGAGACATCGGCCATGATCCAGCCCTGGATGTAGGCAAAAAGCGACGAAACGAGATACAGGCCGAGGGTCAGGAGGACGATCCGGCCAATGGCGGTGAAATCAATCGAACCGGTCCCATTCAGTTGGGCCATCACGCCATCGAAGAGTTTGGTGGTGGCCTGTCCCAATATCTTCGGCCCGGCGATATTGGCCGCCGTCGAGCCAATGGCAAAGACGAAAACGACCAGGACGGCGGCCTTGTATTTGCCCAGGTAGCCGATGAGTTTGGACATGGTCCCTTTGAAGTCGCGGGCCTTGTCGCCTTTCATCATGGCAGCCATGTGGCCGCCGGGACCGGGGCCGCGTCCCATCATCGGGCCGCTGCGGGAGCGATCGGAAGCGGGCCGGTGCATCATGACAGCGCCTCCATGTTCAGTTGCGATAGCGCAATTTCTTTGTAGGTTTCACAGTTCTCCATTAATTCCTCGTGCGTTCCTTTGCCAACAATTTTGCCTTCTTCAAGGACGATGATCTGCTCGGCGTGCATGATGGTGGAGACGCGCTGGGTCACGACCAGGATGGTGCTGCCGCCGGTCTTGTCCTTGAGGGCCTTGCGCAGGGCGGCCTCGGTCTTGAAATCGAGGGCCGAGAAGCTGTCGTCGAAGATGAAGACCGGCGGTTTCTTGACCAGGGCGCGGGCAATCGAGAGCCGCTGTTTCTGCCCGCCGGAAACGTTGGCGCCGCTCTGGGAAATCTCGGCCTCCATCCCTTCGGATTTCGAGTTGACGAATTCGGTTACCTGGGCGATGTCTATGGCGGAATCAAGCATATCGCCGGTAGCGTTTTCATCGGCGTAGCGCAGGTTGCTCTCGATGGTGCCGGAGAACAGGACGCCGCGCTGCGGGACGTAGCCGATCTTCTCGCGCAGGTCGTGCTGGGTGATCTCGCGGATATCCACGCCGTCGAGCAGGATGGCGCCTTCGGTGACATCGTAGAAGCGCGGGAACAGGTTGACGACCGTGGATTTGCCGGAGCCGGTGGGACCGATGAAGGCGGTGGTCTCGCCGGGACGGGCGGTGAAGCTGATGTCGTGGAGCACGTCCTCGTCCGCGCCGGGGTAGCGGAAGGAAACGTTGCGGAATTCGATATTCCCCTTGAAGGATTTCGTCAGGGGTTTCGGTTTTTCCGGGTCCAGGATGGAGGTTTTGGTCTCCAGCACTTCGGCGATGCGGTCGGCGGAGACGGAGGCGCGGGGCAGGATGATGAACATCATCGAAAGCATCAGGAAAGACATCACGATCTGCATGGCGTATTGCAGGAAGGCCATCATGTCGCCGACTTGCATGTTGGCCTCCGCCACCTGATGAGCGCCGATCCAGATGATCGCCAGCGACAGGCCGTTCATGATCAACATCATCAGCGGCATCATCACGACCATGACCCGGTTGATGAACAGGCTGATGGCGGTCAGGTCGAGGTTGGCCTTGTCGAAGCGCTGCTCCTCGAAAGGCTGCATGTTGAAGGCCCGAATGACCATCATGCCCGACAGGTTCTCGCGGGAGACGAGGTTGAGCCGGTCCACCAGTTTCTGGATGCTCTTGAACTTGGGCATGGCGATGGCGAAGACGATCACGATCAGGCTGATCAACATCAAGACAGCCACAGCGATCAGCCAGGTCATGGATGTATCTTTTCCGAGCACACGGATGACGCCTCCGATCCCCAGGATGGGCGCGTAGAAGACCATGCGCACCATCATGACGACCACCATCTGGACCTGGGTGATGTCGTTGGTGGAGCGGGTGATCAGGGAGGCGGTGGAGAATTTGTCGAACTCGGTGCTGGAGAAGCTCTCGACGTTCCTGAACACGTCCCGGCGGATGTCACGCGCCGAGCCTGCCGCAATTTTAGAGGACAAATAGCCGACGGAGATCGTGCAGACCCCCGAAAGCAGGGTCAGGAGCAGCATCCAGCCGCCCATGCGCAGGATGTAGTCGCTCTGGAGATTGGCGGTATCCATGCCCAGGGCCGCGTATTCCGCCTTGACCGAAGCAATCGCGGCCTGGGCCACCATGCTCTCGCCGAGGGCGGCAAACTGTTGGTCAACGGCGTCGGTCATTTGCGCCAATTGCGCAGGCGGAAGTTGGCCGAGGAGGGCGAAAATATCCACGCCGGGCGGGAGTTTGGACAGGTCGAAGCCTAACCCGCCGCCCATCTGGGATGCCTTGGCCGGGTCGGCCATTACCTGCTCGATGGTCGAAACGGTCAGGAGTGGCTTGGCCATGATCGAATCCAGGCGGTCGGTTTCGGCCCGGTCAATCTCCTTCAGGACGTAGACCGGCTCGTTCGCAAGCGCCGGGTAGTCCACGACGTAGGCGTTGTAATCGGGCGAGTCCCTGTCAACCAGCGTGTAAGCTGCCAGGACGCCGGCTTTGTCTTCGGCGCTCATGAAGATGACCAGCCGGTCCATCTGACTCTGGCGGATGGCGACCGGGACGGCGTTTTCCACGCCGCCCTGCTGGATACCGTTATTCACGATCCGGGACAGGTAGTCTGGCAGCGCCAAGTCGAAGTTTGCCTGGGCAAACAACAGGACGATGGCGGTCAGGAGCATGGCGGTATAGGGTTTCAGGTATTTTGCCAATCGAGTCATGGCAGATTTTCTCCTTCTAAAGTTTTACTGTATCTTCCCAAAAGAAGGGGAAAGTGGGGTGTTGCAAACAGGCCGCGCCTGTCCGCAACACCCCACACCCCGATTTGTTGAAAAGATGCGTTTTAGCCTTGAAAATACATCGCGGCAGCGGAATAAATTCCGCGTTACGCAATGAGTATAGGGTTTGGTTGTGAATTGAGTATGAAGGGTTTATGAATGGTTTTGGACTTATTCGAACCAACCGTTAAACAAGGGCTGCTTCAAGCTCCTCCGCAGCGCGTACCAACACGTTGAACGCATCCGTGATTTGCGCCTGTTCTTCCACCGATAATTTGCCGGCGATTTCGTCGGCCCAGCGGTAACGCTCGTTGATGCCCTGCTCGATAAATTCCCTGCCTTTTGGAGAGAGCGCCACCAGTTTGGCGCGCCGGTCGCTGGGATCTTCCTCCCGCACCAACAACCCGGCCTGGACGAGTTTGTCCACCAGTTGGCTGGTCGCCGCGTTGGTAATTTCCAGGTTTTCGCTCAAGTCAGAGATGCCGCAATGTTCCCGGTGATACACCTGCATCAACAGGAAGAATTGCGGCATGGAAAACCCGCTGGACTTGATGAAGCGGGCCGAATCGCGCATCGAGCGATGGACGAAAGTATCAATCCAGGCGCGCACGGTCTGGGAGAATTGGGCTGAGTCGGTCATAGTTAAGTCTTCTTTTTAGTTAAGCGGGCTTAACTATATGCAAAATGAGAAGATTGTCAAGATGAAAAATCCCCGCTGGTGGAAACTCTTACGGAAAATTTACAGGGCGGATATTAGGTCGGCTGGCTGTCATTCTGCCTGCACCTGTGGTGCGGCACAGGTGCAGGCAGGGTGACAGTGGGCAATTAACTGCGCAGTTTCGCGCCCAGTTCGCGCTCCAGCCGCTTGACGATCTTGTTGCGGATGTCGGCGGCCTCCTTATCGGTGAGCGTCTTTTCGGCCTGGTAGGTCAGGCTGTAGGCCAGGGACTTCTTGCCCGCGCCGACCTGTTCGCCGCGATACACGTCGAACAGTTTGACCCCGGTCAGCACCCTGCCGCCGGTCTGGCGGATGAGCGCTTCGACTTTCGACGCCGGGATGGCGTCGTCCAGGATGAGGGCGATGTCTTCCAGCACGGGCGGGACCTCGGGGACGGCGGCCAGTTCGTAGCCGGACGCGGCGGCCTGGCGCAGGCTCTCCAGGTCGAATTCGGCGGCCAGCACGGGGGCGTCTTCGAAGTCGTATCTGTCCTTGACCAGCGGGTGCAGCTCGCCGAACACGCCGACCGTCTGCCCGCCCACCCGGATTTCGGCGGCCTTGCCGGGGTGGAGATGAGAGTGGAGATGAGAGATGAAATCGGCCGGGGCATAGGTAACGTCGGTTAAACGGAGGCCGGCCAGGAGGAGTTCGATCCACCCTTTCAGGTCGTAGAAGTCCATCGTCGGGCTGGATTTCACATCCCAGGAAATTTCGTCCCGCAGGCCGGTCATCGCAATGGCTAATTTACGGCGTTCGTCCGGCAAATCATTCTGCACCGGCTCGAAGACCGGGCCGATCTCGAACAGCGCCAGCCCGTCACGCAGGCGGAGGTTGCGCTCCAGGTTGTCGAGCACCGAGGCCAGCAGGCTGCGGCGCAGGACGCTCTTTTCGGGGGCGATGGGGTTGGCGACCTTGACGTAAGATTGGGGCTGGTCTGAGACCTGCCCATACAGGCGGGCTTCGTTTTCGACGGATGTCAGCCGGTAACTGACGATCTCCTGCAGGCCGAGGGCGGCCAGTTTGTCGCGCAGGCTTTCTTCCCACTCATTGAGCGGGTTGCCGGCCTGCGGCGGGAGTTCGTCGGCCATGCGGGTTTCGGGGATGTTTTCGTAGCCGTACAGGCGGGCCACTTCTTCGAGCACGTCGGCCAGGCCGACCACGCCCTCGCCGATGTCCATGCGGTGGGGCGGAGTAGTTACCGATATTCGATATTCGGTGTTCGGCAATTCGGTATTCGAATTTCGATTATCGAGTATCGTCTCTCGAATTTCGCACTTGAACTCTACGCGCTCCAGCAAATCGGCGATTTCCTGGGCGGTCAATTCGATGCCCAGCAGCCGCTTCACATCCCCCGGCGCGACTTCCACCACGGGGTCGTGCGGCGGGAGCGGATATTCGTCCACCAGGCCGGGGGCGATCTCCCCGCCCGCCCAGGCGGCCATGTAGGCCAGGCCGCGTTCCACGCCGGGCCGGGCCAGGGCCGGATGCACGCCCCGCGAGAAGCGGAAGGAGGCCTCGCTGTGCAGGTTGTGTCCGAAGGATGTGCGGCGGATGTTGATGAAGTTCCAGGCCGCGCCTTCGAGCAGCACGTTGCGGGTCTTTTCGGTAATCTCGGATTCCTGCCCACCCATCACGCCCGCAATCGAGAGCGACCCGGCCTCGTCGCAGACCAGCACGTTGAGCGGGTTGAGGGTACGCTCCACATCGTCGAGGGTGGTCAGCTTTTCGCCGTCGCGGGCGGCGCGGGTCGAGATGACCACCGGCTTGCCCCCGGCCCGCTCCACCAGCACATCATAGTCGAAGGCGTGCAACGGCTCGCCCAGTTCGAGCATGGCGTAGTTGGTGGCGTCCACCAGGGCGTTGATCGGGCGCATCCCGGCCAGCCGCAGGCGGCGCTGGACGTGGTAGGGGCTGGGTCTGGATTGGACGCCCCGGATCAGCCCCAGCACGAAGCGGGGATTGAGGGTCGGATCGGCGATCTTGATGGACGCGAATTCCCCGACAGTGGGCGATGGACGGTGGACGGCCTTCGGTCCGAGGTCCACGGTCTGATTCAGCGGCCGGTCCGTCAGCGCCGCCAGCTCGCGGGCGATACCCAACACGCTGGCGCAGCGGGCCATGTTCGGCAGGATGTCAATGCTCAACACGGCGTCGCCCATGTAATCGGCCAGGGCCATGCCGACCGGCGCGTCGTCGTCCAGCATGATGATGCCCTCGTGCTCGTCGGAGATGCCCAGTTCCTTTTCCGAGCAGACCATCGAGTACGAGTCGACCCCGCGGATCTTGGTGCGCTTGAGGGTCATCAGCACCTGTCCTTCGGCGTGACCGTCGTAGAGAGTGGCGCCTTCCTTGGCGTAAGCCACCTTGATCGGTTTGGGCAGTTTGCCGATGCCTTTGTACTCGAACAGGTTCGGCGCGCCGGTCAGGACCACCTGGGAGGTTTCGCCGTCGAACAGGTCGCACAGCACCAGCCGGTCCGCGTTGGGATGCGGCATCACCTCGCGGATCTCGGCCACGACCAGTTTGTCTTTGTCCCAGGCAATGCCGCTGGTCTTGAACTCGCGCCGCCCGCTGGAGTGCATCCCCTGGGCCGTGTCGCCGGGCATGGGCAGCCCCGCGTAGCGGATCTCATCCACTTCGAGGCCGGAGAGGGTCAATTTGCGGGCAATGTCTTCGACGGAGAGGCCGTCGAGGTTGACGAAGTCATTTAACCAGGATAATGGTAATTTCATAGAAAACTCCTGTTCAGAGAGTAGAGATTAGATGATCAGAGAGCAGTGGTTCCGCTATCTGCATCGTCTTCTGGCAGACCGACATTGTAAAGTTCAGGATCTTCGCGAACGGCATGATTTGAGCCGGGTTCATTGGCTCCCTGCTTGCTTTTCTTGAGGTATCCAATATAACCGTTCAGCATCTTGTCAATTTCTTCGCCTTCGGGTTCCAACTCTTTGTAGAGAGTTTTGGGGATGAAACCGGCTTCGAAAGCGAAAACCAGATGGCTGAGAGTCTCTTCCAGTGAGCCTCGGGCGTTATAGCAGAAACGCACGTTGTCCTGGTAGTAGAAACGCCCGTAGCCTTCGGCGATGTTAGCTGAGACACTCAGTGACGAGCGCCGAAGCTGCTGGCCCAAATTCCATTTTTCTTCCGGCGGCAGCAATGGCAGGACACGCTTGTACACCTTGAGAGCAAAATCCTTTGCCCGTACCCACACCTGCAATCGGCCCAATCCTTTCACGCTCATACTGCTCTCTATTCTCTTATCTCTAATCTCTTCACTAAAACTGCTCCAAGAACCTCACGTCATTTCCCCAGAAATAACGGATGTCGTTGATCTTGTTGCGCAGCATCAACTGGCGTTCGGGTCCCATGCCGAAGGCGTAGCCGGTGTAACGGCGCGGGTCGTAGCCGCCGTTCTGCAGCACCACCGGATGCACCATCCCGCAGCCCAGGATCTCCAGCCAGCCGGAACCCTTGCAGACCGGGCAGCCCTTCCCGCCGCAGACGAAGCACTCCACGTCCATTTCGGCGCTGGGTTCCGTGAACGGGAAGTAGGAAGCCCGGAAACGGGTCCGCACCTCCAGGCCGAACATGCGCCGGGCGAAATCCGACAACGTACCTTTCAGGTCCGAGAAGGTGATCCCCTCACCGACGGCCAGTCCCTCGACCTGGTTGAACTGGACTTCCGAGCGGGCCGTGATCTGCTCACTGCGGAAGCACATCCCCGGCAGCACGATGCGGATCGGCGGCGGGCTATCGGGACTCTTCGAGCTGGCCTCGCGCATCGCCCGGATCTGTCCCGGCGAGGTGTGGGTCCGCAGCAAAAGCGGGTTATCCCCCCTTTCACCGGCCTCGACGTAGAGCGTATCCTGCAATTCACGCGCCGGGTGATGCGGCGGGAAGTTGAGCGCCTGGAAGTTAATCTCGTCGGTCTCCACCTCGCGGGAGGTATAGACCTGGAACCCCATCTCGGCGAAAATGTCCAGCACCCGCCGTAACTGCTGCGTGGCCGGGTGCAGCCGCCCGATGCGGGAACGGCGGCCCGGCAGGGTCACGTCGAGCTGCTCTTCTTCCAGCGATTTTGCCAGCGACGCGGCCTTGACGGCCTCGCCGCGCTCGGCCAGGGCCGCCTCCAGCGCCACTTTGACCCGGTTGGCAGCCTGCCCGACCGCCGGACGCTCCTCTTTCGAGAGCTGTCCCAGGCCGGAAAAGACGCCCATCAGCGCCGAACTGCGGCCTAAAAATTTCACCCGCCAGGCCTCCAGCGCGGCCTGGTCAGTGACCGCCTGGAGCGCATCCACGGCAGATTTTTCGATTTCTCGCAATTTATCCAGCATACCTACCTCCGTAAGGCGATACTCGAAATTCGATATTCGAAAACCGAAGGTCGAGTAACGATTATCGAAAAAATAAAAAACCTCCCATCCGCATTGGGACGAGAGGGAGTTCTCGCGGTACCACCCAACTTTAGTCTCATAGCCGGCTGGTCTCATAGTCCGTTAGCCCCCCCGACCAGGCGACTATTCGACGAAACGGCTTCCCTGGTAACGCTGGGATTGCGGCTCAAGCTACAGGTCACGCAAAATAAATTTTGCGGTACGTTCCCCAGAGCGGCTCGAGAGGGAACTTCAATCGGTTTCTGACGGGTGCGGGTTCCAGCCTGTGCCCTGCACGTCTCTGGCGACATCCGCCGACATACTTTCCTCTGTCATGGCCTTTATTCTTTCAGGTTTGTTTGTTGGGGTCTATTATCCGCAAAAAGGAGGGGATGTCAAGGGGGTTTTTGCGACGGCGATAAACAACCCTACAAGAGGATGACATGGGTAGAGCAAAGGGCAACCTTCGATGCGCTCTTCGCTATGGTCATAGTCCCGTTGTGACTTGCAACAAATTAAAATTGTCGGACTCTGATTTTTACTGTGTCGCCCGTCCGCTCGGCGACGAGGATAAAAGGTGAAGTTACTTCGGGGGCATTGTCGCGAATTGCCTCTAAAGTTTTCACGGTAAATTGCGCTTGTATGTGCCCTGGACGCAGATAAATAATCCCGATAAATTCTGCGCCAAAGATAGCCATCCCGCCAAAGTCACTGTCGTGAGTCAAAACCACTCTCCCCGCTTGCGTGGCTTGTTGTAAAACCTGCGAATCGGGGAGTCCCCATTTTCCTTGTTCAGCTACGGAGTCGATATCCAGACCAGCCTTCCGCAAGAAGATAATCACATCAGGGTGGATATTCTCGTCTGCCAGCAGAGAAAAATCCAAAGCCTTCACGCAGAAACCTTTACGTCCAATAAAACTTCATTTTTTACAGATTGCGCCGCATATTTCAAGGCTTCTTCCACCGCTTCGACGGTCAATTGCGGGTAGGCTTTGAGCACTTCATCCTTGGTCGCGCCGCTGGCAAACAATTCGAGAATGAATTCAACGCTCAAACGCGTACCATTGATGTGAGGTTTGCCATTAAGGATTTCGGGGTTATAGACAATATGGCTGAACATGGTTTTGCTTTGCTCCTGACTACATCGCCATTATAACGCTCATTCATATCTTTTCAGTTTTTTAGAAGATGCGCTCATTCCCGATAACGGTTGGGCTTACCAGCCAGGATCACGCCGCGGCTGAGGCGGGCGAAACCGGGGCCGACTTTCAGGCAGGATTCCGTTAAACGGAACCCGGCCGCAGCGAAAAGCGACTCCGTTTCCGCCTCCGTCCAGCGGGCGTGGGTCTCGGCGTTGTGCGCCCAACCCAGCAGGGACTGGCGGGCCGCGCCGTCCAGGCCGCGCTCGTCGGCGAGACGGGTGACGGCCCCGGTGCTGATCCGCTCAGACGGGTTGAGCAGGCAGACCCCTCCGCCGGGTTGGAGCAGCGTCCGCCAATGGCGCAAGGTTTCGACGGGGTTATCGAGCAGGAAAAGCAGGTTGACAGCGGTTACAAGTTCGAAAGTGGAAGGTTTAAAGGGGAGTTTCCCGGCATCGGCCTGGACCAGGTTACGGGAGAGGCGGGAAGCGAGGAGCGACAGGTCGAGGTCAACGCCGAAGGCGCGGTGTCCCGACGCGGCGAAGATTGACGGGAGCAGTCCGGGGCCGGTGCCCACGTCTAAAATAACGGATGCAGGCCTTGAGCTTGTCGAAGAGTCGCAGAACGCTGCGAATTCGGCCAGGGTGCGTCCCCAGGCGGTTTTGGTCTGGATTTCGAGGAAGTTGGAGAAGTCGGGCATGGTCCGATTAAAACACAAGAGCGCCGAAAAAGCGCTCTTATGATAGGGATTGTAGTAACGGCTTCAGCCGTTCAGCAAATGGCTAAAGCCATTACTACGAAATCTAGACGATCCCGCCAGTGGTGAACAGGCTGATGAGGAAGCGGATGCCGCCGACGATCAGGGCCAGCAGGTTGAGGGTCAACCCGATGGCAGCCATGGCCCGGCTCTGGTTCTGCGGGTTCGGACGCAGCAGGTCAACCAGCCCGAGCACGAAGCCGATCAGGGCGAAGGGCAGCGAGACGCAGTTGACCACGTTGAGCAGCGGGATGAGCGAAAGACAGACGCCGCTGCTGGACAAAATACCGATGACGAAACTTGCGATACCCATTTGTTCTCCTTTTTTGATTCGCCTTTATGTACGGGGAAATTCAGGGGAGGTTTTGAGTCAGTTTAGCGCTTCGATATTGGGTTCGAGCGGGATGCGTTCGATCAGGTCGAGGAAATCGGCCGGGGTGGCTTCGGCCTGGGGCTTGTCCATCAACGAGAGCAGGGTGGCCTCCATGACGTTGGTGCCGAAGCTGCGGCCTTCGAGCCGCGGCGTGGTGGTGACCAGGATGTGCAGGTTGCGCTGGCGCAGTTCCTCCACGTTTTTGGCCGTGGTGGTATTGGTGACGACAATCTTGCCGGTCAGGTTGTCGGGCATGTGGGCGCGGATCGAGACGAAATCCCCGGCCAGGATGGCGGCATCTTCGTAATATTTCTGCCATTTGGGTTCAGGCTCTCTCTCCTGGGCCGAGCCGAGCGGGTAGAACCACTTGAAGGGCAACTGGGTGATGACCGGCAGCAACAGCCCCGCCAGCAGCCGCACGGTGGACAACCTGCGGATCGGGATGGGCAGGCCGAGCGAGAACATCAGGTCGCCGAAGACCATGTCACAGCCCGCATCCACCAGGGCCGAGGCCATGCCGTAACGGTCAACGGCGTTGGTCTTCAAGCCTTTCATGCCTTTGAGGGTCTTGCCTTCTTTTTCGTTCAGGTGTTTTTCGAGGGCTGCCACCGCCCGCTGCACGAGCAGCCCCTTGACGCCGTTGCCGTCTCCCACCTTGCTGACTTTGATGGCCTCCCGGATGCGTTTGGCCTCCCGGAAATAATAGCGCCAGTTGCCGACGCCGAGATAGAACTCGATCCCGCCCACACCGAAGGCATCCACTTTGCCGTCGTATTCGCGGTACATGGACAGGGCCTTCTCGAAATCCGCCCCGGTCCCTTTGCGGGAGAGTTCGCATTCCTGGCCAAGGAAAACGTGACAGGTGGTGTGGTCACGCGTCGGCGACCCCAAACTGACAGACAGGATTTTCTTCACATTGCCCTCCGAAAGATTATCAGACATCATCGGTAACAACTTGTGCATACCGTCCCGAAGGGTTTTTCTCAGCTGAAACCGGGTCGGAATGCCATCCTTCGGGACGTTTTCCCTATGGCCGATAGAGTTTATCGAGTGCTCGGGCGCAGGTGAACCGCGCTATGGCTGGACAGTCGCACCGCGCCAGACGACATCGAGGGTTTGCAGGGCGGTCAGGTTGCGCCAGGGCCAGGCTGCCCGCATCCGCACAGGATCGTCGAAACGGTTGCCGGCCCAAGTCAGGTGCGCCTCGTCGTCCAGGAGGCCGTGTCCCGGCAGCGGCTGGACAGCCAGCCAGAAATTCCACAGGGGGATCTCATACTCGTATGCCAGGCGGGCAATCGTCGCATTGATCCCCTGGTCGCCGTCCAGGTTGTCGGCTTTGGTCGCCAAGATGGGGACGACACCCTGAGCGATCAGGTAGTCCAACACTTTGTGCAGGTTCGGCTCGAAGGTTTCCTTGCGATTGAAATCGTTCGTGCCCAGGATGACGAAAGCAAATGCCGGACGGTTGATCCGCAGCTCGCAGGCCAGCGGCGTCTCGTCGGACTGGCATTGGGCCGGGTCGGCCCAGAGCGGCGACAGAATGGAGGCAACCGTATACCCGTCCCTCACGGTGACGTGTTGTTTCCCAAAGGCGTCGTGGAAGTAATCAACGACTTCCTGGAGGTAAGTGTAGTCTTCGCCCAGCGAATAATAATTCGGCCCCATCCCGAAATCGCCCAGAAACCTGCCCGGCGACCCCCCGCAATCGCCGATGACCGTGAACACGTCGGGCGCGTTGCCGATCTCCTGGCCGTATTGGTAGATTTCACGCATACGCTGGCTGACGTTTCCAGGCACGACCGGCATGGACATCCAGGCATCCGGCGCGAGGGTCGCAGTGGGAGCAGGGACGGGGGTGGAGGTGGGAGCGGAGTCCCCGGCAGCCGTGGGGGCCGGCAGATCGTCCGGCGCGGCGGAGGGTCCCGCCGGCGAGGGAGTGACAGCTTCCACAGGGAGGCGGGTCGCGCCGGGGTCCTGCGCCGGGGCGGATCGAATGTCCTGTTGGGCGCAGGCCGCAAGGAATACCAGTATGAATATGAATAGCGCTATACGTTTCATGGGGTAATCACCATGCCGCGCAGATGCGGCATCAAAGTTGAAATTGTTGCGGCGGGAGGATCGCCTATGGCTGGTTCAATTCCCAGATGATCCGCAGCCCGTCCAGGGTGAGCCAGGGCGCGATCACGTCAATGGCCTCGGTCTCCATGGCGACCACTTCGGCCAGCCCGCCGGTGGCGATGACTTTCATGTCCGCGCCCAATTCGTGGCGGAAACGTTCGACCATCCCCTCGACCATGCAGACGTAGCCGAACAACAATCCCGACTGCATGGCGTGAGGCGTGTTGCGCCCGATGACCGAGGGCGGACGCTGCAATTCGATGCGCGGCAGTTTGGCGGCGTGGGTGTAGAGGGCTTCGGCGGCCAGGTTGACCCCGGCGGTGATCGCCCCGCCGAGATACTCGCCGCTCTTTGTCACCGCATTGAAGGTGGTGGCCGTGCCGAAATCAATCACGCAGGCGGGACCGCCATACAAGTGATGGACGGCGACCGCGTCGGCCACCCGGTCTGCACCGACCTGGCGCGGGTCCTCGTAACGGACGCGGATGCCGGTCTTGACGCCCACGTCCACCAGGAGCGGTTCCTGCTTGAGGTACTCGCGGCAGGCCTGGGCCACGCGCCCGGTCAACGGCGGGACGACCGAGGCCAGCACAATCCCGGTCAGGCTTTCGCGGCCGAAACCGGCGTGTTCCAGCAATCCCAGGAATTGCAGGCCATACTCGTCCGGCATACGGGCGTGGTCGGTGGCCAGCCGCCAGTGCGGGCCGAGTTTGTCGCCCTCGTACAGGCCGAGGGTCAGGTTGGTATTGCCGACGTCAATGGTGAGGAGCATGGGGTAAGTATACACGTATTGAGGTAGACATGTAAACAAGTGTGCCAATAAAACAGAAAGGCGGAATTACTTGTGTACTTGTTTACCTGTTCACCTGTTTAGTTTTTGACAGCCTCAATGATCTCTGCCACCAGATCATACCTGTGGAACTGCGGCATGATGTACACGCCTGCGGCCCATTCCTTCAACTGCTCGATCAATTCGATAGTAATCTTTACCCCCTCACGCGCCCCATCCGATGCCGCTTCCATGCGCGCCAGGGTCGCGTCGGGGATGTGGACGCCCGGCACCTCGTGGTGCAGGAAGCGGGCGTGCCGCGTGCTGACCAGCGGCAGGATGCCGGCCAGGATCGGCCTGCCGACCGGGCCGTGTTCGTCTTCGTAGCGGCAGATGAACGCCCGCGCCGCCTCGGGTTCGTAGACGGGCTGAGTCAGGAAGAAATCGGACCCGGCCTTGAGTTTGCGGCGCAAATTCCTGGCCTCCGCCGCCGGATCTTTCGGGGACAGGGAGAGGGCCGCGCCGACGAAGAAATTGGTCGGCTGCCCGATGCTGGTCCCGCTGTGGTCCATCCCGGCGTTGAAACCCTGTTTGATGAGCTTGATCAACCCCGACGGGACCAAATCGTAATTGTCGGTCGCTTCGGGATAATCGCCAATCGAGGTCGGGTCGCCCATCACCACGAAGATGTTCCGCAGCCCGAGGGCGTGGGCCGCCAGCAAATCGCCCTGGACGCGCAGCAGGTTGCGGCCCCGGGTCGGGAAGTGCAGGGTCGTATCCACCCCCACCTGGCGCTTCACCACGTCACAGACCGCCCAGGCCGACATCCTCATCCGGGCCATCGGGCTGTCGGCCACGTTGATCACGTCGGCTCCGGCGTCGTGGAGCAGGGACGCGCCGGCGATCAGTTTGTGGGTCGAGAGGCCGCGCGGCGGGTCCATTTCGACCGAAATGGCGAACCGACCGGCCGCCAGCTTCTGCGCCAGCGGGGAGGGCTGCTCGGCGGAGAAGTCGCCTTCGTCCGTCTCGGTCGTGAACGGGAATTCGATCTGGGCCGCATCGCAGCCTTCGGGATATTTGTCGAGGGCGGCCCGCATCGCGGCGATGTGCTGGGGCGTCGTCCCGCAGCAGCCGCCGACGATGTCCGCCCCGGCCTCGCAGAACGCCAGGGCATAGTCGCCGAAATATTCGGGATCGGCCGGGTACATGATCCGCCCGCCGACCTGTTCCGGCCAACCGGCATTGGGTTTGACCCACAGGTAGGGGCGGGCATCAGACCCGCTCCCTGCAATTGCGGCGCGCATTTGTTTGAGAATCCGCAGCAACTGGGCCGGCCCGCCGGAACAGTTGACGCCGATCACGTCCGCGCCCGCGTCCCGGAGCGTGTGCGCCACCTGGACCGGATGGTCGCCGAGCACGGTGCGCCCGTCGCGGGTGAACGTGACCGAGGCGACGACTGCTAAGGGCGCTTCGCGAAGCGCCCCGACCTCGCGCGCTGCCCTGATCGCCTCCTGGATTTCGTACAGGTCGCTCATGGTCTCGATCACGATCAAATCCACGCCCGCCGAAATCAGCGCCGTGATCTGCTCGGCGAAGGCCGCCCGGGCCTCATCCGGCTGGACGCGGCCAAATGGAGCGATGCGCACGCCCAGGGGTCCGATATCGCCTGCGATCAGCACATCCTTGAAAGACGCGGCCGCGGCCCGTCTGGCGAGTTCCACCCCGGCCCGGTTGATCTCGTCCACCTGATCGTCGAGGCCGTGCTTTTCAAGCTTGTAGCGGTTCGAGCCGAAAGTGTTGGTCAGGATCAGCTGCGCCCCGGCCTCGATGTACTCGCGATGGATTTCGGCCACCAGGGCCGGGTGGGTCAGGTTGAGTTCGTCGAAGCACTGGTCGAAGCCCACCCCGCGCCCGTGCAGCATGGTGCCCATCGCGCCGTCGGCCAGCAAAACCCCTTTGGATAGCGTTGTATATAAATCCATAATTTACCTTTCTGACGCACCCTCCCTGTGCTTGAGCCAGTCCTTGAGCGCCGGGCCGGTGCCGATGCTCCACGGGCGGATTTCATCCGGCGGCAGGGCCTGGATGGCTTCCAGTTCGTCGCCGAGTTTGATCTCGCCCTCGGCCCGGACGTGATAGGCAAAGATGACCTGGTTGCGCAGCCCGAAAGCGTAATGCCCGACGAAACCGACAATCTCGCCTTCCAGCCCCAATTCTTCCCGGACCTCGCGCAGGACCCCGGCTTCGGGCGTTTCGCCCTTTTCGAGGAACCCGGCCACGATGCCGAGCCACTTCTCCGGCCAGCCCTTGCTGCGGGTCAGGATGACCCTGCCCTCGTGCTCGACGATGGCCGCCACCACCGGGACGGGGTTATCCCAGTGGACGAAAGCGCAGGCCGGGCATTTCAGGCGGGACACGCCGTCAACTTCGGCAGTGACCAGTTCAGCCGCGCATTGGGGACAGTATTTGTAAGCCATAGGTGTTGGAGGTGATTTTACAACAAAACTTATCTGAATAGGCCCGGTTCTTCGGATAAAGTCCATTGCCCGCACCGATGCCCAACTCCTCCATGCTGCGTTCACACCCAATTCACAAGCGGCGCCTATACTTTGGTCAACGTTCAAACACAAAGGTGATCGTTACCCGCGAGTGCATCGCACCCGACCTTGAGTCAAAACCCGGTAAACGAGAGCCTCCAACGTTTGAAATTACCCTCTCAGACAGGTGCGACACACCCTCTGAGCAATTACCCAAAAGGAGACAAAATGAACCGACACATCGTTTTCAGACTCATCTCGGCCCTGGTGTTGATCGCTGTACTGGCGGCCATCGGCGGCTTCGCCTACCGGGCGGGCTTCGCCCAGGGCGCGGCGGCAGACCTCCAGCTGCCCGCGGGCGAGAGCGGCGTCATGCCCTATCCCTATTACGGGTACGGCTTCCACCCGCACTTCTTCCCCGGTTTCGGCTTCTTCGGCCTGCTGTTCCCGCTCTTCCTGATCTTCCTGGCCTTTGGCGCTTTCCGCCGCATGGTCTGGGGACCGCGCTGGGGCGGGCATCACCGGCCGCACGGTCCATGGGGCGAGGGCGTCCCGCCGATGTTCGCCGAATGGCACAAACGGGCGCACGGCGAAGAACCCGAAGGAGAGAAATCCGGGCAATGAAAAGCAAAACGACTGAAGTCGTTACTACGAAGCTGCTCTCGTGTACAATAGACCCAGGCTCGTAGTAGCGGCTTCAGTCGCATTATTGACGGCTAGAGCCGTTACTACAAAGAACTCTCGTGAAAACCATCCTCGTTGTTGATGACGAACCCAAGATCACCCAGCTTGTCAAAGATTATTTGGAACAGGCTGGATTTGGCGTCCGCGTGGCCCACGACGGACGCTCCGCCCTGGCGCTGGTCCGCGCCGAGAAGCCGGACCTGATCGTCCTGGACCTGGGCCTGCCACGCCTCGACGGGCTGGACGTCACCCGTGAGGTCCGCAAGGTCTCGAACGTGCCGATCATCATGCTGACCGCCCGCTCCGAAGAAACCGACAAGCTGGTCGGCCTCGAACTGGGTGCGGACGATTACATGACCAAACCCTTCAGCCCGAAGGAACTGGTCGCCCGCGTCCGGGTGCTGTTCCGGCGGATCGAAAATTACAGCGACCCCGGAAGCGACATCATCCACGCTGCCGACCTGGCCCTCGACCTGCCGCGCCTGCGCGTTACCGCCGCCGGGCGCGCCGTCGAAGAGTTGACCCCCACCGAATTCGAGATCCTCTCCACCCTGGCCCGCCAGCCGGGACGGGTCTTCACCCGCGCCCAACTGCTGGACGCCGTGCATGGGGTGGCGTTCGAGTCGTATGAACGGGCCATAGACGCCCATATCAAAAACATCCGCCGCAAGATCGAGATCAAACCCTCCGAGCCGCGCTACGTCCTCACGGTCTACGGCGTGGGCTACAAATTTGCCGACCGATGAGACACCAACCGCCCTTTCACCGGTCCCGCCCGCCCTGGTGGCCTGAGAACGAACCCTGGCCGCCGGGCGGTGGACGTTTGCGGCACAGGCCGTTTTTCCGGCGTTTGGGCTGCCTGTTCATCATCTTCGCTTTCCTGGGATTGGTCGGCTTCCTGTCGCTGCTCAGTCTTGCGGCTGACGCATTGGGGCTGATCCATGCGCCCGCCGGTGACTTGGGCTGGGTCGCGCCAGCAGGCGCAGGTTTTTTCCTGTTGCTGGTCGGGACGTTAGGCTGGGGTTTCTCGCGTGTACGGCGGATGTCACACTCCCTGGACGATCTCCTGGAGGCCTCACGCCACGTGGCAGACGGGGATTACTCCTTCCGGGTGGAGGAGAGAGGCGCTCCCGAAGTCCGCTCGCTGGCGAGGGCTTTCAACGGCATGGCCGCCCGCCTGCAAACCACCGACGCCCGCCGCCGCGACCTGCTGGCCGACGTGACCCACGAACTCCGTACCCCGCTGACGGTCGTCCAGGGCAACCTCGAAGGCATGCTCGACGGCGTCTACCCGGCGGACGAAGCCCGCCTGAAGTCCATTCTCGACGAGACCCAGGTGCTCTCGCGTCTCGTGGACGACCTGCGTACCCTGGCCCTGGCCGAGAGCGGCGCGTTGCAGCTCAAACGGGAACCGGTTGATCTGGCGGTCTTGATCGGCGAAACGGTGACAGGCTTCCGGTCCGGGGCGGAGGCGGCGGGGATCAGCCTGGATGCCCGGCCGGGTGACGACATCCCCCTGCTCGACCTCGACCCGGAGCGCATCCGCCAGGTGCTGACGAATTTGCTCTCGAACGCCATGCGTTACACGCCTCGCGGCGGCAAGATCGAAATCCGCTGCCGGGTGGACAGCACCAACGTCACGATTGAAATTGCAGACAGCGGCGCGGGCATCCCGGCGGAGGAGTTGCCGCACGTGTTTGAGCGTTTCTATAAATCACGCGATTCGGGGGGAATGGGGTTGGGCCTGGCGATTGCGAAGAATCTGGTCGAAGCCCACGGCGGGACGATCACGGCGGAAAGCCAGCCCGGCCGGGGCACGACCGTGCGGATCAACCTGCCAATCGTCGAATAAATGCAGACTTCGGAAGTCTATCTTCAAATGGTGTACACCCCGGCGCAGGCCGAAACCTGGACGTAGTCCGCGTGCAGGCCGGCGGCAGCGAGGGCGGCCAGCGACTCATCTGCCAGCCAGTAGAATTCGTCCTCCCACAGATCGCCGACGGAGCGGGCAAAGGCTTCCATCGTGGCCCGGTCGGGGAAAGACAGGTCGGCGATGACCAGCCGCCCGCCGGGGGAGAGACGGTTGCCCGCCAGGTCGGTAACGATTTTCACTTTTTGGGGCAGTTCGAAATGATGGAACACGTAAGCCGAGACGATCCGGTCGAAGCGGCGGTTCAAGGCATCCGGCCACGGCTGGCGCAAATCGTGCTTGAAGAGTTGCGCCCCAGGCAGTTTTTGGCGGGCTTTGGCGAGCATCGGCTCTGAAAAGTCTGTACACCACAGCGCGCAGCCGGCCTCGGCGAAACGCAGGGCCAGGTTGCCGGTGCCCGTCCCCAGGTCCAGTACGCTCAAGCCGGGGTGGGCTTCGGCCCGGTTGACGACCATATCCAGAACCTGTTCGTAACCGTCGAAGGGGAAAACCGGGCTTTCAGGGATGTTCTTATCGTAATTTTCGGCCCAGCCGTCGAATTCGGATGGGGGGAAGGGATCGGTATTGGGATTTGCCATATTTGACCAGAATATCTACCGGGGTTGCCAAATTATAGCCGGGTTCTGTGGAATGCTTACAAATATGTGGGTGATTCGTTAATTGGCTGCAAAGTCCGCAAGGCTATAATGGCGTTGACGTTTCACTGCTGCCGATTTCCTCCTCTCTTTGTGGCGCGCTTGCGGGCGCGCCGCACCTTTAACGGCTATAATCGGGTTATATGAGCATTTTGTCGGACAAACATATCATTCTCGGCGTAACCGGCTCGATTGCCGCCTACAAAGCCGCCGACCTGGCCTCCAAACTGACCCAGGCCGGAGCGCGCCTGGACGTGATCCTGACTCGCGGAGCCGAACAGTTCGTCGCCCCCCTGACGTTCCAGTCCGTCACCGGGCGGAAGGCCTTTACCGAGGCCGACCTGTGGGGCGGGGAGGCGCACGTGCTTCACGTGGGGCTGGGACATGCCGCCGACCTGCTTGTCATCGCGCCCTGCACGGCCAACACGATCGCCAAGATGGCTCACGGGCTGGCCGACAACCTGTTGACCATTACCGCCCTGGCGATGCGCGGCCCGATCCTGGTTGCGCCGGCCATGGATGTGGGGATGTACGAACACCCCGCGACGCAGACCAACGTCGCAACCCTGCGCGGGCGCGGCGTCCATTTTGCCGGGCCGGGCGAGGGGCGGATGGCCTCCGGGCTGACCGGGCTGGGGCGGATGCTCGAACCGGCTGAGATCATCGGCCACATCCGCCGGGCGCTGGGCAAGACAGGCAGGCTGGCCGGGAAGAAGGTCGTCGTTTCGGCGGGCGGGACGCAGGAACCGATTGACCCGGTGCGGGTCATCGCCAACAAATCGTCGGGGAGGCAGGGCTACGCCCTGGCCCAGGCCGCCATAGATGCGGGCGCAGACGTGACCCTGGTCACCGCGCCGACGGGGCTGGTCCCGCCGGTGGGGGCGCAGGTGGTCGAGGCGCAATCGTCAGGCGAGATGCTCGAAGCTGTGCTGGCCGCCTGCGCCGAGGCGGATGCGCTGGTCATGGCGGCGGCGGTGGCCGATTTCCGCCCGGCGCAGGTTTCGGAGTATAAACTCAAGAAGCGGGACGGGATTCCCCAGATCACGCTCGAGGCCGCGCCGGACATCCTGGCAACGGTAGCGGGCCAACGGCGTCGCCCTGCGAAGTCCCCGAAGGGGGAGCTTGCCGAAGGGTCCGGTTTGAAGCGCCTGAAAGCCGTGGTGGGGTTCGCGGCCGAAAGCCGCGACCTGGTCGAGAACGCCTCCGCCAAGTTGTCCTCCAAAAAATTGGATCTGATCGTGGCCAACGACATTTCCTCCAGCGATGCAGGTTTTGCGGTGGAGACCAACCGGGTCACGTTGTTGTACCCCGATGACCGTCGGGAACCTCTGCCACTGATGTCGAAAGCGGATGTGGCGGAAATCATTATGGAAAAGGTTGCTTCACTGCTGGAGAATTGATATGCGTGTTTTGGTCATCTCGGATATTCACGCCAACCTGGTTGCCCTGGAGGCTGTGCTGGCGGACGCCGGTGAGGTGGACAAGGTCTGGTGCCTCGGCGATACGGTCGGCTACGGCCCGGACCCGAACGGCTGCGTGGCGCGGCTGAAAGGCCTGCCCAACCTGGGGCTGTGCGTGGCAGGCAACCACGACGCGGCCGTGCTGGGCGACATGCCTTTCGTGGAGTTCAACCACGACGCCCGCCGTTCCCTGGAATGGCAGCGGGAGGCGTTGACGGATGAGAGCGTGGACTTCCTGCGTTCCCTGCCGACGGCGAAGCAGGTATGCGGCGAGGTGACGATTGCCCACGGCAGCCCGCGCGATCCCACCTGGGAATACATCCTGAACACGCTGGCGGCGCGCCTGAACTTCGAAGCCTTCGATACGAATTGGTGTTTTGTGGGCCATTCGCACGTGCAAAGTATCTTTTATTACAACAAGGAACGCGACCGGATTTCCCTGGATGTGCCGCGCGAAGGCAGGCTGATCGAACTCAAACCGCGGGCGATCATCAACCCCGGCTCGGTCGGCCAGCCACGCGACCGCGACCCGCGGGCTGCCTACGCCATCTTCGATTCGACGGCTGAGACCTGGGAGTCGCGCCGCGTGACCTATAATATTCCCACAGTGCAGAAACAAATCCTCGCAGCCGGCCTGCCCGAAAGGCATGCCTTGCGGCTTGCAGAAGGTTGGTGAGGCCGGTCGGAACATTCCCCCAGCCCTGGTCGTCAGGGGGGTGACATCACCTTAGAGAGTGTTTTGAAATTC
>DIDQ01000065.1 GCA_002418215.1 Anaerolineales bacterium UBA5796
TCCCGTTCGTTACGGGAGAGCCGAAGTAATTCATCCGCTAATCTGCGCTAATTTTTGATGAACCCCGCCCGGACGTTAACGTCCGGGCTATTCCTGCCAAGCCGACTGAAAGTCGGCTAATTCGCTTGAATTGAATACCTACCTCGTGAAAAAGCGCAATTTTCAACCGACCTGGGTATAATTCCCCCGGCCTGCTTGCCACTTTCCACTACCCACTTTCCACTCTCCACTTACCCCATGTCTCTCCTCACCACCTCCGGCCTCACCAAATCCTTCGGCCACATAGACATCTTCACCGGCGTCACCTTCGGCATCGCCAGGGGCGCCCGCTTCGCCATTGTCGGGCCGAACGGCATCGGCAAGACCACCCTGCTGCGCATCCTCGTCGGCGAGGACGAAGCCACCGGCGGCTCGCTGACCCGCGCCAGGAGCCTGCGCATCGGCTACCTTCCGCAAGAAGCCGACTTCCAGATGTCCGGCACGCTCTGGGACGAGTGCGTGGCCGTCTTCGCCGACCTGCTTCGGATGCAGGATGAACTCCACCGCCTCGAAGCCGAAATGGCCAACGACCATAGCGGCGAGTCCCTGGCCCGTTACGGCGAACTCCAGCACACCTTCGACCTGCGCGGCGGCTACACCTACCAGACCCGCATCAAACAGGTGCTTACTGGATTGGGATTCGAAGAACGGGACTACGCCCTGACCCTGGACAAACTCTCCGGCGGACAGCGCACCCGGGCCTTCCTCGCCCGCCTCCTGCTCTCGGACCCGGACCTGCTCGTGCTCGACGAGCCGACCAACCACCTCGACATCCAGGCCGTCGAATGGCTGGAGGGCTATCTGTCGCAGTGGGAGGGGGCGGCCATCATCGTCTCGCACGACCGCTACTTCCTCGACAAGGTCGCCACCAGCATCCTCGAAATGTCCCGTATCGGCATCGAGGAGTATCGCGGCAATTACAGCCACTACCTGCAACAGCGCGAAGAACGCTGGAACCGCCGCCGGGAAGTCTTCGAAACCGAAAAAGAGAAACTGCTCAAAGAAGCCCTGTATATCAAAAAATACATCGCCGGGCAAAACGTCACCCAGGCCAAAGGACGCCTGCGCCGCCTGAGCCGGGTCATCCAGGCCATCGAGCAGATCGGCCTGGAAGCCGTGCTCAACCAGAAATGGAGCGAGACCGCCTCCGAAGTCGAGATCGCCACCAGCCTGCTCTCCCCCGACGAGGCCGAGCGCCGCGTGCGAGCCATGCAAATGCCCAACATCCGCCCGCCCCGGCTGCACCTGTCGCTGCGGACCGAGAAACGCTCCGGGGAACTGGTCATCCGCACCCGCGGCATCCAGGTCGGGTATCCGGGACGCTTGCTCTTTTCGTCCCCCGACATCGAACTGCGCCGCACCGAATGTGCCGCCTTGATCGGTCCCAACGGGGCGGGCAAATCCACCTTCCTGAAGACCATCCTGGGTCAGCTCGAACCGCTGGCCGGGGAAGTCATCCTGGGGGCCTCGCTGGAGATCGGCTACTTCGCCCAGGCCCACGAGGGACTCGATCCGAACAAATCGGTGATGGACGAGATTGACGCCCTGCGCCCCCAATGGCTGCCGGGGCAAATCCGGGACTACCTGGGCAAGTACCTGTTTTCGGGCGAGGACGTGTTCAAGAAAGTGGACATGCTCTCCGGCGGCGAACGCGGACGCCTGGCCCTGGCCAAGCTCGCCCTCTCGGACACGAACCTGCTCCTGCTCGACGAGCCGACCAACCACCTCGACATCCCCTCGCAAGAGGTCTTGCAGCAAGTGCTCGAAGACTACAACGGCACGATCCTGCTCGTGACCCACGACCGTTACCTGATAGACGCCCTGGGCACGCAGATTTGGGAGATCGAGGCCGACGAGACCCGCCTGGACATGTTCCGTGGCACTTACAGCCAGCGCCGCGAAGAACGCGAGCGCCTGGCTGCTCTGCAGGAAGGAGTCCGAAGTCTCCAGACTTCGGAAAGCGCCAAACCTCGACGTCGGGAGACGTCGGACTCCACCAAAGCCGAGCGCCGCCGCCTGGCCCAGATGCAGGAACTCGAAAACCAGATCGCCGCCCTCGAAGCCACCCTGGCCGAACTGGGCTTCCTGCTCGAAAATCCCCCCGAAGACCCGGCCAAAGTCGCCAGGCTGGGACGGGAATACAACAAAATCCAGGGCGAGATGGACGAGAAGCTGGCCGAGTGGGAAGCGGTCAGCGCGGGTGCGTCGCACCTGACGGGTTGAGTTGTCCCGTTAAGCAGATGAAATCTACGGGTAGGCCAAATCCCGTCGAAACAGGTGCGACGCACCCTCCGCATGCCCCGCGAGTGCGTCGCACCTGACCCGAAATCTTGTCCCGTTTAACGGGAAAAACTTACCCTGGCGTTCAATCCCGCTTAGAAAGGTGCGACGCACCCTCACAGGAACATCACTATGTCTCGCAGAAAAGTCCCCTTCGTTGCCAACCAGTATTACCATGTTTACAATCGCGGCGCACACCGAATGGATATTTTTCGGAGCGATAACGATTACGTCTTCTTGCTCAAACAAATCAACAAGTACATGACACAATTCGACATCACGGTAATAGCCTACTGCCTGATGGCGAACCATTACCACTTTCTCCTGCGGCAGAATGGGGAAATGAAAATCAGTGATTTCATGCAAGCCGTCTTTTTTGTCTATTCTTCAGCGTTCAACACAATCTACAACCATACAGGGACATTGTTCGAAGGTCCATTTCAATCCATCCTGGTAGACAAAAACGAATATTTGCTTCACCTGTGCAGATACATCCACCGAAATCCACTGGAAGCAGGGTTGGTTGTCAAACCAGAACAATGGCGCTATTCAAATTACGCAGAATTTGTCGGCAAACGGAACGGGCATCTGGTGGATCGTGAATTCGTAAAAGTAAATTTTGGTTCTCATCGGGAATACGAGGATTTCGTGATGGATTACACCCCGCCTGAAAAGGTCCAAAATGAACTCCGGCATTACCTGTTCCTGGATTAAATGCGCGAGTGCGTCGCACCTGACCCGGAATCTGATCCCGTTTAAACGGGAAAAACTTACCCTGGCGTTCAATCCCGCTTAGAAAGGTGCGACGCACCCTCCCGCACCCTCCGCGCGCCCCGCGAGTGCGTCGCACCTTACCCGGAATCTGGTCCCGTTTAACGGAAAAAACTTACCCTAGCGTTCAATCCCGTTTAGAAAGGTGCGATGCACCCTCCCGCACCCTCCGCGTGCCCCGCGAGTGCGTCGCACCTGACCCGAAATCTGGTCCCGTTTAAACGGGAAAAACTTACCCTGGCATTCAATCCTATTTAGCAAGGTGCGATGCACCCTCCCGCACCCTCCACGTGCCCCGCGAGTGCGTCGCACCTGACCCGAAATCTGGTCCCGTTTAACGGAAAAACTCACCCTGGCGTTCAACCCCGCTTGGAAAGGTGCGATGCACCCTCCCGCACCCTCCGCGTGACCCGCGAGTGCGTCGCACCTGACCCGAAATCTGATCCCGTTTAACGGAAAAACTTACCCTGGCGTTCAATCCCGTTTAGAAAGGTGCGACGCACCCTCACACCCGCCCCTCAATGAAGCCCTTAAGGAACCCCAAACCTTCAAGGCTTCATTCTTTCATCAAGCCGTGAAACTTCCCCGTCGAACCTTGAGAATCGAGTTTTCACGGCGTGATTTTTACTTTTCACGGCGTTAAATTTAATTTTCACGCCGTAAAAATAATTTTTCACGCCATGAAAATATTTTTTCACGGCGTGAAAATGCTATAATCAAGGCTGTATCTCGAAATTTCAAGGATTAAATCGCAAGGCTCAACGGAGGAACTCTATGGCTTCTCGTATTTCTGCCATCCGCAAAATGCGGGCCAATCTCAAACGCGGGCACACCATGCCAACACCCATCATGGTGCAGAACATCGCTTTGCGCAGCGGGCTGAACACCGGCGAAATCTTCTACGTTATCCACGAGCTGCGGGACGAGCTTTCCCTGGCTGCCCGCAGCGGCCGCGCCGTCAAGATCAACGGCTTCGGCATCTTCACCCCCACCCTGCGCGCCGATGGACGGATCAACATCCTGTTCCGCGCCGACCCGGAATTCCTGCGAGACATGAACGCCGGGACTCTGTTCACCAAGATCGTCAACAAGGCCAGCATCGGCAAATCGGCGGATGAGTTGGTGGCGCTGTGGAACGAGATGCACCCCGACGACCCGGTGGAGTGAGGCCACGCTCTCTTACGCATCCGGGGGCGCTGCACCTGCCTCCCTACTCCGCTCCGTTTCGGGGATTGTAAGGGCGGGCCGGAGCTATTTTTATGATATTTATCTACTTTATTGACAAACCCAAACGGGACTGATATACTCCAATTATTGACATCCGCCCCATTCCACGAGTGACCCATGAAAAGCACCCGCGACCGCATTTTACAAACCCTTTCCAAAAGCCCCGGTTCGACCATTACCGACCTGGCCGAAGCCGTCGGGATCAATCCGATTTCCGTCCGCCACCACCTGACCAACTTGCAGATCGAGGGATTGATCATCGCCGCGGAGGAGCGTCACGGCGTCGGGCGTCCGCGCCTGGTCTACTCGTTGACCGAGGAGGGGCTGGAGCGATTCCCGACCCGTTACCTGCGCCTGACCTCGCGCCTGCTCAGCCAGTTGAAATCCTCCCTGCCCCAGACGATGGTCAGCAAGATCTTCACCGAAATGGCCGCCAGCCTGGCCGAGGATTATTCCGAGCAGATGCAGGGCCTGAGCATGGAAGAACGGCTGGAGATCATTCGTGAATTGCTGGCCGAAGAAGGCTTCACCGTCGAATGGGAAAAGTCCGGCAGCGACTACCGCATCCACGAGATCACCTGTCCCTACCTGCAAATCGGGCAAGACCACCCCGAAGTCTGCACTGTGGACCAGACCATCATCTCCCGGATGCTGGCCGTCCCTGCCGAAAAAGTCCAGTGTATCTTAAGCGGCGACGCCCACTGCACCTACGTGGTCCAGCCGCTGAATTCGGAGCAAACCGTATGAGCGAAACTGAAACCAACCAAATCAAATGGACCCTTCACGATACCCACCCCGATATGGTGCAGCCCTTGCGCGCCTCCCTGTCGGAAGTGGTTGACCCGGAGATCGGCATGAACATCATCCAGTTGGGCTTGATCCGGGATGTAAAATTCGAGGACGGCGTCGTCAAACTGCGCATGATCCTGACCACGCCCTTTTGCCCCTACGGCCCGGCGATGATTGATATGACCCGCGCCAAGGCCCAGGAGGGCGTCGGCGAGAAACCCGTCACCATCGAAATGGGCATGGACGTCTGGGATTTCTCGATGATGGAAGACCCGAGCGCACTGGATTGGGGAATGTACGCGTAAACAGGTAAAAGTAAAAAGTCGAAAGTAAAAAGAGAGACGGCAAAACCGTCTCTCTTTTGTTATGCAAATCGTAATGCGGATTTATCTCGCAAAAAGCGACATAAGCGTCGCTTCACACCACCGCGTCCACCATCAGGGCCAGGAAAATGAAAGCCAGGTACATGCTCGACCAGCGGTACATGCGCCAGGCGACCTTGTTGCCGGGGACTTTCCAGACCTTCCAGGCGGCGTAGATCAGCCATACCCCCAATAAAACCGCCGAAACCAAATAAACCGTGCCGGTCTCCTTCGTCAGCGGCAGGAGCAGCGTGACCACCACCAGGGCAAAAGTGTAGAGCAATATCTGGCGGCGGGTCTCGGTCTCGCCGCGCACCACCGGCAGCATGGGCACGCCCGCCCTGGCGTAGTCCTTCTGGCGGACGATAGCCAGCGCCCAGAAGTGCGGCGGAGTCCACATGAAGACGATGGCAAACAGCAGCCAGGCCGCCAGGCTGAGATTTCCCGTAGCCGCAGCCCAGCCGACCATCGGCGGGATGGCCCCCGCCCCGCCGCCGATGACGATGTTCTGCACGGTCTTCTTTTTCAGCCACATGCTGTAGAAAATGACGTAATAAAAGATCCCGGCCAGCGAGAGCAGCGCCGCCAGGAAATTGACGAACCCGGCCATCACGTAATAACTGCCCAGGCACAGCGCCAGCCCGTAAGACAGGCCCTCGGCCGCGGTCATCCGCCCGGCGGCCAGGGGGCGCTTGGAGGTGCGCTGCATGTTCTTGTCCAGGTCGCGGTCAATATACTGGTTCAGGGCCGAGGATCCCGCCGCCGCCAGCGCCCCGCCAAGCATCGTCCAGCCGAGGAGCGGCCACGACGGCCAGCCTTTCAGCCCGGCCACCAGCCCGCCGAAGGTCGTCACCAGCAGCAGGGCCACGATCAACGGCTTGGACAGGACGAAAAAGTCCTTCAAGCGTTGGCGGAAACCGATCTGTGCGGCCTCGCCGCCGTCCCTGGCCAGCAGCCCCGAAGCGTAGACCAGCGCCGCCAGGGCGATCCACAGCGAAAACGAAGTGAACGAATGCAGGAAGATCAGGTGCCCCGGCATGTTGCGGATCACCTGGATCGCCCCCACAAAAGCCTGCCCGAGGAAAAGCACTGCGGTCACGGTCGTGAGCGGCAGCAGGATGCGGTCGTGGCGCTGCTCCCGCCAGGCTTTGCGGAAGATCCACAGCATCAGCAGCGAAGCCAGCCCCACCAGCCCAATGTGGGCAACCTTCAGCCAGCCCACGTCGCTGGTCGGGATGCACAGCGGCCAGCCCCGGCACACGAACGCCGCCCCGGTCAGGGTCACGGCCCGGCCCAGCACGGTCAACAGGAACGTGACCACGAACAGGACCAGGGTCAGGCGGGCGAACGAAGACGAAAGAGAATATTTCATGCGCTCCCTGTAACCTGCTTGCGAAGATAGAATGGATACCCGGCGACCAAAATTGCGGCAAAAGTGTACCACTGCAAAGCATACCCCAAATGCGGGCCTTCGGTCAATTCGATTTCGGGCTGGAAGGGGATGGGCGGCTCGGTATCCGCCGGGTTGGGGTCGGGCTGGATGTAGACCGGCAGGATCGGGTACGGCATCTGGAGCGCGATCCGCTCCAGGTTGGCGACATACCAGAAATCGAGACGGGTCTGCCCCGGGGCCAGGGTCGGGTCGGGGACGCCGCCGATCTGCGCCCGGGCCTGTCCCAGGCGGATCACGCCCCGGACCTCGGCCTGGCCGCCGTTATCGTAACGGGACCAGCCCGAGGGCGAGTCATTGCCCTCCGCCGGGACCCAGCCCCGGTCCACCAGCACAGCAGCCCCATCGTCCAGGACGAGCGGGGTGAGCAGGTGGTAGCCGTAGGTGTCCTGGTGGAACTGGTTCCGCAAGGCCACCTGGTTCTCGAAGTCGTAAGTCCCCGAAACGACCACCGCCCGGTACTCCATTTCGGCCAAATCTGCGGGGATTTCCGCGTTCAAGTCCAGGGCACTTTCAGCCCGCATGGCCTCGACGTGGGCGTTGAAGGCCCGGCGCTGATCGAGGCGGTCCAGTTGCCAGATGCCCAGGCGGACGCAGACCGCCCCGCCCGCCAGGACGAGGAAAGTTGTGAGCAGCCACTTGCGTGAAAAAGCGGCGCGCAGGATCATGCCTTTTGCTCTTTTTTCTTGAGGACCAGGATGCTGTAAACCGCGAACAAGGCCCCCATCGGCAGGCCGCCGAAAAAGATGCCGGTCAGCCGGGTGCCGAGCGTGACCGGCTCGCGCACGTTCAGGCCCAGGTATTTCGCCGGCTGGAAGGAACATTCCATGACGTAGTTTTCCTCGGTGTCCAGGTTCAGGCTGGCCGAGGCCCCCGCTGGGATCCACAGCGGGCCGAGTTGGTGGTCCACGCTGTCCTGGTTGACCACCACCAGCGTGTCACCGACCACGAAAAGCATATCTTCCGGGATGGCCGGCGGGACTTCGCCAAGCGCAACCCGCTCGGCCGTGCCGGCCGGGATGACGAGTTCGATCCGCTGCGGTTCGCGGTTTTCGCTCTTGAGCACCTGGTAGGCGATCTCGCTCATCAGGGCCGCCAGGGCAATGCCGAGCAGCATGGAGAAGGTGATGGCTTTGAGGGTGGGTGAGAATTTCATGGGTCGTTTGGTAAGGCGACATTTATGTCGCTTTTCCCGCAGATCGGCGACATGAATGTCGCGTTACGGAGTTTCCAGCAAAAGCCGCAAATCATGGGTGATGTCTTCCGGCGGGGTGCCGAAGGCGAAGGACAGGCGCAGGTCGCCGGATTTATCCACCAGGTAGACCCGGGCCGTGTGCGAGACCAGGTACCCGCTGGCAGACTGGCTTTCCTCGATGGCGCGGGTGATGCCGTAGGCGTCCCAGATTTTTTGCAACTCGTCCAGCGAGCCGCTCAGGCCGATGAAACTCTTGTCGAAATGGTCGGCGTATCGCTGGATGCGCTCCGGCGTGTCCCGGTCGGGGTCTACGGCCACGAGCACCACCTGGACCTGTCCGGCCAGCCCGTCATCGAGCGAATCCCGCGCCTGGCGCAGTTCCGCCATCGTCGCCGGGCAGACATCCGGGCAGGAGGTGTAGCCGAAATAAAGCAGCACGATTTTACCCCGATATGCGCTCAAACGGAATTGGGTCCCGTCGTCCCGCGTCAGGCTGAAATCCGGGGCGGGGAGGGGCGGGTCGAGCACGGCCCCTTTCAATTTTCCCGGCTGTTGGAAAACCACCACAAGGACGCTGACCACCCCGATCAGAAGCAACAGTCCCAGCCCCACCTTGAGGGTATGCTTGAACATATCTGTCTCTCGCGCCAGGGGCGGACATCCCTGTCCGCCCCTGGCTTTCCCAAACCAATAAAGCTAGATCACACTACCGATCAGGTAAAGCGCCGGGTAGAAGAAGATCCAGACCACGTCCACGAAATGCCA
Source organism: Anaerolineales bacterium UBA5796 (assembly GCA_002418215.1). GTDB lineage: Bacteria > Chloroflexota > Anaerolineae > Anaerolineales > Villigracilaceae > UBA5796. The sequence goes on from DIDQ01000065.1 coordinate 8,879, forward strand.
GTAAACCGTGGCGGCTTCGACGCCCCAGTGCCTTTCAGCAGAGTAGACATCCTTGCGGGCATTCCGGTAAACGATCCACAGGAAGATCACACCGGTGAGCACGTGGAAGGCGTGCATCCCGGTCATCATGTAGAAGATACCGCCGTCCACCAGCGAGCTGGCCCGGATGCCTTCAGCGGCGGCCAATTGCCATTCCACGCCGACCACACCGATGACGAACCCCGCGCCCAGGATGATGGTGATCAGGGTGCTGGTCAGGAAGCCCTTCTTGTCGCCGTGGGCCATCATCGATTCGGCCCGGTTCATGAAGAAAGACGAAACCAGCAGGACGACGGTCACGCCCAGGCCCAGGATCTGGTTCAGGTGCGGACGGGTAAAGCCGAGCAGGTTGAAGCGGCTGACCAGCAGCCCGCCGAAGACGAACGAGTCGGACAGCAGGAAGAGCCACAGTCCCAGGCGGTTGGTGCCGGTCTTGTAGGCATAAGAATCGTGTTCGCCGCCGGATTCGTCCTGAAGTTTGTAGATGTGCATGTAGTAGTACACGACCAGCCCGGCTTTGGTCAGGGCAACTACGACCAGCAGCGGGAGCGCGTTGAGGGCGATGGCGATGACGAATTCCAAAACCGTCAAGACCGCCAGGAAGATGAAGATGGTGATGCCCAGACGAAGGGCTTCAGGTTTATTTGTGTGCGCCATGAAATAGTCTCCTCTCCCGTTCTGCTATTTGTCTTTGGCAAATTCGACGAATTTCGAGCCGGGCAGGCCGTAATCGTACGGTTCGCCGACGACTTCGAAGGGCCGGTCATAGTTGTGGGCCGGCATGGGCGAGGGTACCAGCCATTCCGGCGAGCGCGAATTCCAGAGGTTGCCGGCGGCGGCCTCGCCCTTCTTCATGCTCCTGAACAGGTTGTAAACGAAGACGAGGACCGAAGTGAAGATGAGGAAACCCGCAACTGTCAGGACCAGGTGGGTCGTATCGAAGCCGAGGGCCGCGTCATAGTCCGAGATGCGGCGGCGCATGCCCAGCAGCCCGATGCGCATCATGCCGAAGGTCATCACCAGGAAGGCCGGCGTCATCAACCAGAAATGGACTTTGCCCAGGAACTCATTCATCCGGCGGCCGGTGGCCTTGGGGAACCAGTAATAGATGGCGGCAAAGAAGGGGAAGATGAACCCGCCGAACATCGTATCGTGGAAGTGGCCGACGATGAAGTAGGTATCGTGCAGGTGCAGGTCGGTCGAAACGGTGGCATTCGGGGGTCCGGTAAGGCCGCCCATCAGGAAGACGACGATCCCGCCCAGGACGAAGAGCATCGGCGTCGGGACCGTGATCTTGCCTCCCCAAAGGGTCGCCACCCAGGAGAAAAACTTGACCCCGGTCGGGACGGCCACCAGCAGGGTGCTGTACATGAACGGGACCCGCAAGTATTCGTTCATGCCGGAGGTGAACATGTGATGCGCCCAAACCAGGAAGCCGACCAGGGCGATCCCCAACGAAGACATGGCAACCCAACGGTAGCCGAACAGCGGCTTGCGGACGAAAACCGGCAGCAGTTCCGAGATGATTCCCAGCCCCGGCAGGATGAAAACGTAGACCGCCGGGTGGGAGTAGAACCAGAACAGGTGCTGGAAGAGGACCGGGTTGCCGCCTTTGGCCGGGTCGAAGAATCCCATCCCGAACAGGCGCTGGAACATGACCATCTGGAAAGACAGGCCGATAAGCTGGGTGGCGGTCAGGGAGATGAGCGAGGTTGCGATCGAAGCCCAGACGAAGATCGGCAGGCGGAAAGAGGTCATGCCCCTGGCGCGCATCCGGGCCACGGTCGCCAGCAGGTTCAGGCCGCCCAGGATGGACGACCAGCCGACGACGAACACGGCCAGGAAGAACATCTGCATCCCGACCGGGGCGCGGGCTGAAAGCGGCGGGTAACCCGTCCAGCCGGTATCGAACCCACCCAGGAACAGGCTCGAAACCAGCCAGATGGCGGCGGGGATGGTGATCCAGAACGAGAAGGCGTTCAAGCGGGGGAAGGCCATATCCGCCGCGCCGATCAGCAGCGGGACCAGGTAGTTCATCATCCCGGCAATGCCGAGCAGGATGGCGACGATCATCACGATCCCGTGCAGGCCCATCATCGTGTTGTATTGGGTCCCATTGAGGAACTGCAAGCCGGATGCGGCCAACTCGGTGCGGAAGATCATCGCGAAGGTACCGCCCAGCCCCAGGACAATGATGGCGGTCAGGGTGTACTGGATGCCGATGACCTTATGGTCGAGGGAGACGTTGATGAACTTCTCCCAGCCGGGCGGGTCTTCGTGGTGGTCGTGGGTGGGGATGCCGCGCGCCCATTTGATCCAATCGCTGACCACGCCGTTCCCGCCCAGGAAGGCGAGGGTGCCCACCAGGCCGCCGAAGACCCAGGCGGGTTCGCTAAAACCGAAGCGTCCGAGCGCTTCCAGGCCCATAAGGGCGCGGATGCCGGTGACAAGTCCGGCGCCGATCAGGGTGCCGATCAATTGCCAGAGCAGGCCGCGCGCCAGGGCTGAATTATAGAATTTTTTCATGTTTCCTCCACGTGTTATTTCAACGACATGATGTAGGCGATGATGTCGGCGAGTTCGGCGTCGGTTATTCCGGCATCCGTCCCGTTGAAGGTCATCGGCGCGAAGCCTTTTACCACCTGTGAGGCCGGGTCCATGATGGATTGGGTGATGTAGGCCTCATCAACCAGGATAGTGGTGCCATCCTCCAGTTCGGTTTGCGAACCGAACAGGCCGAGCCAGGACGGGCCACCGTTCGGGAGCAGGCTGCCGTCCACCGAGTGACAGCCAAAACAGCCGTAGCTGGAAGCCAGCAATTGGCCCCGTTCTTCAGGAGACTGGGAGGCTGCCAGGGCTTCGGCCTGGCGTTCCTTCACCCAACTGTCGAACCGTTCCTGGCTGACGATCTCGACGAAGGACTGCATCCCGGCGTGGCCGCCGCCGCAAACCTCGGCGCAGCGGACCTTGTAGACGCCTTCCAGGATCGGGGTGATGCGGTATTCGGTGAACCGGCCGGGAACGATGTCCTGCTTGACGCGGAATTCCGGCACCCAGAAGGAATGGATCACATCCCTGGAGGTCATCTTGAGCAGCAGTTGCTTGTTTACCGGGGCGTACATCTCATTCGAGGTAAAGCCGTAATCCGGGTATTCGAATGAGAACGCGAACTGGCTGGCTGTCACGTTGATGACCATCGCCTGCGGGTCCACTCTGCGGGTATCGCCGAGAGATTTGGCGCCCATGAAAGCAAAGGCGATCACGGCAAAGAGCGGGATAACCGTCCAGACGATTTCGAGGGGGGTATTCCCTTCGATGTGGGCCGCATCGCTTGTATCCCCTTTTTTGCGTCGAAAAACGATCAGGCTGTAGACCAGAGGGACCACGATGAGGGCAAACAGGAAGGACATCGCCATGATCTGGTAGTTGAACATCCAGTCAATCGGAATCGCCTGGGCGCTCGCCTGGACCGGCATCAGGCCAATCCCATCCAACCCCACATAAGTAAGGATTGCCATGACAATGACCAGGATCCCCACAATAATGAAATGGTGCATAGCTCTCTCCTTGTTTGGTTTACTATTCCGGCAATAAATCTTCAGGCCAGGGATTGTTGAGCCAATCTTCTGCCTGGGAGGACGTCAGACGTTTGCGGTCATAAACGAACACCTGACCGGCTGCATCCAGCGAGACAAGGAACACTTTCATCGGCGATTCACCCGCGACAAACCGGCTTAAAAATTCATCGCGGATAATGGTTTTGTCGTCGTGGTCCACGATGACGAGGTCGGGCTGGTAATGCTCAAGGGCCTGCAAGGCTTCTTCCATCGTCGAGGGCAGCCCAACCACTTCAGCTTTTTTGCCCCACTGTTGCACATAGAATTTATGCAAGCCCTCGCGAAACAAAGGGTTTGCCGAAATGATCAATACTCTATGCGGCCGTTTGCGGGTCTGATCGTTCATCTCAAAAGGGTATTCCTCATCCCAAATTGACAATGGCAACCGCCATTCGGATTTCTGCAATGAGAATTTACCAAATTTCGAAAGGGCTGTCATGACACGGCGGGCAATTTTGGCAGGATTTTTAAAATAAAAAGCGGGTGATTTAAAAATCACCCGCTTGGCGTCATCTTGATGACATTTGTCACAGCAGCCCCAGGGTCGCTCCTTTGGCTACCGCCTCGGTGCGGTTACTGACTTCCATTTTCTCCATGATGTGGCGGATGTGGGTCTTGACCGTATTTTCCGAAATGTACAACTCCCCCGCTATCAGGGAGGTGGTGAGGCCGCGCGCCAGGCAGTGCAGCACTTCCAATTCGCGGTCGCTCAGCAGCGGCTCGGTCCGGCCAGCCTGGGAACGCCGGAGCAATTTGAAAACCTGGCCCGCCAACTCGGGCGCCAGGACCGAATTTCCCTCGACGACATCCATGATGGTGCGGCGCAATACGTCAGGATCGGTATTTTTCAAGATGTAACCACTGGCCCCGGCTGTGATTGCGCCGATCAAGTCGTCCTCGCGCTGGGAGATGGTCAACATCAGGATTTTGACCTCGCTATGGGCTTTCCTCAAAGCCCGGATGGTGGCGATGCCATCCATGACCGGCATGTTCACATCCAGGAGGACGATATCCGGCTTGCATTCGAGGATCATCGAGACCGCTTCGAGACCGTTGCCGGCTTCTCCCTCCACGATAAAGCCGGGCATTTCGTTCAGCAGCCCAATCAGCCCGCGCCTGAAGAGCATGTGATCGTCTACCACAACGATGCGGACCGGCTGCGGCATCATACCCTATCCTGGACCGTGTATGGCAGGCGCAGCCGGACTGTCGTCCCCAGCCCGGGGCGGCTGATTACCTGGAAATCGGCGCCGAGCATTTCAGCCCGTTCACGCATCCCGCGCAGGCCATGACGGGAGGCCGGTTGGGTATCATCCGGCGAGAAACCAATGCCATCGTCCGAAATTTCCAGGTTCAACTCGCGCTCACATTCCGCGATGACCAACCGAACGGTATTGGCCTGGGAATGTTTGCGGATATTGGAGAGCGATTCCTGCACCACCCGCATGATCTGGGCCTGGATGTGCGGCGAAATATTTTGGACCGGTTTGACCCCGCTGACATCCACGGCGACGCCGTAATCCGCCTCGAATTCGGAAGCAGTTTGGCGCAGCCAGGCCACAAAATCGTCTCCCGGGGCGCAGCGCAGGTTGTCAATTGCCAGCCGGGCGTCCAGGTAGGCGTCAGAAAGGGTGCGGTAACAACTTTCGAGGGTGTCGGTGAGGCGCTGGGTATCGCCCTGGCTGGCGTAGTTCTGCATCCGCTGGGCTTCGATCTTCAGGAAGGCCAGGGTCTGCGCCATCCCATCGTGGATCTCTCGCGCCAGGCGGGCCCGTTCCTCGACGACGGCGTGATACTCGGCTTTGATGACCAGTTGGGAATTCTTGATCAACAAGGCGGTCTCCCCGGCCAGGGTTTGCAGGAGGAGTGTCTGGCGGCGGGTGAAGGTCTGGGCGGTCCGGTTGGCAAGCAGCAGCATCCCCAGGGGTTTTTCGTCCCCCCAGCGCAGCGGGACGACCAGGAGCACGCGCCACGGGCGGTCAACAGCGAGATTTTCCAGCGAGATGGGACCGTCGGCAGCCGCCACGCTCTGCCAGACCCCCTCCAAAAAGCCGGTATCCGCCGATAAAACGGGAGCAGCCAACCCGTCCCGGCGGGTTTCCTGCACCAGGGGCGATTTCAACCCGTCGGGAGTCTCCCGGGCCCACAACAGGGTCACATCCACATTCAAAGCTTTTTGGATGTTTTCCATCAAAGGTTTGATGGTCGAAGGCAGGTCGTTGCGGGTCTGGACGGTTTGCAAGTAGCGCAGCGCCGCCACTTCCTGGTCGCGCCGGCGGAGCATGTCGAAAGCCCGGTCAACGATGGAGACGATCTCGGCGAAGAAACGCTGTTCGTCCTCGCTCGGCGAACGTTCGGTGGCAAAATAAAAATTGATCACGCCCACTTCGCGGCTGTCGCAGCGGAGCGGCACACAATGGACTTTGATCCTGTCATCCGCGCCGGCCAGGAGGGGGCAATTCGTCTTTTCGGCCCGGAACGTTCTGCATGATTTACAGGCCTTGCGGGTGGCGGGCGCAACCAGGCGGTCATTCCACTGGTCGAGGGCCGGCTGGGGGATGTGCCCACTGCTCAATGGCGGCAGGGACCGCCCCCACTCGTCATACGGGACGAACGAGCAGCCCACCGCATTGAAGATCTCGCAGCCGATCTGCATGGCGGCCTCGATGACGGCCTGCTCGTCGTTGGCGGCCAGCAACCGGGAGCCGACCAGGAAGGCCGCGGTGGCCTGACGCTGGGCCGATTCGCTCTGGACCTGGGCCTGGGCGCCCATTTGCCGGGCGGAATCGCGTTCCCTGGCGGCGCTCCGCCAACGGATGGATGACCAGGCAGCCATTCCCAGGGCGACGAAAAGGATGAGGAGGTCAAGGACCAGGTCGAATTTGAAAGTCATGTTATTGATTTTGAAGGATCGCAAGGATTTCCGAGCTGTGTTCAGCCGGTTTGACTTTTTCGAACACCTTCAGGATTTTACCTTCTTCCGAGATCAGGAAAGTCGTCCGCAAGACCCCCTCGTATTCGCGTCCCATGAATTTCTTCAAGCCCCAGACGCCGTAAAGGGCACAGACCCCATGCCCGACATCGGCCAGGAGCGGGAACGGCAGGCCATATTTGGCCTTGAACTTTGCATGAGATTTCGTATTATCCGGGCTGACGCCCAGAATCACCACCCCGGCTTGTTGGTAGGCAGAATAATCATCCCGGAAGTTGCAGGCTTCAGTCGTGCAGCCGGTCGTATCATCCTTGGGATAAAAATACAGGACGACGACCCGGCCACGGTATTCCGCTAAACGATGGAGTTTTCCGGTTTCGTCGGGCAATTCGAAATCAGGGGCAGGAATTCCGGCTTGAACAGTCATATTTATCATCGCAATATTATACCGGCAAATCAAGACCAGGTTGGCAGGTCGTTTGCATGGTGCGGAAGATTGGAACACAAGTAAATGACAAAACTCCACCCAAATTATGACCTGTGGAAGTTTTGGTTCGGCGCAATTCGGCATATAATGATGATATGACATCCCTCTTCAAACGCCATATCGCCCTGCCGCAGGACCATGGTTCGTGGGTATTCATCCTCAGCCCGCTGCTGATCGGCATATTCGCCGGGGGAAAATACACAGCCTCCTCCTTCGCCCTGACCGTCGCAGCCATGGCGGCCTTTCTCATCCGCCAGCCGGTGGCAGTCGCCGTCAAAGCCTACGCCGGCCGCCGCTCCCGGAAAGACCTGCCCGCCGCCCGCTTCTGGATGATGCTCTACGGCATCCTCATCCTGCTCGCTGTGGGTGAGCTGGCCGCAGTGGGCGACTCCTACGTGCTCTTACTGGCCGCGCCGGGAGTGCTGGTCTTTGCCTGGCATCTCTACCTGGTCAGCCGGCGGCAGGAGCGCCGGCAGGCGGGCGTCGAAATCCTGGCGACCGGCGTCCTGTCCCTGGCCGCGCCAGCCGCGTACTGGCTCGGGGTCGGCGAATATCGTCCGCTCGGCTGGGCGCTCTGGGCGCTGACCTGGCTCCAATCCGCTGCCAGCATCGTGTACGCCTACCTGCGCCTCGAACAGCGGGAGTTGAAGGACCTCCCGCCGGTGGACGCCCGCCTGCGCCTGGGACGCCGCGCCCTCCTCTACACCGGATTCAACCTCATCGTCACGCTCGCCGCGGGACTTTCCGGCCTGCTCCCATTATGGATATTCGTCCCCTACCTGCTGCAATTTACCGAGACCCTCTACGGCGCACTGGCGCGTCCTGCGGTGGGGTTCAAGCCGACGGCCATCGGCATCCGCCAGCTGATCGTCAGCACTTTGTTTACCGTCCTGTTTATCGTCACCTGGAGGTTTTGATGAGCGAACTTACCTGGGAACTGCTTGATGAGATCAACGGCCGTTTGGAGGCCGAAATGCTGAAATCCTTCCTCGAGGCCGAAGGCGTGCCCGTCCAACTCATCCAGGAAGGGGCCGGGCACAGCGTCTATCCGCTCAATGTGGGCGCGCTGAGCGTGGTCCAGGTCTTCGTGCCCAAAGACCAGATCGCCGAAGCCCAAACCCTGCTGGAAGAGTTCAAAAAAGGCGTGGAGTTCGAAGCCATCGAGGAGCCGGAAGACACGGAAGAAGACTGAAGCATGGAAGACACCGTCATCGTCATCACCCGCAACGGCATGGGCCACGCCGATGAAACCCTCCAGCGCGCCCTGGCGGGCAAATATTTCGAGCTTCTGCTGCAATCCGGCAGCCTGCCCAACGCCGTCTGCTTCTACACCGAGGGCGTCAAACTGGTCGTCGAAGGCTCGCCCGCGCTCGAACAGTTGCGCGCCCTGGAAGCGAAAGGCGTGCGCCTGATCGTTTGTAGCACCTGCCTGAACTATTTCGACCTGGCAGACAAAGTGAAAACCGGCATCGTCGGAGGGATGGGCGATATCCTCGAGGCCCAGGTAAAAGCCGCAAAAGTGATCGCGTTGTAACCGCCCGGCCTGCGCGCCGGGCGTTCGCATTAACTCTGGAGCAGAACAAAGACACCAAAGGAGGCAGAGCATGGATTTCGATTTAAACGGGGAGCAACGTATGTGGCAGAAAGCCGTCCACGATTTCGTGGCCGCCGAGGTCAAGCCCAAGGCCCGCGAAGTGGACGAAACCGCCGAGTTCAACTGGGCGGCTGTCAAGAAGATGGGGCCGCTTGGCCTGCTGGGGCTGAACGCTCCCGAAGAGTTCGGCGGCGCCGGGGTGGACGCCGTCAGCGCGGCGATTGCCATCGAGGAGCTGGGATGGGGCTGCGGGTCCACGGCGCTGGCGATTGCCGCCCACAACGGACTCGGCTCGGCCCCCATCGCCAGATTCGGCAGCGAGGCCCAGAAGAAGAAATTCCTCGAGCCGGTCGCCACCGGCAGGGGCAAACTGGCCGCCCTGGCCCTGACCGAACCCGGCGCAGGCTCCGACCTGCAAGGTGGCGTGACCACCAAAGCCGTCAAGGATGGGGACGAGTGGGCCATCAACGGGACGAAGATGTGGTGTACCAACGCATCCATCGCCGATTACATCATCACCCTCGTCCGCACCGACCCGGCGGGAGGCTCCCATTCATTGAGCATGGTCATCGTCCCGACCGATGCTCCCGGCCTGCACATCGCCCCCGCCGAAAAGAAAATGGGACTGAAAGGCTCCCCCACCCACGCCGTGACTTACGATAACGTGCGCGTCCCGCTCGAAAACCTGCTCGGCGAGGAAGGCCGGGGCCTGCACCAGACCCTGACCACCCTCGACGGCGGCCGGATCAGCATCGGGGCGCTTTCGGTCGGGCTGGCCCAGGCCGCTTTCGAGGCCGCCGTGGATTACTCCCACCAGCGGGCCACCTTCGGCAAGCCCATCGCCCATCACCAGGCCATCCAATGGATGATCGCCGAGGCAGCCATGAACATCGAAGTCGCCCGCACCATGGTCCACAAAGCCGCCTGGCTCAAGGAGCAGGGACGCCCGTTCACCCGCGAGGCCGCCATCGCCAAGACCTTCGCCACCGAAATGGCCGAAACCGTCTGCCGCAACGCCATCCAGATCCACGGCGGCTACGGCTACAGCCGCGAGTACCCGGTCGAACGCATCTACCGCGACGCCCGCCTGATGACCATCGGCGAGGGCACCAGCGAAGTCAACCGCATCGTGATCGCCAGGCATTACCTGGATTGATGCAATACACCCGCAACCAAAAAGGCGCGTGATCCGCGCCTTTTTGGTTGCCGTTGCTGGTAAAATAAAGCCGGTCTGGACAAGACCAGAACCCATCATTCACCAGACCAACGGGAGCAATCAGCCATGAAAATTGAGTGGGATCCCGACAAAATGGCAACCGGCGTGCCGGACGTAGACCACCAGCACCAGGAATGGATTCAGCGGTACAACGAATTCGACGAGGCCTTGAGCGCCGGGCATGGGTTGGAAGCCATCCGAAGCACTCTCGATTTCTTTGCCAATTACGCTGAAACACATTTTGCCCTCGAAGAGGCCCGCATGGCAGAATACAACTGTCCCGCAGCGGCTGCCAACCGGGCCGATCACCAAAAAATGAGGATCATCCTGTCGGGCTTGAGAAATTATGTGGCGAAGAGAGGCGCGTCTTTGATCGAAGTGGAGGGCCTAAGACAAAAAATGTCGGACTGGCTCATCAACCATATTTTGACGATTGACATAAAATTACGAGACTGTGTTGGGAAGGAGACTCCATCCAAGCCCAATTTATACCCAGGGCGGTGAAAATTACGCTTTTTCACGAGAAGGAATGCGCAATTTTCAACCGTGGGTATTATATAAACCTGAAACCCGGCCAGATTTGGCAGGTTATCTTTCGCCGCAGACTTCGGAAACGCCAAAAGACATCCGAAGTCTTTTCCTAACTTAAGTTACAGCGCGCCGGCCCATATTTGGTATCATAAAAAAATGCGAATCCTGGCAATCGTTTCCGGCGAGTACGGCTACCGCCACGTCAGCAACATCCAGAACCACCTCCCCTCAGGCTGGAGCATCGAAACCTGGAAAGCCCCGGCGGCCTTCCCGCTCATCATTGATTACCCCGAGGATTATTTGCCGGAGACTCTGCCGCCTGCGGACCTGATCCTGTCCTTTGCCGAGACCAAATCTGTAGCCGAACTGCTCCCTGAGATAGCGGGGATGACGGGGGCCAGGGGCGTGGTCGTCGCGGTGGATAACGCCTCCTGGCTGCCGCGCGGCCTGGGTCGCCAGCTCACCGGCTGGCTGGCCCGGATGAACGTCGGCTGCGCCACCCCCAAGCCGCTCTGCTCCCTGACCGACCACGACTACAAGATCACCCGCCGCGACCGCGAGAGCTACGACTGCGACGTCATCTCGGAATTTGCGCGCCGCTTCGGCCAGCCCGACATCCGCATCAGCGTGGACGAGGCCACTCGGACGATCACCAGGGCCGAGGTCCGGGTGGATGCGGTCTGCGGCTGCGCCCGTCACGTGGCCGAGAAACTGATCGGCCTGTCCGCCGACGAGGCCGAGGAGCGGGCCGGGCTGTTCCATCACCATTTCCCCTGCCTGGCCAGCATGGTCAAACTGGACGATTACAACCACGACACGCTCATGCACGAATCCGGCCACTTGTTGCAGGAAAACCTGGCCGGGCAGTTGAAACCCTACAAACGCACGAAATACATTGCCCCAGGGACGAGGAGCGAGTAAATCCCCCTCTGGTTAATGCTATAATCGTTTTGTCAGATTTTGTAAATTTGAGCAAAGCGAGGCTGTAATGCTTGAAACCGTCTTACAAGTGAGAAGCAATGGGCAAATTACGTTGCCGTCAAATGTCCGCAAAAAAGCCAACCTGAAAGAAGGGGATTTGCTCGCAGTGATTGTAGAGGCCGATGGAACCGTACGCCTTGTACCCCAGATCGCCATAGATCGGTCACAGGCTTATTTTTGGACTCGCCGTTGGCAGGAGGGAGAGCATGAAGCCGATGAAGATTTGCTCAAAGGGCGTTTCCATGAATTCGAGACAATGGAAGAAGCCATTCAATTCCTTGATGAGCGTGACCAACAGGGGTAGTTGTGCCTATCATTTTTTCAGAGCGCTTTTTGAAAGCCTATGACCAGTTGCCGCTGGAAATTCGGAAGAAGGTCAAAAAGGCGCTCAGTTTGCTCGATTCCAACCCGCGCCATCCATCTTTACAAGTCCATCCGATAAAAGGCTATCGAGGCATCTATGAGGCGCGTCTGGACCAGAAATATCGCATGTCTTTTCAATTTGACGGGGAAAACAAGATCATGCGCAATGTTGATAACCACAATGAGTGTTTGAAAAATCCGTAAGGCGGCGTTATCTGCAAGCATCCCCCAGATATGACAGCACCAGATGCCGCCGGGCGAAATTCCCCAATGTGACCATTTCAATGAACATCGGCTTTCCGCACAGGGCACGGACGATGGCCTCTACATCCCGGCCCTGGCAGTGAAGGTCGAGGACGCGACCACCAAACTCTTCGAGATAAGCGATCTTCGAGGCAAGTTCTTCCTTCGGATTCTCGCGAATGCGGGCGCTGCCGGGGAACATCACCGCGGCGGGCAACGCGGCGATCCGCTTCAACGAGGCGATGATCTGCCAGATGTCGTATCCCTCGCGCAGGGCGCGTTCCCGTCCGCCGACGAACAGGTCGCCGGTGAACAGCCAGCCGCGTTCGGGTTCGTAGAGGCAGAGGTGGTCCGGGCTGTGGCCGGGCGTGTAGAGCGCCTGGAAGCGGAAGCGTTCCGTCTCGACCCAGGCCCCCTCCGGGAGCGGATCGGCGCGGGAGGGTTCAGGCCAGCCCCAGAACAGTTTCCGGTAAGGGTGAAGGGGTTGCCGGCGGCGCGGGTCCGCCAGCACCGGGAGGGCGAGCGGGTGGGCCAGGGTTTCCAGAGTCGGGCGTTGTCGCTGCAACATCCCATTGGCCCCGATGTGGTCTTCGTGGCTGTGGGTGTTGACGATACGCGCCGGAGACGTATCCCCCAACGCCTCGACCAGTTCCCGGGCGGTGTGGGCGCAGCCGGTGTCAATCAGCAGGCCGTCTACGAGGTAGGCGGTCGTCCAGTAGCGGCCGCGCCCGGCCAGGGTGCGCGCCAGGTCGTAGCGGGTGACGGATTGGTAAACGGTGGTTTTCAACATGCCATGAGTCCGCCCGGTCAGTTTTTCGCGTTCTCATTATCCTTCAGAAAATTTAAGGATCTCTTCCAATGCAGAAATTAATGGCGGAATATCCTCTTGGACCGCTTTCCACAGGATTTCTTCGTCCAAGCGAAAATACTCGTGAACGAGTACATTTCGAATTCCTTGCATTTTCCCCCAAGGGACATTTGGGTATTTGACCTGGATTTCTTTTGGAACCAACCGGGCGGCTTCACCGATGGTCGTAAACTCAAAAGCCACAGCACGGATGGTCCGTGGATCGTCCAAAAAGGCCTCAAAAGGCATTCCGGCAGAAAAATCCTGGATATTTTGGGCACACGTCAAAATATCCTTGAGGCGTTCCAGCCAGGTCCTAGGGGACATGGATAGCCTCGCGCAAAACCTGTTCTTTTATCCGAGGCTTAAGCGACCGAGGTGTCCCCAAATCCACTTTGCAACCGAGCAGTTTTTCCAGTTCTTGCTGCAATTCGATAAAAAGAAATAGCCCGACCGGTTGGCTGAACTCGACCAAAATATCCACGTCGCTGTCTGAGCGCGCTTCGTCACGAGCTACCGACCCGAACAAAGCCAGGGACGCGACATGATAGCGTTCAGCCAACTCCTTGCGTTCTTGTCGCAGCGCTCGTAGTGCTTCATCACGTTTCATTTCGATCATCCTTGCTCAATCCAAGCATAAGCATAGCGAAAGATGGCCCTATTGTCAATTTCGAATTCGTGACTTTTCCACAACCACCCAGGCATTGTAATCCTGCGCCAAGATCTCGACCTTTGCCCCATTCCCTGAGAACAATTCCGCAATTTTGGGTGGAGATAGAAAATGGCTGCGCATCAGGGCCAGTTTTTCGGCAACCGCGATCAACTTGACCGAAAAAGTCCGCACGTCCGGTTCCTCGATCACCAGACGGCCGCCGGGTTTGAGCACCCGGTACAGTTCCCGGGCCGTCTCGGCCTGGTGGATAACGTGGTGCAGGGCGTCCACCATCAGGACGCGCTCGAAAGAGTCGTCGGGGAAGGGTAATTTTTCAGTGTGGGTGCTGGTCACGGTCAAGCCCTTGGAGCGGGCCTGGGCCAGCATCCCGGCCGATATATCGGCGACCACGATCCGGTCCACGTAGGGGCGCAGGGCCTCAGCCACGCGCCCGGTCCCGCCGCCGGCATCCAGCAACGTCCCCGCGGCGGGCAGGGCGGTCACTTCCAGCATCTTTTCCAGCCGGTCGAAGCGGATGACCCGGTCGTAAAACGGGGCGAGAAAGTCGAAATGGTCGAAGGGCATAAAATCCTAAAGAGTAATCGAATCCTTGATGCGCTCGAAAGTCGCCGGGCCGATGCCGGGCACGTTCATGATCTCTTCGAGCGCCTGGAACGGGCCGTTGGCGTCGCGGTAATCAATGATCTTTTGGGCCGTAGCCGGGCCGATCCCCGGCAGGGTATCCAGTTCTTCCAGGGTGGCAGTATTGAGATTGACCAACCCCCCGGATGGCGATCCCTGAGTTGGACTGACAAAAACGGCATTCTCTACGCCCGAACCCGCTCCCTGGCCCTGTGCCTGGCGGATCTTTTCCGGGACTTCGACCTGTTCGCCGTCATCGAGGCGGGCAGCCAGGTTGAGCCGGGAGGCGTCGGCCCGGGCGGTGGTGCCGCCCGCAGCTTCGAGGGCGTCGCCGACCCGGCTGCCGGAGGGCAGGCTGTACGTGCCGGGGTACTGCACCGCCCCGTTGACATAGACGACGATCTCCGGCGCGTCCGGCGGCGGCTGCAAGGTGACGGCTTCGCCGCGCGGCGGCTGGGCCACCCACC
>DIDQ01000046.1 GCA_002418215.1 Anaerolineales bacterium UBA5796
CAGCGCGGCGCGGATGGCGCGCCGGTCGGGGCGGCCGCGGTGGAGCCAGATCACGCCGTAGGTGTGGATGACCCAGCCGTAAAATTGCAGGTCGTACAACTCGATTTTTGCCAGAGCTTCGATAGGTTTCGGGATGACGGAGTAGATCACCACCGCGTCCGCGTCTCCCAGGTGGTTGATGACGACGATGGCCGGTCCCCGTTCGGGAAAATTCTCCATCCCTGTGACCCGGGGGGTGGTCCAAAAAAGGACGAAGGCGCGCACCAGGGCGCGGGTAATGGTTCGGAACAGGCGGCGGCCCAGGGTCAAGCGCGGCAGGCCCACCAGTCCGGGACGCCAGATTTCAGTGACCGGTTTGGGCGCCAGGGAAGATTGGGGAATCGGCATACGCCCCTCGATAGTCCTCAGGCAAAAGTCCTGCGATGTGGCGCATGACCAGGTCGGCGTTGCGCTGGCGGGACTCGCGGCGTCCGGCCCCCTTCCCCTCGACCGGCGGCAGGTGGACCGGTTTGCCGATGCGCATCTCCAGCCGGGGGCGTTTGCCGCGGCTGCCCAACTGCCAGTAATCGTCGGTGGTGCCCACCAGCCCCATCGGGACGACCGGGACGCCGGTCTGCTCGACGATGTAGGCGATGCCGGGTTTGGCGCGGCGCATGGCGACGACGTGCGAACGCCCGCCCTCGGGCGCGATCAGCAGCGGGTAGCCGGAGCGCAGCACATGGATGACGCGTTCCAGCACGTCCCGGTCATACTCACCGCGGTGGACGGGGATGGCCCCGTAGATGCGGGCGATCTGTCCCTGGCCGGGTTTGGCCCACACGTCGGCCGCGCCCATGATCTCCAGCCATTCGGGCCAGAAGACGACCGCGAACGGCGGGTCATAGATCGAAATGTGGTTCATGGCGGCAATGTAAGGCTGGCCGAGCGGGACGTTTTCGCGCCCGGTGATGGTGATGGGCGACATCAGGCGGAGGAGGCCGCCGATCCCCAGTTTGAGCAGCGGGCGGCCGATCCGGTTGCGGAAGGGGACGCGGTAGGGTTCATTCATGGCAGAGTTGTCTGATCTTTTCAAAGACCTGTTCGATGTCGAGGTCATCCGAATCGATCACGGCCGCGTCTTCGGCGGCGCGCAGCGGGGCGATATCGCGGGTCGAGTCGATCCGGTCGCGCTCGCGTACCCCTGCCAGGACGGTTTCGTAATCGGCCTGGCCGCCGCGGGCGATGATCTCGTCGTAGCGGCGGCGGGCGCGTTCCTCGGCGGAAGCGTCGAGATAGATCTTCAGGTCGGCTTCGGGCAGCACCACCGTGCCGATATCGCGCCCGACCATGACGACCCGGCCGCGCAAGCCGATGCGTCGCTGCTGCTTCGAGAGCGCCCGGCGCACACCGCCGTAAGCCGAAACAATGGATACACTGCCCTCGACTTCGGCGCGGCGGGTATCCCAGGTGATGTCGGCATCGCCCACGAGCACGTCGCAGGCGCGGCCGTCGTTGACGGATGGCGGGCGCACGTCAATCGGCGTGGATTCGGCCAGGGCCGTGACCGCAGTTTCGTCGGCCACGTCCACGCCGCGCGACAGGGCCAGCCAGGTGATGGCGCGGTACATGACGCCGGTATCGAAGAAGAGATAAGCCAGCGAGTCGGCCAGCTTACGGCCGAGGGTGGATTTGCCCGAAGCCGCCGGGCCGTCTATGGCAATGATGCTGGGGAAAGGCATAGTCAAGTTGAAGGGTTAAGGTTGGGATGCCGCATCAATGAACAGGTCATCGCGCACCCAGAGCACGACCACGTCGCTCTGGCGGGGATAATCCCGGCTGGTGAGCCAGCGGATCCAGTCGAAAGGCGGCAACTGGCTCCAGACGGGGCTGTGGCGCAGGTAGAAATCCTGGCCGCGGTAGGCCGCCGGGAGTGACAGGTCTTCCACCACCGGCGAGATCACGATCTCGGGTGTGGAGAGCAGGTCGAGGCTGCCCGCCTGCCCGACCGGATGCTGGCGCAAGACCCATTCCAGGGCAGGCGAGTCCACTCCCACGATCAGCACCGGCAGGTCCGAAGCGACCCCGGTGCTCCACTCGGAGGTTTCATCCACGGTCTGGGCGAGCAGTTCCAACTGTCCCGGCTGGGCTTCGCTGAGCCACAATTCCACCCCATTGGGGGTACGCAGGCCGGTACTGCCCCAGGCGATACCGAGTGTGTAAAACACCATAACAGCTAACAGCCCTCCCAGCCCCCCGCGCAGGGCAATCGAAGAGGACCAGCCCAGTCCCACCAGGAACAGGCTCAACCCCAGCAGCGCCAGCACCCCGATCAGCAGGTAAACCCGTGTGGTCCATTCGATACTTTGGTAGCCCACAAAATTAAGGCTGGCAAAATCAAGCCAGGCAAAACCGAGCAGCGCCAGGGTCAACGCCAGCGCGCCGAACGTCTCCTGGCGTCCCTCGGCGGGCAGGCTCAGGTGGCTGCCGATCTCCAGGGCGGCCAGCGCCCAGATCGGGATGAGCGCCCAGGCCAGGTCGCCCACTTCGCGGGCCGGGCGGAACAGGGCCAGCAGCAGGGCCACCAACGCCCACAACCCCAGGCGGAAGGCCAGGGTGGATTTTTCCCGCAGGGCCGCAGCCATAAAAGACGGAGCGTCTTCGGGCAGGTTTCTGGCCTGGCGGCGCATCCACGCCGCCCGCAGCAGGGCCGCAATGGCAAAAATGACCGGCAGGGGCTGGTAAACGACCAGCGCCAGCAGCAACCGCGAGGCCGGCACCCCGGATGGGCGGACCCAGCCGTTCAGGAAAGCCGGGAGGGAGGCCAGCGCGGCGCTGATCCCGTTTGGGGACAGGAAGAAGAGTGTCCCGACGATGAACAGAGTCCCGACGGCGTAAGCGCCCGTCACTCTCAGGTCATCCCGCACGGAGCGAGCCGGGACGTTGAGGCCTGCATCCGTTTCGACGGCGGGCAGCACCCCTTGGGCGAGGGCGAAGGCCAGGCCGAAGATGAGCAGTCCCATCCACAGGGACGGCCCGCCGAGCAGGGCCAGCCCGGCGAAGAACCCCGCCA
>DIDQ01000016.1 GCA_002418215.1 Anaerolineales bacterium UBA5796
GGCCTGGGACGCGGTCCGCCCGCAGCTCCCGGCGCTGGGCTGGGACGACCTGGCCTGGGGCCTCGGCTGGCTGGCGGAGTTCGGCCAATCCGGCCCGGACGAGTTCCACTTCGCCCGCCAAACCCTGACCCTCCTCCGTGACCGCCGCGCCGATTTAGGTTGCAAAAAACGAGCGTCGCTGCTGGCAGTGTTGGATGAAGCGTTGAAAGCACTCTTCGATTCAACTACCGACGGACGACCGAAGACGGATGACGGTCGTCGGTCGTCCGTCTTCGGTCTGAAATGGGGCACGCACCATGAACTCATCACGCCTCCATCAACAAAAGCTACCCTCGTCCTCGACGCCCTCGGCTTCCCGCCCGAAGGGGACGAGGCCGCCGCCCGCCTGATCGTCAATGCCTGCAAACTCGGCTGGAAACATTTCATCGTCTACAACTGGCGCGGCGGGCGCTTCGCGGGAGTCGGCCTCGGGCCGGATACCCAGGGCGTGACGATCCATCTCTACGGCGACGTGGGCGATTACGCCGCTTCCGGCCTGGACGGGGCCGAAATCCACATCCACGCCGACGGGCAGGACCAGCTCGGCCAGATCATGAAATCCGGCAAACTCGTCATCCACGGGGACGTGGGACAGACCTTCCTTTACGGGGCCAAAGGCGGCGAAATCTACGTACTCGGTTCGGCCGCCGGCCGTCCGCTGATCAACGCCGTCGGCAGGCCGCGGGCGGTCATCAACGGCACCTGCCTCGACTACCTGGCCGAGTCGTTCATGGCCGGCGACCCGCACAACGGCGGCGGGTTTGTCATCGTCAACGGCGTGAGCTACACCGAAGACGGCTGCCTGGCCGACCTGCCCACCCCCTACCCCGGCGGGAACCTGTTCTCCCTGGCTTCAGGCGGGGCCATCTTCATCCGGGACCCGCACCGCCGGGTGGACGAGGACCAGCTCAACGGCGGGGCTTTCGTCGGTTTGACGGAAGCAGACTGGGGGTTGATCGAACCGTACCTGCTCGAAAACGAGAAACTGTTCGGGATCAGGATCGAATCCCTTTTAACGGTGGACGGCCAGCGGCTGTCCCCATCCAACGTGTATCGCAAGGTGGTGGTCAAAGAGCAGACGGCCATTTTGACGGAAACAGCAAACCGATAAAGGAGAAACATGGACTCAAAAGATTTGCTCAAACGTGTCAAGGACGACGGGGTCAAATTCATTTCGTACCAGTTCACCGACGTGACCGGGGCGGTCAAATCGGTGGACGCCCCGGTGCGCCAGCTCGAAGGCGCGCTGGAAGACGGGGTCTGGTTCGACGGCTCGTCGGTGGAGGGCTTCGCCCGCATCCAGGAGAGCGACATGCGCCTGGAGATAGACCCGGCCACCTACGCCGTGCTGCCCTGGACTTCGGAGGAACGGCGGCGGGCGCGGGTCTTCTGCGACATCTACACCCCCGACGGCTCCCCGTTCGAGGGCGACCCGCGCGGGACCCTGAAGCGGGTCCTGGCTAAAATAGCCGAACGCGGCTGGACGCTCAACATCGGCCCCGAACCGGAGTTCTTCCTGTTCAAACGCAACAACGGCGAAGGCGGCGTCCATCCCGTGCCCCACGACGTGGGCGGATACTTCGACTTCTCGGCCTTCGACGAGGCGGTGCGCGTCCGCACCGCGCTGATGGCCGCCCTCGACCAGATGGGCCTGGAAGTGGAAGTGGGCCACCACGAAGTGGCCCTCGGCCAGCACGAGATTGACTTCCGCTTTGCCGACGCCCTGCGTACCGCCGACAACGTGCTGACCCTCAAGTACACCGTCAAGGCCATCGCCGCCCAGCACGGACTGGTGGCCTCGTTCATGCCCAAGCCGATCTTCGGCATCAACGGCTCCGGGATGCACTGCCACCAGTCGTTGTTCGATAACAACGGGAGCAACCTGTTCTTCGACGCCAAAGACGAATACAAACTCTCGCCCATCGCCTACGGCTACATCGCCGGGCAGTTGAAACACGCCCGCGCCCTGGCCGCCATCGTCGCCCCGACGGTCAACTCTTATAAGCGGCTCGTGCCCGGTTACGAGGCCCCGGTCTACATCGGCTGGGCGCAGCAGAACCGCTCGGCGCTGATCCGCATCCCGCGCTACACCGAAGGCCGGGACAAGGCCGTGCGGGCCGAACTGCGCTTCCCCGACCCGTCGTCCAACCCCTACCTGGCCTTCGCGGCCATGCTGGCCGCCGCCCTGGACGGGATCGAACACAAGACCAACCCGCCCGCCCCGCTCAACAACGTCAACCTGTACCACCTGACCAAAGAAGAGCGCACCAGGATGGGCATCGGCGAACTGCCCGGCTCCCTGGCCGAAGCCCTGGCCGAACTCGACCGGGACGAGACCCTCAAGACCGCCCTCGGCCCGGTCATCTACGAGGCCTTTGCCCGCGCCAAATGGGAGGAATGGGACGACTACCGCCTGCACGTCACCGATTACGAGGTGGAGCGGTATCTGGAAGTGGCGTGAGGGGGTGGTTGGTGGTTGGGGATTGGTAATTGGTAATTGGGGATTGGTTCTGAAAAAGACTTCCGGGAGAGTAGGCCGGAAGTCTTTTTGCGCCGGCAATTTCCAGGCTGTCATTGCGAGGGAGGCACTTCCCCGAAGCAATCCTCCCCTAACGGGCAAAACTCATCCAAAAAAGAAGCCCCGCTGCCTTTTCCAGGACACGGGGCTTTTTTCACTCGATCTTTCGCTCAAATCTTGATACGGCTGTTTAGCGGTGGGGCTATTTGATTTTCAGATTATAACTATCACTACAGCGCAAAGTCCGATGTTGGAGAGCGTCTCTTACGCTATGGCCTTCTGTTCAGATATTCCACGGGCTTAGAAACTCCCACAGCGACGCCGCAAGGAACAGCGGGATCACCAACAAGTAAACCCGCCCTGCATCCCGCAGGGCTTCTTTCGGGAAAAGACCGAGCCATTCCTCACTTTGATAGTATCGGGGCGGTCGAAACAAGGCCACTCCCACATTGACGCCCGCCCCAACAGCCAACGAATAAGGTATCACTTGCAGAAGCAGCGTGAGCAGGTAATAGACGGCAGACCGTGGATCGTCGAGGCGGCTGGTGTGATCGCTGCGGACAGATACGATGCCGCCCACCCAGCCTTGATAGGCCACCGAGGGATAGGCGAAGATGATCCCAAAACCCATCACGGTTTGCGGTACGGCTCCGATGACCAGGTTGCCGGAAAAATCCCACAAGGCCGCCTGAAGGTTATCCCCCCGGTTGGCTGCGACCGAAGCGGGGTTTTGCTGCACGGCCCGGTTGACTAATTGATCGCGATAAGTGAGCGCAAAGGGATTCCCGGTGTGTACCATCGCCATTCCAATCAGAATTGATGCGAAATAGGTACCGGCAACCGTCAAGATGGGACTTCGCGCCCGCCTTATGGCTGTAACGACGCTGGTCATCAAAACCGAAACAGGTTTGCCCACGGCCGATCGCTCAGCCATGGTACAGCGTATGTTTGGATTTGGAGTAACCCATGTAATTCTTGCATTTTGGACAGACCTCGTTGCGGCTGATCCGTTTGTTCCAACAGCTGCGGCAAATGGAACGTTGGCACTGCCCATAATTGCCGCCGCATTCGATCATGTCTTCGCAGCAAGTGGTTTTGCGGCACTCGGCGCAAGTGTAGGGTTCCCCGTTGGCGCACCAATCGTAGGGCCGACCACAACTCCCGCAGTGACCTGCCTCGACAGTAGGCATGATCTCCTCCTTTCCAGAACCGACTGCTTTTGGGAAGAACGTCCCGAAGGGTTGCCGTTAAGCTCC
>DIDQ01000113.1:0-42213 GCA_002418215.1 Anaerolineales bacterium UBA5796
CCCCGGCCCACCCCCACGCCGACCCCCACCCCCGAACCCAGCGAGACCGCTACCCCCGAACCGGCTCCGGTCGTGCCGGGCGACGAACCGTACCAGATCACCGGCTCGTTCAGCGTGACGAACAATTTCGTGATCGCGACCTACATCGTCGAACACGCGGTGGCGCTGGTGGACATGCACGGTTTCGTGATCCGTGACCAGGAGTGGGAGATCCCGGTCACGTCGCAAGTGCTCGGCCACATGGCCGTCAACGAGGAGTTGACCGGCGGCACGTTCGACGTGAACCTGCCGCTCCTGCCGGAAGGCGAGTTCAACGACGTGGACAACGATGGCAAGGACGAGACCGGCGTGCAGATCTTCGCCGTGTCTTACTGGCCGAATCTCTACGGCGGCCCGTACTCCGAAGGCGACGACCGCTCGCAGGGTTGGCCGGCGTACCTGGCTTCGGTGAAGACGGATTCGGAAAACAAGGACGAAGTGACCGGCGGGATGCTGGTCATCTGGGCGCCCGACGACGCCCAATCCTTCCCGTCCGGTTTCGGGACCGACGGCCTGCTCTTCACGGCGGACGACCCGTCTGCGCCCGTGCCGGCCGGTTACACCATCGTTGACCTGGACGAGGAGCCGTTCGTCTTCAGCCGCGAGGCCTCCCCGGAGATGACCCTCTACGAGCCGACCGACGTGGCCCTCAAGGATTATTCGGCCATGTCGTACACCGAAGCCTTCGACGCGATGTTCGAGGTGGTCAGCAAGGAATACGCCTTCAACGGCGTGGAAGGCAAGCAGCCGGACTGGGAGGCGCTCTACGCCGAGGTCAAGCCCCAGGTCGAGAAGGCCGAATCCGACCAGGATGCCCTGGCCTTTTACCTGGCCTTGCGGAGTTTTGTGCTGGCTTTCAACGACGGGCACGTCGGCCTGGGCGGCGGGCAGATCGCCCAGAATTATTTCATCGAGCAGGTTTCGAGCGGGTACGGATTCGCCATCCGTGAGTTGACGGATGGCCGCGCCATCGTAACCTTCCTGACCCCGGACGGACCGGCGGCGAAGGCGGGGATCGAGCGCGGCGCGGTCGTGACCGCATGGAACGGGAAGCCGGTCGCCGCAGCCATCGGGGAGATCGTGCCTTTCTCGGCCCCGCTCTCGACGGATTTCTCGTATCGCTTCCAGCAGGCGCGTTATCTGCTGCGGGCCAAGGCGGGCGATACCGCCGAAGTGACCTTCACCAACCTTGGCGGCGCGGCCCGCACCGTCACGCTGACAGCGGTGCAGGAGTTCGATTCGTTCAACGCCACTTCGATTTTTGCCGGGTCCGATCCCAACGCCCTGCCGGTCGAGTTCAAGCTCCTGGATTCGGGCGTGGGCTACGTCAAGATCAATTCCAACAACGACGACCTGAACCTGATCATCCGCCTGTTCGAACGGGCGCTCAAGACCTTCCAGGCCAACGAAGCCCCCGGCATCATCATTGACCTGCGCCAGAACTCCGGCGGCGCGCCGCTCGGCCTGGCCGGTTTCCTGACGGACAAGGAAATCACGATGGGCCAGTTGGAGTATTACAGCGAGGCCACCGGCAAGTTCGAGCCGGAAGGCCAGCCGGATAAAGTGCTGCCCAACACGAAGCAGTATCCCTTCGACAAGATGGTGTTGATGGTCGGCCAGGCCTGCGCCAGCGCCTGCGAACTGGAAGCCTACGGCTTTAGCCAGGTGCCGGGCATGGTCGTGGTCGGCGAGACGCCCAGCTCCGGGACGGAAGCGGAAGTGGCCCGGGGCCAGTTCCAACTGCCGGAGGGGATGTTCCTCCAGGTGCCGACCGGGCGCTTCGTCATGCCGGACGGGAGCATCTTCCTCGAAGGCCAGGGCGTCCAGCCGACGCTGGAGACTCCCATTACGGAGGAGTATGCCCTGTCCACTGACGACGAGCTGCTCACGATCGCCGAACGGGCCGTGTTGCAGCCGCTCGGCGCGGGGATCGAACCCTCCGGTCCGCCGGCGATGCTGGGACAGGTCGAGGCCGAGGCGGCGCTCTCGGGCGGGGCCAGTTTCCTGGAGCAGAAGGCCCGCGAGCAATATACCGAGGCCGACATCTCCAAGCCGGGTATGCTGACCTATACCGTTGCCCTGTCCGAGTCGGAGCCGTTGATCTGGAACTACTACTGGTGTACCAGCAGCCAGGACATCCTCGTCGAGAACTTCAAGGATATCGAACTTTCCTTCGAGTTGGACGGGAAGGAAATCCCCCTGGACGAGATGCAGCTCTTCGAGACCACGACCCAGACCAACCTGTTCTGCCGGGTCTACTACGCGGCCCTCACCGACTGGCCCGCAGGCGAACATCACCTGGTGGTCAAGGCGACCTTCAAGAAGGTGATCAACGACGGCGTGTCGGATTACCCGGCGGGCGAGTACATCTACGATTACAGGGTGTACATCAAGCCGTAAAAGCCTTTCACCACGGAGAACACGGAGTTCACAGAAAATAGAAAGAAACTTTTCTCCGTGCGTTCTGTGGTGAATTTTTCAGCCCACTTCAAGGAATGAATGATCTATGGAAGTTGAGTTCCGAACAGTTTGCGGCGGGAAGCTCAAAGACCCGCAAAACTACCCCAGCGCGATGTACGAGGGCCAGCAGGTCTACTTCTGCACCCGGGCCTGCCTGCGGGCCTTCGAATCGGACCCGGAGCAGTTCATGGCGGGCGAGATCGAGCACCCGCTGGATGAGGAATAAAAGAGAGCGGCAGGTTGTGGAAATAAACTTCGGAAGTCTCAAAAGACTTCCGAAGTTTGCTGTACCCACTTCAATCTATAAACCGGTACTTCAACAGCGTCCAGACCGCTTCGAAGGCGTCTTTCAACTTGATCTTCTTGCCCTCCGAGTAATCGCGGGGGTTGAAGGTGATCGGCACCTCGAAGATGCGGAAATTGCGTTTCAGGATCTTGGCGGTGAACTCCGGCTCGAAATCGAAACGCCGGGCGTGGATGGTCATCCCCTCGATCACGTTTCGCTTGAACACCTTGTAGCCGGTCTCCATGTCGGTCAGGATGGTGTTGTAGAGAATGTTCGTCATAAACGTCAGCATCTTGTTGGCGACCATGTGCCAGTACATGACCACCCGGTGGGGGCCGCCCAGGAAACGGGAGCCGTACACCACGTCTGCCAGGCCCTCGCGGATGGGCTTGAGCAGCAGGGGATAGTCGCGGGGGTCGTACTCCAGGTCAGCGTCCTGGATGAGCAGCACATCGCCGATGGCGCTCTGGATGCCTTTCCAGACCGCTACGCCCTTGCCCTGATTGCGCTCCTGTAAAATGACCCGAATGCCGTCCTGTCCGTCCATCTCGGACAGCAGGTCGCGGGTCCCGTCGCTGGAACCGTCGTCCACGATGACGATTTCCTGGACCAGTTCCGTGGCCAGCACCCGGTCAATGATCTCGCGGATGCTGGCGGCTTCGTTAAAAACCGGGATGATGACCGAAAGTTTCATGGCGCTTATTATACCCAGGGCGGTCACAAATTGCGTATTAGACTTGTTCCGTAATAAGTGAAGTTGCTTGTATGCAGGCTGATAGCTGCTCAGACCTATGTTTTATCCGCTAATCTGCGCGAATTTTCGCTAATCCTTGGACAACTTTCAGGGTTTTGCTGCCTTAAATTCGCGTTGATTGGCGTAAATTCGTGGATAAAACGTTTTTAAGCCACATTTTGGTAGCTACGCAATTGCCGCCTTATATAGGAACAACCCTATTGTCGAGAGGGGGCGTTCGGGAACCCGTTTTAAACCACAGAAGAGTCGCAGATGGACTCAGGTTTTTGATAACCCCGGATTTCCTGGACGCAATTCCGCCAAGCCAGAGCGGCCTTCCCGCGTTAGTCAAGCTCCATCCAATTTATCTGCGTTTAACTGAATTACCGAATCGTTTATACGCGAAAAGCTGACAGGCGAATGTAAACCCCTGGGCGGATGGGGTTTTGAACAGCGTGCTATAATTTGAATCGGCCTGTACCACTTTCGGCAGGCCTAAAATTCCTCGCAATTCGACAACCTACGGGATAGGAGACTGCCATGACTAAAACACCCTCACCGCCGCGTGGCACCGGTTTTCTGCCGCCGGTCATCAACAGCCTCGAAGACACCGGCCTTTCACCGCTCTGGCTGCAAGACCTGGCATTGAAGATCCTGTATTTTCGGGGCTATCTCTCCGGGTTCAAGATTGCTGAAGAACTGGCCCTGCCTTTCGCCGGGATCACCGACCAGATCCTGGATGCGCTCAAACGCGAGAAACTGATCGAGGTCAAATCCTCGCAGATTGGCCTGGGGGAGGGCGCTTACCAGTACGCCATCACCGGGGCGGGCATGGCCCGGGCCCGCGAAGCTCTCGAACGCAGCCAGTACGCCGGCCCGGCGCCCGTACCGATCGAAACTTACAACGAATCCATCCGCCGCCAGAGCCGCGGACGTATGGTGGTCAAGCAGAGCGACATGCGCCGCCTGCTGGCCCAGTTGGTGATTTCCAACACCACGTTCGAGACCCTCGGCCCGGCGCTCAACTCCGGCACCTCCATTTTCCTGTACGGGCCTCCGGGCAACGGCAAGACCAGCATTGCCCGGGCCTTCGGCAACCTGATCCTGACCCAGCACATGTACATCCCCTTCGCGCTGTACGTGGACGGGCAGGTGGTCAAACTCTACGATTCGGTCAACCACCAGTTGGCCCCCGAAGCCGACGCCACCCCCTCCGGGACCGGGTCGCTGCGGACCAGCGCCCGGCGCGATCCCCGCTGGGTCAAGATCCGCCGCCCGTTCATCGTCGTCGGCGGCGAACTGACCCTCGAAGGCCTCGACCTGGTCTTCGACGACACCCACAAATTTTACGAAGCGCCTTTCCAGGTCAAAGCCAACGG
This sequence comes from Anaerolineales bacterium UBA5796, assembly GCA_002418215.1. Classification (GTDB taxonomy): domain Bacteria; phylum Chloroflexota; class Anaerolineae; order Anaerolineales; family Villigracilaceae; genus UBA5796. The sequence continues at coordinate 4,898 of DIDQ01000113.1, forward strand.
GGGCATCCTGCTGATTGACGACTTCGGCAGGCAACAGGTCCGGCCGCGTGACCTGCTCAACCGCTGGATCGTCCCGCTCGAAAACCGGGTGGATTTCCTGACCCTGCACACGGGCCGCAAAGTCGAGGTCCCTTTCGACGTGTTGATCGTCTTCTCGACCAACCTGCCGCCGCGCGACCTGGTGGACGAAGCCTTCCTGCGCCGCCTGCGCCACAAGATCGAAATCGGCGACCCTTCCTACGAGGAATACCGTGAGATTTTCAGGCGGGTGGCCCAGGCCAAGGGCGTGCAATACAGCGACCAGGGACTGGCTTACCTGTTGCAGGAATGGTACATCAAGCGTAACCGCAAGCTGCGCGCCTCGCACCCGCGCGACTTGTGCGACCAGATCCTCGATATTGCCCGCTACCTGTCCACCGAGCCGGTCATGAGCCGCGAACTGCTGGAGCGGGCCGCCTATTCTTACTTTGTCGAACTGTGATGTTTGCAGATACGCCGCGCCCGATCATCTTTGCCCATCGCGGGGCTTCAGCCCACGCCCCCGAAAACACCCTGGCCGCTTTTGAACTGGCTGTCAGGCAACATGCGGATGCGATGGAACTGGACGTTAAACTCAGCGCCGACGGCGTCCCGGTCGTGATCCACGATCCCACCACGGACCGGACGACCGGCGCGCCCGGCCGGGTGGCGGACCTGCCGCTGGCGACCCTGCGCGAGCTGGACGCCGGTCGCAGCTTCTCCGAAAAGTTCAGCGGCGAACGCATCCCCACCCTCGATGAAGTTTTCGAGACCGTGGGCGGCAAGATCCCGATCAACGTCGAACTGACCAACTATTCCACCCCCAACGACAACCTGGTCGAGCGGGTGGTGGAGGTCGTCAAGAAACATAATTTGCAAGACAAGGTCATTTTTTCGTCCTTCCTGCCTGCCAATTTGGAGACCGCCGCCCTGCTGCTGCCGGATACCCGCCGCGGCCTGCTGGCTTCCTACCTGTGGAAGGGACGCGAAGCCCGCAAGCGGGGCTGGCAATCTGGCCTCTGCCATTCGCTCAATCCGTTTTACCTGGACGCGCTGCCCGGCCTGGCGCGGCGCGCCCACCAGAAAGGTAAGCAGGTTTTCGTTTACACGGTCAACAGTCCGTTGGTGATGCGGATACTCAAAGCCTGGGACGTGGACGGAATCTTCACCGACGACCCGGCCCTGGCGCGGCGGGTCTACGGGAGGAACGGATGATCCCGTCCGAGTGGCTGGACGCGGCCCTCGGCCGCATCTCCCCACACATCCGCCGCACGCCGCTGACTTTCGACGCGGCGCGGGGCATCTATTTCAAATGGGATAACCGGCAGGTGACCGGTTCGTTCAAGGCGCGCGGCGCGCTCAACAAGGTGCTGGCCCTCGAACCCTGGGAACGCGAACTGGGCCTGGTCACGGCCTCGGCCGGCAACCACGGCCAGGGGATGGCGCTGGCAGGCCAAATATCCGGGGCGCGGGTGACGGTATTCGCCTCGGAGGGCGCGCCGGCCGTCAAAGTGGAGGCGATGCGTTCGCTGGGCGCGGAGGTCCGTCTCGTACCGGGCGGATATGCTGAGGCCGAAGCCGCCGGGTTAGCCCACGCTGCTGAAACGCAGAAGACCTGGGTCTCGGCTTACAACGACGGGCAGGTGATTGCCGGGCAGGGCACTCTGGCCCTCGAAGTCTTCGACGAACTGGACGACATCCCGCAGGCCTGGCTGGTCCCGGTCAGCGGCGGGGGGCTGATCTCGGGCGTGGGCGCGGCCTTGCAACGGCTTTCGCCCAGGCCGAAGCTGATCGGCGTCCAGGCCGAGGCTTCGCCTTTCATGCATGCCCTGTTCACCCGCGGCAGCCAGGATAACGTCCCCGACCTGCCCTCGCTGGCCGACGGGTTGACCGGCGCGGTCGAGGCCGGTTCTATCACCATCCCGCTGGTTCAAAAATTTGTAGATGAGATCATTCTCGTTTCCGAAGACGAGATTGCCCGAGCGGTGGCTTTCGCCTGGCGCGAGTACGGGCAGAAAATCGAAGGCTCAGGGGCGGTCGGGTTGGCCGCGCTGTTGGGCGGCCAGGCGAAGACGCGTCCGGCGCTGGTGGTGGTTTCGGGCGGCAATATCCAGCCTGAAGTCCACGCGGAGATCTGCCGCCGGTTTGCGGGAGGGCAGCGGGCATGAAGCGGCTGTTCACCGTCCTGCTGACGCTCATCCTGACGCTGGGCCTGGTATTGCCGGTTGGGGCCGGCATCCCCGCCCAGACCGATTCCCCGGAAGCGCGTGCCCAGCGCCTGCTCGAACGGATGACCCCCGAGGAGCGGGTGGGGCAGTTGTTACTTGTCACCTTCAACGGCTCGACAGCCATCCCTGAATCGTCAATTTATGATTTGATCGTCAACCGGCATATTGGCGGGGTGATGCTCAGCGCCGCCAATGACAACATCCTGCCGCAGCCCGACACGATTTCGGGGTTATATAACCTGATCTTTTCGTTGCAGCAATTCGAGTGGGAAAGTTCGCAGAGCGAATATAAAGACCCGTTTACCGGTTTGCAGCGTACCCGCACTTACGTGCCGCTGTTGGTGGGGGTGCAGCAAGCGGGAGGCGGCTACCCGGATGACCAGATTTTCGCCGGCTTGTCGCCCCTGCCCGACCCGATGGCTATCGGCGCAACCTGGAACCCAGCCCTGGCCGAACAGGTGGCGGTGGTGATGGGCAAGGAACTGTCCAGCCTGGGGGTCAATCTCTATCTCGGCCCGTCGCTGGATGTTTTGGAGACCCCCAACCCGGCCGGGGAGGGCGATCCGGGTTCATCCGTATTTGGCGGCGACCCATATTGGATCGGCGAAATGGGCCGGGCTTACATCTCCGGCCTGCACCTGGGCAGCGACAACCGTCTGCTGGTCGTCCCCAAACATTTCCCCGGCCGGGGCGCCTCCGACCGCCCGCCGGAGGATGAAGTTGCCACCGTTCGCAAATCGCTCGAACAACTCAAGCAGATCGAACTGGCGCCGTTCTTTGCGGTAACGGGCAATGTGTCCGACCCTTCCATGCTGGCCGATGGCCTGCTCATCTCACACATCCGTTACCAGGGCTTGCAGGGTAATATCCGCGCCACCACCCGCCCGGTCAGCTTCGACCAGGTGGCCCAGGCGCAGATCATGGCCCTGGAACCCCTGGCTGAATGGCGCGCCAACGGCGGCCTGATCGTCAGCGACGACTTGAGCAGCCTGGCGGTGCGCCGTTTCTATGACCCGGGTGAGCAGACTTTCTCGGCCCGTTTGGTAGCCCGAGACGCCCTGGTGGCCGGGAACGACCTGCTCAACATGGGGAATATTATCTCCAGTGACGCCGCAGATACCTATACCACCATCCTGCGCACACTGGAATTCTTCACCCAGAAATATCGCGAAGACACAGCCTTTGCCGAACGGGTTGACGATGCCGCCCTGCGTATCCTGACCCAGAAATTCCGTTTATACGGCAGTTTCAGCCTCGGGTTCGTACAGCCCAACGAGGGCAGCCTGGATTCCATCGGCCAATCGCAGGTTGGTTTCGAAGTTGCCCGCCAGTCTGCCACGCTGATCAGCCCCGAAGCGGCAGACCTCGACAACCTGCTTTCAGGCCCTCCCGAACCGCTCGAACGGATCGTCTTCATCACCGACGTCCGCAAAGGAAGGCAGTGCAGCACCTGTCTCGAAGAGGCCATCATGGGCGTGGATGCTCTCCAGAATGCCATCCTGCGTCTTTACGGCCCCGAAGCCGGGGCGCAGGCGATTGCCTCCCTGATGAGTTCTTATTCTTTTACTGATCTCGAATTTTTATTGCTGGGTGAAAATACCACCCTTGGCCCAAATCTGAACCGGGCCCACTGGATCGTGTTTTCGATCACCGACACCCCGCAAAGCCAATCCCAATACCGGCTGCTGCGCCAGTTCATCACCGAACGCCAAAACCTGTTGCGCGCCAAACGCGTGGTCCTGTTTGCGTTCGGCGCGCCTTATTATCTCGATGCGACCGACATCTCCAAGATAACCGCCTACTACGGGCTTTACAGCAAGACCCCGGCTTTTGTAGACGTGGCCGCCCGCCTGCTTTACCAGGAGATCACCCCGACCGGGGCCTTGCCGGTCTCTGTACCGGGGATTGGATACGAACTGATCAAAGCCACTTCCCCAGACCCTGGCCAGGTCATCTCGCTCTCCCTGGACCTTGAGCCTGCTCCCGTTGGGGACGGCACGCTCACCCCCGAAGCGCTTCCCCCGCCCGTTTTCGACGTGGGGGACGGTATCGCGGTAAAGACCGGCGTCATCCTCGACCATAACGGGAACCCGGTGCCGGATGGGACTGTTGTCCGGTTCACCCTCACGACAGGCAGCGAACAGGGTTCCCTGCTTCAGCAGTTCGACGCGACCACCATCAAGGGGGTGGCCCGCATGTCGTTCAGGATAGACAAACCCGGCAAACTGGAACTGCGCGCCGCCAGCGAACCGGCGATTACCTCGGTCGTATTGCAATGGGATGTATCCGACAACGGGGCTTTGGTCACCGTCATCCCACCGACGCCGGTCCCCACCGAAACCATGCTGCCCACCCCGACCCCCACCCAAACGCCCCCGCCGCGTCCCTTGCTGCCCCTGCTCGTGGAAAACTATCCGGGCTTTGGCGGCTGGATACTGGCGATCTTGATCACGGTGGCGTTGGCGGGGTTGGCCCAATGGGTCGGGCGGTCGCTGTTTTCACCGCGTTGGGGTATCCGCTGGGGACTGTGCGCCCTGGTGGGCGCCTTGACGGCGTTCAACTATCTCAGCGTGGGGCTGCCGGGTTCGGCCTCCCTGGTGGCGAACGGTGGAATTATCGTGATCTTGGGATTGACTTTGGTCGGGGGATTGGCAGGCTGGATCGCGGGTTGGGCCTGGTGGCGCAGCGCTAACGGCTGAGGCTCAAGACCAGGCTTACCAGCAGCAGCAGGGTGGCTGTCCAGATCAGCACGTTTTCGGGCGGGGAGGTCAGGGCTTGCAGCACTGATCCGTTTTCCGGGCGGCGGATGACGGTTACCGGCCGGGTGGGAATCTCCCGGTTGCCCAGCAGCGCTTCCCGGAAGGCCTCGATGGTTTGCGGTCTCTCGTCGGGGTGCAGGGCCATGGCCCACAGGATGGCCCTTTCAGTACGCGGCGTGATGGCCGGGTTGAGCCGTCGAGGCGGAACCAGGCTTTCCGGTTCCAGGAAACGCTGGCGGGCATCGCCGGGAGCCTTGTTGGTCAGCAGGTGGTAGAGAGTCGCCCCGAAGGCAAAGATGTCGGAGCGGATGTCGGTATGGGCGCCGTCGCCACCGTATTGCTCCATCGGGGTGTAGAGGGCGGTCCCCTGTCCCTGAATGATGGTAATGGTCACTTCGTCGGGAGCCATCACTTTGACCAGGCCGAAATCCACCAGCTTGAGCAGACCGTTTGGGGTGATTTTCAGGTTGCTGGGCTTGATATCGCGGTGGACGATGGGCGGGGTCTGGCGGTGCAGGTAGGCCAGGGCATCGGCGAGTTGGTTGGCCCACGAGAGGACATCTTCTTCCGGTAGGAAAATTTTCTCCTGGCGGGCCTCGATCATCAGGGTGCGTAAATCCTTGCCGGGGATGTAGTCCATCACCAGGTAATCGCGAGGGCCGTTCGAGAAAAAGTCTGAAACTTTGGGCAGGTTGGGATGGTCGAGACGCGCCAAAACGGTAGCCTCGCGCAGGAACTGCTCGCGGGCTTCCCTGAGAACTTTATCCGGGAGGGCGCGGTCGTGCTCGACTTCCTTCAAGGCGCATAACCGGCCTTGAAGCCGGGTATCATCGGCAAGGTAGATGCTGCCCATGCCGCCCTGGCCGATTCGTTCGCGGATCTTATAGCGACCGCGCAACACCTCCCCTTTTTTGATTGGGAGGGCCATCTGAACTCCGTTGACTCCGGTTGCTGCGTGCAGGTAAATTTCGGCGATTTCTGCACAGGAGCGCAATTTTCTGCTATATTATAAACGGCTTTAATTGTACTTTGTTTGTAAATTGATTGGATTACCAGTGCATTATTGGGTGCTCTAAAATGTTGGTTGTGGAGCGCAAAATCTCCCGGTTTTTGCCAAAGTCAGGAAATTTTGGACTCCGCCTGACAACCTTTGGTTGCTCCCGAATTCTTCGAAGAGGGCTTAATGGACGCTAAGGTTGATGAACATCCGATCCTGGTTGCGCAGGAGGGTCCCCTAAACAGCCACCGCTGGACCCTGGACCAGCCCATCGTTTTGGGACGTGAAGCCAGCTGTGACGTGGTCATCCAAGACCGGCAGGTCTCACGTTTCCATGCCCGGCTCACGCCTACACCTGAAGGGGTCATCCTTGAAGACCTGGGAAGCAAGAATGGGACTTATTACAACCGCGAGTTGTTGAGCAACCCTGTCATGCTCCAGGATGGGGATATGTTCCAGATCTCGATGGTGCAAAATTTCGTTTTCCTGAGTTCAGATGCCACCATGCCGCTGGTCGAGCAGCCCGTCCGTACCGGGCGATTGATGCTGGATATCCGTTCGCGGCGGGTGTGGATCAATCAGCAGCAACTGGTGCCGCCCCTGTCGGCGCAGCAATTCCGGTTGCTGTGGTCATTGTATGAAAGCCAGGGGCAGGTCATCAGCCGGGCCGACCTGGTGGCGGCGGTTTGGGGTGAGACGCAGGCCGCAGGGGTTTCGGACCAGGCCCTGGATGCCCTGGTGCGCCGCCTGCGTGACCGGCTGGCTGCCCTCGACCCGCATCACCAGTACATCAACACGGTTCGCGGCCACGGCATCCGGTTGGATAACCCCACCGAGTAACCAGCTATAAAAGACGAACAGCCCGTGATGCGAAGATCACGGGCTGTTTTAATTTGTTGAGTGCTTCTAACCCATTTGTTTTTTCATCGAATATTTCAGCGCGACCCGCGAGATTTGCTGCAGGCGCTCGATGGTCGCTTTTTCTTCGGCGGGGATCTGCCCCCCGGCTTGCTGGATCTGGGACTCCATCTGGGTGGCAAGGCCCATCAAGGTGTCAATGAATTCCTGGGTGACCAGGTCGTCGTTTTCCGACAGCATTTTCAAGACATCCTCGTCGGTTTCTTCGCCGAGCAAGGCTTCGATGAACTCGATCTCCGGTGGGGCGGAGGCTTCCTGCAAGACCCCGACAATCTGCTGGAGCTTGTCCATGCGTGCCTTATCCTGTCTGGTATTGGCGTCCCGCAGCATGGCGTTCAGCACTTGCATGGCCGCATCGGTGAAGCCGGGCAGGTTGGCCCGCACCGCTTCGGCGATGTCCTCCTGTTGGAGCAGTTGATTGATGAAATCTTCGGCCTGTTTCACCTGCGCTTCGACCTGTTTGTCAATGGCGTTGGTGATGTCCAGCATTTTCCCGCGCAGGTCTTCGAGACGCGCTTTTTCCTCGCTGCCGGCCGCGTCGATCTGCCCGGACAGGATCTGGAAGAATTGGTAATCCATGCCGGGGCGGGCCATGCTGACCAGCGCCCTGAGCCGGGTATCGTTGGGCGCGGCGAGCATGATCTCGAGCAGCTTCTCTCGGGTCAGGGACTGGCCCACCTCCTGCAGGGATTTGGCCGCGGCTTCCATCTCGATCATCTGGGATTTGAGCTCCCTGCCATAGCCGCTGTTTTCGACCAGTTCGTTTTGCAGGGTGTTCATCATTTGGGCCAGTTCCTGCTGACCGCTGGCCATGGCTGATTCCATCAAGCGGCTGAAGAGGGCAAAGAACTGCTCATCGAGCAGGCTGCTATTTTGTTTGATGATCTCCAGGCGGACATCTCCGGTGGTGATCTGGAGCAGGCGCTGGATCAGGTTGACCCGCTCCTGCTGGGCTTTGAGCATTTCCGGAGTGATCCCGTCTGCGCCCAGGATGCGTTCGACCAGGCTCTGGTAGGTGAGGTGGTTCTGGGGTTGGAGGAGATAGGCCTTTCGTTTTTCAGCGGGCAGTCGTTCGGTGACCTGCTTGATCAACGGCCCGATGATCTTCTCCTGTTCGTTGAGCGGCAGCCCCAATTCTCCGGGGAAATAGGTCAACAGCAATTGTTTGTCGGCGTCGTGGTAGACGATGGGGGTGGCAAGTTGGCCCTGGTAGCCGCAGTACTGGCAGCGGGCCGTGTTGGAGACGCCGCCGAGCAGGCGTTGTTTGGCGTCCGGGTCAGCCGATACGTCGAAAAGGCGCTCGATCTGGGCCGGGATCATCTGGCGGCAGTTGGGGCAGGAGATTTGGGTTTGGGGCATGAGTGGATTTCCGATTTCTGATTTACGATTGGCGATTTACAAATTTGGATTGGCGAAGCCCTATTGTACCATTGGGCTAAGCCAGCAGCTTTTCGAGCCGGTCCACGTAACTTTCCATCACGGCGAAGGCGGCCTCGACCGGCGCGGGCGTGGTCAGGTCCACCCCGGCGCGTTTGAGCGCCTCGAGGGCGTAGAGCGACGAACCGGCCTTCAGGAATTCGAGGTAATCCTCCACCGCGCCGGGTTTGCCGTCCAGGATGCGGCGCGAGAGGGCGTTGGCCCCGGAGATGCCGGTCGAGTAGGCGTAGACGTAGAAGTTCATGAACATGTGCTGGAAGGTGGCAAAGGTGATGCCGACCCGCTCCCGGTCCACTTCGACCTGGTCGCCGTAGGCTTCGCTGAACAGGTCCGAGGTCAGGGCGATCATGGAATCCGCCGTCAGCGGCTGGCCCTTCTCGACCCGGGTATGCGCTTCCAGTTCGAAGCGCGCCAGCGTCGGCATGATGAAGAAATAGCGGTAGAAGTTGGCCATGGCTTCTTCGATGACCGCGATCTGGAAGTCGGCTTCGGTCTTGTTCTTGAGCAGGTAGTCGCGCACCATCGCCTGGTGGAAGTTGGAGGCCACTTCGGCGGCGAAGAGCGAGTAGCGGGCGTAGACCAGCGGCTGGTGCTTGCGGGTCAGGTGGGAGTGCAGCGAGTGGCCCAGCTCGTGCGCCAGCGTGGACAGGCTGAAGACGTTATCGTTGAACGACATCATAATGAACGGGTACGTGCCCGGCGCGCCGGACGAGAACGCACCCTCGCGCTTGCCCTGGTTCGGGTAAACGTCCACCCAGCGCTCTTCGAGGCAGCCCCGGCGCACGGTGGCGACGTACTCCTCGCCCATCGGGGCCAGCCCGGCGCAGATCAACTCGACCGCGTCCTCGTAGCTGATTCCGACTTCGCTCTTCGTGAGCGGGGCCCACATGTCGTAGGGATAGAGTTTGTCCACGCCGAGGGCCTTGCGGCGGATGGCGAAATAGCGCTGCCAGACCGGGAAATTTTTCTTAAAGACTTCCAGCAGGTTATGGTACACCTCGACCGGGATGTTGCTGCCGAAAAGCGATGCCTCCAGCGCCGACCCGTGACGGCGGACGCGCGAACGGAACACGTCCATTTTGACGGCGGTCGCCAGGTTGCTCGCCAGGGTGTTCTTGAAAGCCAGGTGCTGGTCCATGTAGGTTTCCCAGGCGGTCTTGCGGGCGGCGCGGTCGGCGCCGGCCAGGATGCCGCCAAGGCTGCCCTGGGTGATCTCGACCTCGTTTCCCTGCTCGTCGCGGGCGGCGGGGAATTTGAAATCGGCGTTGGTCAGCATGGTGGCGGTGGTGTACGGGCCGCGCCCTGCATCGGTGAGCATGCCCAGCACTTCCTCGACCTCCGCCGAGCGGACGTGGGCCTGCTGGCGGAACAGGTCGTCCACGTAATGGCCGTAGATGGCGAGGCGCGGCTCATCGGCCACCCATTGGCGCAGGGTCTCCTCGCCGAGGGCGATCAGTTCCGGTTCCATGAAAGCGGCGGCGGCGGCGACCTGCCCGAACATGCCCTGGGCCTTGCCGACCATGGCCGCGGCCTGCTGGTCGGTGGTATCCACCGCGGACGAGAAATTGGCATAGACGAAGACGCGCATGGCCCGCGCCGTCAGGTCTTCGACGGTTTTGAAGGCCTCGACCAGGACGGCCGCCTCGGTCAGCTTGCCCTGAAACTTTTTGGCTTCAGGAACGGCGGCAAGAATGGCCTGGACTTCTGCGTCCCAGGCTTCGGGGGAGGCGAAAACGCTCTCGGCGTTCCACTTGTATTTCGGGTCAATTTCACTGCGCAGGGGGACTTTTTTGGTCACGGGCGTATCCTTTCGATTTCGGTAGGGAATGGGGTGGTTTTTGGGAAAAGCACTTGATGACTGCACTGCAAAAACCTTTTCACCACAAAGAACACAAAGTACACAAAGGAATTCTTAAAGGCCTGCTTGAGAATCCCAAGCCTTTGCGATTTCGGCTTCTAAAAATCTTCGCGCTCTTTGCGTGCTTCGCGGTGAAATGACCTTTTTGCAGTAGACTCACGTAATCCGTGTTCAGAATCACGGCAAATCCCAGAGAGCCTAAACATTTAGCGCGGCAAAGAGAAGCAGATACGCGCCCCGGTGTCCGGCTGGGGGCGGTGCGCCGAGGTCGTCGAAGCGTCCACCCAGATGCGCCCGCCGTGGGCCTCGACGATGGCCCGGGCCAGGTACAGTCCCAGCCCGGCGCCTTTGGTGTGCTTGACGGCCTTGTCGGCCCGGTAGAAGCGGTCGAAGATGTGGGGCATGTCGTGCGGGTCAATCCCCGCGCCCTGGTCGCTGACGCAGACGACGATCTGGTCGGGGCGCACCTGCCCGCTGACGCGGATCTCGCCTTCGGGCGAATATTTGATGGCGTTGGAAATGAGATTGCTCAAGACCTGCGAGATGCGGTTCTCGTCGGCCAGGATGACGGGGCATTTTTCGGGGAAGTCCACCAGGATGGTGTGGCGCTTGCTCTGGGTGCGGAAGCGCTCGGCGAGACGTTCGGCCAGGAGCGGCAGGGAGACGTCGGCCCGGTTCAGGCTGAGTCCGCCCGCCTGGAGCCGGGAGGCGTCGAGCAGGTCGTCAATCATCCTGGACAACCGGTCTGCTTCCTCCTCGATGACGGCCAAACTGTCCTCGACGACGGCCCGCTCCCAGCGGGCGTCTTCGCGGCGCAGGGTGCTGACGTAGCCCTTGATGAGCGCCACCGGCGTGCGCAGTTCGTGGCTGACGACCGAGATGAAGGTACTCTTGATCTCCTCGGCGGTGCGGAAGTGGGTGATGTCGCGCACGCTGGCAATGATGTTGCGCAGTTTGCCGTCCGGGGCGAGCAGGGGGGCGTAGGTGATGCCGACCGGCAGGGGCGGCGGCTCGGGGCGGGACAGGTCGCCTTCGACGTAGAGGGTGGCGTTGGGGGTCAGCGGCCAGCCGCCGCGTTCGGCTTCTTCGAGGGTCAGGCCCTGCGGGTCGCGTGCCCATTTGATGACGGCCCCGTGCGACTGCCCGTGGATGGCGTCCCGGCTGAGACCGTAGAGCTTGGCAAAGGCAGTGTTGGCCCGCTCGATGGTGTGGTCGGCGTTGAGGATCAGGATACCGTCGGCAGCCGAATCGAGCAGGGCGTCGAGGCGCTGCTTTTCGTAGCTGACCTGACCATAAAGCTGGGCGTTGAAGACCGCAATGGCGGCCTGGTCGGCGAAGGATTGCAGCAGGAGCTTGTCGTTGGCCGAGAACAGGTCGGGGTAGGAGCGGAAGATGAAGATGACGCCGATGATCTTTTTGTGGGCAGCCAGCGGCAGGGCCACACCGTTGAGCAGCCCCATGCTGGCGGTATAGGCCAGTTCCTTCAACATGCGGTTGAGTTCGTTGATGTCCAGCTCGGCGACTTTTTCCTCGGCCAGGAGCGGTTCGAGGTAACGGAGGAAAGCCGGGGGGATGCCGTGGGCGGCGGCCACGCGCCAGCCGCCGTCGGCCTCTTTCAACGCGATCAGGCCCGCCTGTCCCGCGAGCATTTCGGTGGAGATGCGCAGGATGCGCGTCAACACCTTCGCCAGGTCCAGTTCCTGGGAAATGGTCTTCGAGATTTCGAGCAGGTAATCCCTTTGGCGGACGCGGAAATCGGGGAGCATCATAAGTGGTAAATGGTAAGTGGCGAGTCGGGGCTATTGTATCACCGGGAGATTTGGCGGCGCGTAAGAGTTGTGTTAGCGCCGGGCGCGGCTGACGCTCGCTTGCCTTGCAAAAATGAATGGTTTTTAATGTTGACGGTAAAAAAAGATGTAGGATAATTGTGAAAATATTATCTTGTTATACAGACGCTATGATCCTGGACCTGGATTTGGTCGCTTGCCTGTGGGACGGGTAAGGGTTCAGGGGAGCGAGTAGCGAAACCGGCTGTAGTCCGGTTTTGCTATTTTTTAATTTCGGGAGAGGTGACATGAAAGCGCAATCCAGTATTTTTTCTCGTTTGAATTTATTATTGGCTGGGGTGTTGGCGATAAGCCTGGCGGTCATAACCGCCCAGCCGGCGCTGCCCGCCCAGGCCGGGCCGGATGCCGGGGACGGCGAGCCGTCCAGGGTGGAACCGCGCCCGGCCTACGCCGCGACCGCCGCCGTCAGCCTGGGGATGCCCGCCAGCGTGATGTTGGGAGAGAATTTCTCCTTCACCGTCACGTTCGACAACACGGGCGATACCCCCGGCTACGGCCCGTTCATTGACATGATCTTTCCCGTTACCGGCCTCGACGGCGATGACGGGATTGATTTTATTTCGGCCACTTACCTGGGCGCGGCGGTCGAGAGCAACGCGCAGACCTTCCCGGCGGCGGGCTGCGTCTCGCATCCCTGGGCCAGGGACGCCGCCGGCGCGTTCGTCCAGGTTTGCGGCACGCCCGGCGACAAGCTGGTCTCGCTGCGCCTGCCCTTCGGCTCCTTCGTGCCCGACCAGCCGCCGCTGGACGTGACCGTCACGGCCAGCCTGAGCATCCTGGCAGACGTGGGCGCACCCCTGGCCGTCAGGGCGCGCGGCGGTTACATGTTCGGCGAGACCCCGCTGGACGACTGGTGCTGCGGCGACACGCCCATCTTGCAGCCGCCCACGGACGACGGGACCGGCTGGCCGAGCGGCCCGATCACGCCCCAGGTGCTGACTTTTACCAAGTCCTACGTCGGCCCGGCCAATACCCAGGCCGAAACGGCCACCGGCCCCAACTTCCCGCGCCAGTACGTTTTGACGGTGGACATCGCCGACGGGCAGACCGTCACCAATCTCGACATTTCCGACCTGCTGCCCGGCAACGTCCAGTTCATCGGGATCGCCGCCGGGACGACCGGCGGGTACTCGGTCATTTCCCTGCCCTCCACGGTCACGCCCGGCGGCACGCTGACCCTGCGCTACGCCAGCGTCACCGGCGGGGCCGGGACCAGCGACGTGGCCGTCACATTCGATTTCTACGTCCCGCGCCTGGATTCCGGCGGCGGGGAAGTCGTCCCCTCTGGCAGCGGGAACGACGCCAGTTCCGGCAACATCGCCTGGGCGCAGGGCGACTGGGACCCGGTTGACGGGCGCGACCCGCTTACCCCGGTCACTTCCGACGCCACCTGCCCAAGCTGCCCGCCGCTGCACACCTTACAGGACAAGTCCATCGCCATCCAGAAGGGCGTTGCGGTGGTTGGCGGCGGCGACCCGGCCCCCGGCAAGACCCTCGAATATTCGCTCACCTTCCAGGTCTCCGATTTCTTCGCCTTCAACGGCCTCGTCGTCACCGATGTCATTTCGGACGGCCAGCACGTGGAGGGCGGATTCACCCCAACCCTGGAGATCAACGGCAACGGCTATTCGCTGGCCTCGGCGGTCTTCGCCCCGGCGGATTTCGATGTGGCCTGCAACTATTCCGCCGCGCCCGGCGCGGAATGTACCACCGACAACACCGGCGCGCCCAACGACGGCACGACAACCCTGACCTTCGACGTTTCGGACGAGATCATCAGCCGCGGCCAGGACGGCCGCATGGTCGGCGGCTGCGTGGACCCCGGCGGGTCGGGCCTGGTCGTCCCCTGCGACCCCGCCAACCTCGGCGACGGCCCCACCACCGGGACCGTCACCTACCGGGCGGTCATCCAGGAGAATTTCACCGACACCTATCCCTCCGGCGACGACAGCGTTGACCAGGGCGACACGCTCGACAACTCGGCGGTCATCTCCGGCAACGTCCTGGACAACTTCACCTTCACCGTCACCGACACCGAAGCCGACGACGCCGCGGCCGGGGTCGTCCTCGGACGGCAATCCCTCACCAAAACGGTCTACGCCATCAACGACGACACGAACATCGCCAACTTCATCGTGGACGGCCAGATCACCATCAAGCCCGACGACAAGGTCACTTTCCGTTTGACTTATGGACTGACCACCTCGGACGTGGAAAACCTGACCTTCGACGATTACTTCCCCCTGCCGGTCTTCCACGTGGACGACCCGGCTCAGACGGGGGGAGGGGGCTGGTCCTTCAGCCCCGTGGTCGGGATTCCCGCCCCGGGCGTGGTCCAGCTTGGCCCCTCCGACAGCTACTACACCTACATGGACGGCAACGGCACGACCGGCGTCCTGACCCCCAACACCCTCAATCCCGGCACGCAAGACCCGGTGGTCACCGCCGACACGGCCGCCAACAAGATCGTCATCGCCTACGCCGATTACGACGACACCCGCAACCAGCCCACCACAGTGGACCTGCTGGTCTCCATCGTCGTCTCCTCCGACCCCTTTGCCGACAAATTGTTCCTGACCAACCAGGCCCACGCCTACGAAGGCAGCACCAACGGCGCGCCGAGCACCTCCGATTCGATCATCCAGTTCGTGATGACCGAGCCGGTGCTGGTCACCACCAAATCCGCCGTCTGGGCCGGGAGCTGGAACGGCGCTACTTGGGACGCCCAGCCGAACGCGGTCGTCACTCCGCCGACCACCCCTGCCTTCACCGACCCGTCCAACAGCCCGCGCTGGGCCGGCACCATCCTGGACGGCACGACGATTGACTCGAACATCACCGGCGTGGACGCCGGGGACGTGGTCACGTTCGCGATCACCATCACCAACATGGGGTCCAGCGCCAACGGCGCGTTCGACATCACCCTCCAGGATACCTTGATAAGCACGATCTTCCAGACCCCCGACGCGACCCACCCGCTGAATTTGCAGATCCATCTCGGCGACGGGGGCGGCGTGGATTACACCGGCGATGCCGTGCCCGACCCGATCCAGTTCACCGGGCTGGGCGGCGGCCCGGCGGGATTGCCCGACAGTTCGGACGATATTTTCGGTAACGGGATCAAGCTCACCGATCCGAGCGAGGTCCTGCCGGCCGGGACGGCCGTCTGCCAGGCGCACACGGTCGGGGCCGGGAAGAATCTCATCGTCATCACCTACGACCTTTACGTCCGGGATGATGTCATTCCCGGGACGTACACCAACACCGCCACCAACACCGGTTACGCCGGCACGGACGACGGCCCGAACCACGTCCCCACGCCGGGACCGGGCGAGAGCTACCCGCCCGAAGTGACCGACACCGCCGACACGACCGTGGTGGCTCCTCTGGCGAAGCAACTCGTCTCTACCGAATTGGACAGCGCCACCAACGCCAACGACGAAGTGGTGATTGGCGAACTCGTCACTTACAGCCTGACCACCACTGTGCCGGAAGGGAATGTGCCCGGCGCGTTCATCACCGACCACCTCGACGGCGGGCTGGCCTTCGTCTCCTGCACCAGTGTCGTGCCGTCCTCGCCCAACGTGACCACTGATCTCGCGGGCGGGTTTGGCGGGATATGCGCCGCCACCGAAGCCTCCGGCGTGACCAACAACGGCCAGGACATCCGCTTCGATCTTGGCAACCTCACCAACGCCGACCGGGACAACGTCACGGCTGAGACGGTGGTCATCACCTACCAGGCGGTCGCGCTCAACATCGCCGGCAACCAGTCCGGCGCGCTGCTGAACAACGCTGCGGAGTTCTTCCTGAACGACGGCAGCGGGGACGTCAGCCTGGGGACCGCGGCCGCGCCGAACGTGACCGTGATCGAACCCGCCCTCAACATCGCCAAATCGGCCAGCGCGCCGACAGCAGATGCGGGCAATCCGCTCTCGTACACCCTGACCATCACCCAGGACGGCGCCAGCCAGACCGACGCCTACGACACGACCCTGGCCGACCCGCTGCCCCTGTGCGCCGCCGGAGGCCCGTCTGCAATTGACAACCCGGTCATTTCGCTGGTCTCCGACCCGGACGGCCTGCTGCCGCCCACCCCGTTCGAACTGGTCGGGGATAACGCCACCGGCTGGACCCTGCAAACCCCGGCCGGGACCAGCTTCGATGTCCCGCTCGGCGCGCAGCCGATTCAAATTACGGTCAGCGGCACGGTGGCCTACTGCGTCAGCCCGACCCAGGTCTTGGGCAATACATCTTACATTTACTGGACCAGCCTGGACGGGACCGCGCTCGACCGCTCCACTTTCAACCCCGATTCCGACGAGCGCACCGGCGCGGACGGCGTGGGGCTGGGCCTCAACAACTACGCCGACAGCGCCACCGTCAACGTAACCATTAATTCGACCACACCCCAGAAATACCTGGTGGCGACCTCCGAAGGACACACCGCCGAGCCGGTGGATCCGTACCAGGCAGGCTCCGGCTCGCCCGTGTCGGTTGCCATCGGGGAGATCATCCGTTACCGGCTGGCGGTGGTGCTGCCCGAAGGCACCAGCACCAACTTCCGCCTGCAGGAATACATCCCCAATGGCATCACCTTCCTGAACGACGGCACGGCCAAAGCCGCCTTCGTCTCGACCGGCGGGATCACTTCGACGGATTACGCTTATCCGGCCCCCTCGACCTTTGTCATCCCGGCGGTGAACGACCCCAACTGCCAGTTGGCCGGCTCGGCTGTGACCGGTCTGACCCCGGCCGTCCCGGCCCTCTGCCCGGCGCTGGCGGATTTCAACGTGAGCAACTCCCCCACCTCCGACGCCGATACCTACAACACCAGCACCGACGTCAGCTTCATGCTCGGCACGCTCCAAAACAATGACAGCGACGCCGACGCCGAATACGTGATCGTCGAGTTCAACGCCCTGGTGGACAACAACGGCGGGGCGAACAGCAATGACGCCGGTGAAACCCACTACAACCGCTTCCGGGTTTACATCAACAGCCTCCTGATCCCCGGTTATTCGAACGGGGTCTACAGCCGGGCCGTCGAACCTTCGATCACGGATTTGACGAAAACGGCCAACCCGACCAGCGGCGACGCGGGCGATGTCATCACGTATACCCTGGACTTCACCAACGCCAGCGCCGCCCCGGCCTACGATACCACCGCTTTCGACGTGGTCGTGACCGATATCGTCCACGCGGATATGACCCTGGACCTGGGGTCGATCACCGTGACCAGCGCCTGCGCCACCGGGGTGGACACTACCAACTCCGCCGGCAACAACCTGGACGTCCGGTTCGACTCCGTTCCGGCAGGCTGCGCGGTCACGATCGAGTACACCGCGACCATCAATGTCACCGTCACCGCCGACCAGGCGCTGCCCAATACCGCCAACCTGACCTACACCAGCCTGCCCGGCACGAACGGCACGACCGTCAACCCGACCGGCTCGTCCACCCCCGGTGCGAGCGGGACGACCAACGGCGAACGGAACGGAACGGGGGTTACCCCGCCCAACGATTACAACGATTCCGCCAGCGCCCAGGTCACAGCTCACGCGCTTTCGCTGGTCAAGTCCCTGGTGGACAGCACCAACGGCGATACCCTCGGCAACGACCTGACCATCGGCGAGATCGTCACTTACCGCCTGGCGACCGCCCTGCCCGAAGGCACCTCGCTGGCTTTCACCGTTTACGACACCCTCCCTGCCGGATTTACCTACGCGGGTGATCCGCGCCTGTCGTTCATCGCCACCGATCCCATGACCGTGGATGCCGACCTGTCCGGCGCGGACAACGATGCCCTGCCGCCGACCTTCAGCATCCCCGCCGGGCGTGTCTCGGTCACGGGTCAGGACATCACGATCAGCCTGGGCGATCTGGTCAACAACGACCGCGACAACGCCGACGTCGAATATGTGGTCATCGAGTTCGACGTGCTGGTCAACGACACCGCCGACAACAACAACACCGATCTCGACCACAACGAGTACACCGTCACGATCGACGGCGCGCTCAAAGGCCCCTCCAACCAGGTCGAGACCCGTATCGTCGAACCCTTCCTGAACGTCGCCAAATCTGCCGACGACGACACCTGGCTCTACGGCCAGACCGTCACCTACACCCTCGACATCTCCCACATCACCGCCAGCGGCGTCCCGGCAAATGACAGCAACTCGGTTGCCTACGACATCCTGGTCACGGATACCCTTCCCACCGGCCTGACCTTCGGCAGCGTGACCTCCCTCCCGGCCAACTGGACTCAGAGCTACACGGCTCCCGACCTGACTTTGAGTTGCCTCTCGGTCAACGGTTGTTCCCTGCCCCTTGGCAGTTCTGCCCAGGCTGCCTTCACCGTTACCGTGGACAATCCGCCCGCCCCGCCCGCGTTGACCGGGACCGACAGCGCCGCCAACTATGTCAACATGACCTGGACTTCCATGCCCGGCGACAATAGCGATGAGCGCGACGGCTCCGGCGGCGTGGACGATTATCTCGATTTTGCATCCCACACCGGTGGGCTGGAATATTACTCGCTCGGAAACCGGGTCTGGTTCGACACCGATAACAGCAGCACGATCAACGGAACCGAATTCGGTGTGGACGGCGTGACCGTCGAACTTTATTCGACCGCCGACCTGGTTACTCCCCTAGCAACGGATACCACTGTCAACGGTGGCTACTATCTCTTCGATTACCTCGAAGCCGGAGATTATATCGTTGTCATCCCGGCCTCGAATTTTGCCAGCGGCGCTGTGCTCGAAAGCTACTGGTCATCAGGCACGAGCATGGACGGCTTCGGCGTTATCAGCGAAGCCCCCGCGCCCGACGCCGATACGGACATCGATTCAGACGACAACGGCACTCTCCAGGCCGGACCCGACTTCCCCGGCGCGGTGGCCTCCCTGCCCGTCACCCTCGGACCGGCCGGGCTGACCGAACCGGCGGGCGAGACCGACCTCGACGGCGGGTTCTACGGTGAGCAGCCCGACGGCCGCGCCAACATGACCGTGGACTTTGGCTTCTACCGCACCGAGATCGGCAACCTGGTCTTCCTGGACAACAACGTCAACGGCCTGTACGACGCGGGCGACACCCTCCTCAACGGCATGGCCGTCGAGTTATACGCCGCTGACGGCGTGACCCTGCTCGACACGTTCACCACCACGACCATCACCACCGACGGCGAATATCGCTTCACCGGCTTGCCGGAAGGCGACTACATCGTCAAGGCCAGCGGCCCGGCGGGAACCATCAGCACCCGGGACGATGCCGACAGCGCCGACAACGCCAACCCGGACACCAACACCGACAATAACGACAACGGCATCGGCACAGCCCTCGGGCAGGCCGCTTCCGGCCCGTTGACGATGGACGCGGCCGAAACGGCGGCCAACATCACCGTCACGGACGCTTCGGGCACGACCACCGACCTGACCGTGGACTTCGGCTTCGCCTATCCCTACGCCCTGGGCAACCGGGTCTGGTTCGATACCGACAACAGTTCAACCATCAACGGGACCGAAGTCGGCGTGGACGGCGTGACGGTCGAACTCTTCTCGGCCAGCGACCTGGTCAACCCGGTCGCCACCGACGTGACCGCCAATGGCGGCTACTATCTCTTCGATGACCTCTTCCCCGGCGATTACGTGGTCGTCATCCCGGCCGCCAACTTCGCGGGCGGCGCGGTGCTGGAGGGCTACTGGTCCTCCGCCACGAGCCTCGCGGCGGACGGGAGTATCTCCGAAACCGCCGCGCCGGATGGGGACGACGACGTGGATTCGGACGACAACGGCACCCTCCAGCCGGGCGGCGACGTGGTCTCCAGCCCGGTCACGCTCGGACTTTCCGGGCTGACCGAACCGGTTGGCGAATCCGACCTCGAAGCGGGAGTCGGCCAGGGGTCCCAGCCCGACGGCCGCGCCAACATGACCGTAGACTTCGGCTTCTACCGCACCGAGATCGGCAACCTGGTCTTCAGCGACATCAACAAGAACGGCGTCTTCGATGCCGGGGACGCGCCCCTGGACGGCCTGACTGTCCAGTTGTACTCGTCCAATGGGACCGAGATCAACGCCGGTGCGGACGGAATCCTGAATACCGCCGACGACGCCCCGGGCGGGATGCTCACCAGCGGCGGCGGGCTGTACCGCTTCTCCGGCCTGCCGGAGGGCGATTACGTCGTCCGCGCCACCGGCCCGGCCAGCTTCACCAGCACGATTGACACCTTCGACAGCGCCGACAACGCCAACCCCGACGTCAACACCGACCACAACGACAACGGCATCGGCACCGGCGCGGGACAGGTCTCCGCCGGGACGTTGACGATGGACGCGGCCGAAGCGGCAGCCAACATCGCCGTCACCGACGCCACCGGCACGACCACCGACCTGACGGTGGACTTCGGCTTCCTCAACACCTACGCCCTGGGCAACCGGGTCTGGTTCGACACCGACAACAGCAGCACCCTCAACGGGACCGAAGTCGGCGTGGATGACGTGACGGTCGAGCTATACGCCGCCGACGCCTCCGGCCTGCCTACCGGCCCCGCCCTGGATACGGACACGACCGCCAACGGCGGCTACTATCTCTTCGATTACCTGGACGCGGGCGATTACGTGGTCGTCATCCCGTCCGCCAACTTTGCGGGCGGCGCGGTGCTGGAAGGCTACTGGTCCTCCGGCACGACGATGGACGGCTTCGGCGTCATCAGCGAAGCCGCCGCGCCCGATGCGGATACCGACCTCGATTCGGACGACAACGGGACCCTCCAAATTGGCGGTGATGTGACCTCCAGCGCCGTAACCCTCGGCCCCGGCGCGTCCGAACCGGTGGGCGAAACCGACCTCGAAGCGGGAGTCGGCCAGGGGTCCCAGCCGGATGACCAGGCCAATATGACGGTGGATTTCGGTTTCTACCGCACCTCGCTTGGGAACCAGGTCTTCTACGACGACAACTTCAACGGCAACTACGAAGCCGGGACCGATACCCCCCTGCCCGGCGTCACCGTCCGCCTGTTCTCGTCTGGCGGGGTCGAGATCAACGTCGGCCCCGACGGCATCCTCGGTACTTTGGATGACGCGCCGGGCGGCATGGCCACCGGCGCGGGTGGGGACTACCTGTTCACCGGCCTGCCGGAAGGAAGTTACACCGTCAGCGTCACCGCTCCGGCCAACACCGCCAGCACGATTGACACGTTCGACGCGGCCGACACCGCCAACCCGGACACGAACACCGACGACAACGACAACGGCCTCGGCACCGGGGGCGGGGACGTGCCCTCCGGCGCGGTGGCCCTGACTCCCGGTTCGGCCGGGGCGCAGGCCAACAACCAGGTCACGGACGCCACCGGCACGACCCATAACCCGACCGTGGACTTCGGCTTCGTCAACCTGTACGCCCTCGGCAACCGGGTCTGGTTCGACACCGACAACAGCGCCGCAATTGACGGCGCGGAAGTCGGCGTGGACGGCGTGGCCGTTGACCTGTACATGGACGACGGCGCGGGCAACTTCATCTACCAGGCCTCCGACATCACCGCCAACGGCGGCTACTACCTGTTCGACAGCCTGTATCCCGGCGATTACATGGTCGTCGTCACCGCGGCCAACTTCGGCAGCGGCGCGGTGCTCGAAGGCTACTGGTCTTCGCAGACGACCCTCGCCGCCGACGGGAGCATCTCCGAGACCCCCGCGCCCGACGGGGACAACGACCTCGATTCGGACGATAACGGCACCCTCCAGACCGGGGGCGCGTTCTCCGGCGCGGTGACATCCCTGCCCTTGACCCTCGGCCCGGTCGGGTTGACCGAGCCGACCGACGACACCGACGAGGAATCCGGCGTGGGCCAGGGCTTGCAGCCAAACGGCCGCGCCAACCTTTCGCTCGATTTCGGCTTCTACACCACCGGGATCGGCAACCAGCTCTTCGGCGACGTGGACAAGGACGGCGCCTATTCCGCCGGCGACACCGACCTGGGCGGCGTCGCTGTCCTGCTCTACTCCTCCAACGGGACCGAGATCAACATCGGCCCGGACGGGATGCTGAACACCGCCGACGACGCTCCCGGCGGCACGCCCACCAACGCCGGCGGCCAGTACCACTTCTCCGGCCTGCCGCAGGGCAGCTACATCGTCCGTACGACCGCCCCCACCGGCACGGTCAGCACGAACGACAACGCCGACCTGAACGACACGACCACCACCGGCCCCGACGCCAACACCGACCACAACGACAACGGCCAGGGCACCGGCGGCGGCGTGGTCACCTCCGGCACGTTGGCCCTGATCCCCGGCTCGACCGGCGCCCAGGGCAACACAACGGTAGACAACGCCACCGGCGCGACCCACAACCCGACCGTGGACTTCGGCTTCACCACCGTTTACGCCCTCGGCAACCGGGTCTGGTTCGACACCGACAACAGTTCCACCATCAACGGGACGGAAGTCGGCGTGGATGGCGTGCTGGTCGAACTCTACGCCGCCGACGCTTCCGGCAACCCGGCCGGGCCTGCCCTGGGCACGGATACGACCGCCAACGGCGGCTACTACCTCTTCGATTTCCTCGAGAGCGGCGATTACGTGGTCGTCATCCCAGCCGCCAACTTTGTGGGCGGCGCGGTGCTGGAGGGCTACTGGTCCTCGGCCACCTTCCGGGCTGCGGACGGCTCCATTTACGAAAACCCCGCCCCGGATGCCGACACCGACGTGGATTCGGACGACAACGGCACGCTCCAGATCGGCGGCGTGGTCCTGTCGCAGGCGGTCACTCTTGGACCCGGCGGCCTGGAACCGATAAGCGAAGCCGACCTGGAACCCGGCGTGGGTCAAGGCTCCCAGCCCGATGCCCAGGCCAACATGACCGTTGATTTCGGCTTCTACACCATCCAACTCGGCAACCTGGTCTGGAACGACGCCAACAACTCAGGCACCGAAGACGGCGAGACCGGCATCCCCGGCGTGGACGTGGAACTGCGCTCCGCCGACGGCAGCGCCCTGCTCGTCACCGCCGTCACCGACGCCAGCGGCAATTACACCTTCACCGGGCTGCCGCAGGGCGATTACCTCCTGCGCCTCCCGGCGGTTGAGTTCAACCCCGGCGGCACGCTGCGGGATTACGTCTCCAGCACCGGCGGCGGCTACTACGAACCCGCCCCCGACTCCGACGTGGACACCACCGACTCCGATGACAACGGCAGCGAGGTCGGCTCGGTCGGCCTGGGCGGTTATATCCAGTCCGAGGTCGTCACCATCACCCCGGCGGGCGAGCAGTCCTTCGACAACGCCACCGGCAGCACCACCGAGTTCCGGGTGGACTTCGGCGTCTTCAATGCCCCGCGGGTGAACCTGACCGTCACCAAAGACGACGGCGTCAGCTTTTACACCGCCGGGGGCACGTTGACCTATTCCATAACGGTAACAAACCAGGGTCCGAGTGACGCTTTCGGGATGACCGTCAGCGACCCGCGCCCGGCCCAGATCACCTCCTGGACCTGGACCTGCGAGAGCAGTTCCCCCGATCCCGATCCCGCTGCCTACGCCTGCACCGGCGACGCCTCCAACCCGGCCGCCTTCGGCGATTCGCTCGACCTGCCGCTGGGAGCCAGCGTCACCTACCGGGTGGAAGCCCAGGTTGACCCGGCCGCGACCGGCGCGCTGACCAACACCGTCACCGTCGCGCCCCCGGCGGGCATGGTCGAACTGGAGTCGTCCGATAACGAAGCCAGCGACACGGACGATGAGGCCTCGCTGCGGGTGACGAAGGACGACGGCCTGGTGGTCGTCGGCCCCGGCAACACCTTGACTTACGACATCCTGGTGGAGAACAACGGCGCGGTGGACCTGACCAGCCTGACCGTCACCGACACCCTGCCTGCCGGCGTGACCTTCGTCAGCGCCGCGCCGGTGCCTTCGTCGGTGGCCGGGCGGGTCGTCACCTGGAGCGGGCTGTCGCTCGCTTCCGGGGCAGACATGAACCTGTCCATCACCGTCACGGTCAAGAACAACCCCGGCCCGACGCTGCTCAACCGGGTCGAAGTGGAAGATTCGGACACCGGCGCCAGCGACTCCGACACCGACGAGGATACGACCGTCTCCGGCGGCAACCTGACCAAGACCATGGTCGCCACGGACCAGAGCTTTACCAGCGGGACGGAGGTCGCCATCGGCGAGATCGTGACCTACGAACTGACTCTCACCGTCCCGGCCCTTGGGCGGATGGACAACGCCCTCCTGGTGGACACGCTCCAGACCGGCCTGGCTTTCGTGGACTGCGCCGACATCACCGCCAGCAGCGGCCTGCTGACCAGCACCCGGATAGACCTGCAAGCCCCAGGCAACTGCAACGACGGCGTGACGCCCGGCGTCCACAACCCGCTGGTGGAAAATTCCGGCGGCAGAGTGACCTTCGACTTCGACACCCTCGAGAACGGCAGCGCGGCGGCGGAGACCATCACCATCCGCTACGACGTGATCGTGCTGGACATCGGCTCGAACCAGGAAGGGAGCACCCTGACGAACGCGGCGGCCTGGACCTGGGACGGCGGCCAGCTCGAAATCACGACGCCCCCGGTCGAGATCGTCGAACCCGACCTGAGCATTGACAAGAGCGCCGAACCCGAGGTCGCGCCCTACGGCACGCCGATCAACTTCACGGTCAGGATCGCCCACACCAAAAAGAGCAATACCAACGCCTACGACGTGGTCGTGACGGACGAATTGCCAACCGGCCTGGACTATGTGCCGAACTCGGCCAGCGTCACCGGGCGGCAGCCGACGGCTTTCTCTTACGACGCGGCCCGGAAGACCCTGACCTTCACCTGGGACGATTTCCCGCTCGGCGCTGAGTCCACGATCAAATTCCAGGCTGCCTTTGTCGGGCCTTCGCCGGTGACCAACGGGGCCAGCGTGGCCTGGACCAGCCTGCCGATTGACTTCGGCCCCAACGGCCCGGTCGTCCAGTCGCCGTACAACTCCGATTCGACCGAACGCTGGTATGACCCGGCTGATAACTCCGGCGTGGATGGCTACGGGGCGGAAGATTCGATCACCATCTCGGTCCCGGGCCTGCCGGAGACCGGCTTCGCCCCGGACAGGATCACCGCCCTCCCGCCCCAGCCCGCCGACAAAGCTTACGCCGCCATGGACGAAATGCGGCTCGAAGTGCCGAAACTGGGCCTGGCAAACCTGCCCATCGTCGGCGTCCCCTTGAACGAAAGCGGCTGGGACCTGACCTGGCTTTCCGGCCAAGCCGGCTGGCTCGAAGGGACGGCCTACCCCACCTGGCCGGGCAACACGGCCATCACCGGCCACACCTACCTGGCAGACGGCACCCCCGGCCCGTTCGTCAACCTGTTCTCGCTCTTCTGGGGTGACGAGATCGTCATCCACGCCAACGGCCAGCGCTACGTCTACCAGGTGCGTGAAGTCCGCCTGGTCTGGGCCGACGACTTGAGCGTGCTGCGCCACGAGGACTACGACTGGATCACCCTGATCACCTGCAAGGAATTCAACGAGGCGACCGGCGAATACAATTACCGCGTGGTCGTCCGGGCGGTGCTGGTCAGCGTCCAGCCTGGACCGTAACAAACCCGCTCACCGGTTAAACCAAAAAGCGGCGGACGCCAGTGATGGTGGCCGCCGCTTTTGCATCGCTGATTTGCGTTTTACAACAGCCCGAATTCTTTCTCGGCCGCGGTGATGGCTTCGGCGAAGAGTTTCAGCCCTTCGTCAATTTCGGATTTGGAGATGTTGAGCGCCGGGGAGACGCGGATGACGCTCTTGCCGCAGCCCAGGGTGATCAGCCCTCTTTCGAAGGCCAGGTCTGCGATCCGGTCGCGCAGCTCGGCGGCGGGGGCTTTGGTCTCCTTGTCCATGACGAATTCGACCCCGATCATCAGTCCCTTGCCGCGCACGTCGCCCATGCTGGGGTGCTGGACCTGGAGTTCGGCCAGCGCGTCGAGGGCGTATTGGCCCACCTCGGCCGCGTTTTGCAGGTACTGTTCTTCGATCAGTTCGATGGTCGCCAGTGCAGCCGCGCAGGCCAGCGGGTTGCCGCCGTAGGTGTTGCCGTGCGCGCCCTTCTTCCAGGTCATCACCGAGCGGCGGGCGATGGCCGCCCCCAGCGGCATACCCGAAGCGATGCCCTTGGCCGCGGTGACGATGTCGGGTTCGATGCCGAAATGTTCGATGGCCCACCATTTCCCGGTCCGTCCCATGCCAGACTGGACTTCGTCGGTGATGAGCAGGATGCCGTACTTGTCGCACAGTTTCCGCAGGGCCGGGAAGAATCCCATCGGCGGGACGATGTAACCGCCCTCGCCCTGGATCGATTCGACCAGGATGCCGGCAATCTCTTCACCGGGCAGGATGTGGCCGATGATCTCTTCCTCGATGTAACGGACGACCGTCTCGCCGTAATCTTCGCCTTTGTAGCGTTCGAGCACCGGGCGGTAAGTGTTGGGGAAGGGGGCGTGCAGCACGCCGTTCATCAGCGGGTAGAAGCCTTTGTGGTAGGCCGATTTGCTGGCCGTCATGGTGACCGCGCCCATCGTCCGCCCGTGGAAGGCTCCGGTAAAGGCGAGGAAGTTCGCCCGTCCGGTGTAGTAGCGGGCCAGTTTGATGGCCGTTTCGACCGCCTCGGTGCCGGAATTGGTCATGAAGGTGACCGCAGCCTCCTCGAAGGGGGCGATCCCATCCAGTTTTTCGCCCAACTCCACCCATTTGGGATGGTAAAAATCGGACGAAATGTGGATGAATTTTTCCGCCTGCTCCTGGATGGCCTTGACCACTTTCGGGTGGCTGTGGCCGGTGGAAGCGACTGCTATCCCAGCCGCAAAATCGAGGAAGCGGTTGCCGTCAATATCCCAGACTTCGCTGCCCTTGCCATGGTCCATGACGAAGGGGAACGCCCTCGGGTACGAAGGTGAGATGACCGACGAATCGCGCTTGATCAGCGCGCGGGCTTTTGGCCCTGGCAATTTGAGTGTTTCCATAGATCTCCTAAAGATTCAAATTCACCCGGCCCATGACAGGTGCGCCAGCGCCAGTGCGCCGAGCAACCCGGCATCGTCCCCCAGAGCCGCGGTGGTGATGGTCAGGTTCTCCAGATAAGTTGGGTTGAACACGCGTTGACGCAGGCTGGCTTCGAAAGGCTCGAAAAGCAACGGGCCGCTGCGCGAGACGCCGCCGCCAATAATGACAATGGATGGATCGAAAATGTGCAGGAAATTGGCGACGCCGATCCCCAGGTATTCACCGGCGCGGGCGTACGCGGCCCGGGCCAATTCATCCCCGTTCATGGCGGCTTCGGCCACCTGGAATGCGGTGATTTCATCCCGTGGATCGAGGCAGGATGCCGCGCCCGCGGCCAACTGCTCCCGGACGTAGCGGACAATGGCCGGACCCGAGGCCAGCGCCTCCAGATGACCCGGATACCCGCACGAGCAGAGGGGACCCTCTGCCAGCACGGACACGTGCCCGAGTTCGGCAGCCAGGCCGTGATGTCCCTGCAAGAGCCGGTTGTGGCTGATCACGCCCCCGCCGATCCCGGTGCTGATGGTCAGGTAGAGCACGTGCTGGTGTCCCCGTCCCGCACCGTAACGCCACTCGCCCAGCGCGGCCAGGTTGGCGTCGTTATCCATGAATACCGGGACGCCAAAACGCTCGGACAGTTTAGGTCCGAGCGGAAAGTTGAGCCACTCTGGGATGTTGGGAGTTGCCAGGACGACGCCTCGAAGCGGGTCGAGCGGGCCTGGGGAGGCCAGGCCGATGGCGTCTACCGTTTCATTTTTTGGCCAGATCGAGGCGATCAGGTTTTCGATACGGTCGTAAATGGCGCCTTGTTTGGAGCGGGTGGCAATCTTTTTGTGGTCGAGTGGGCGGGTATTATCTTTGTTAAAAGTGGCAGCACGGACGTGCGTGCCGCCAAGATCGATTGTTAAGAAGAGGCCCATGCGGGAGATTATAGCATAGCGGCTTGCCGTTGACTATTGCCTGAATCCTTGCTATGATGACTTCGTGAATGGGAAAGAGCCGGTCTGGCGTCATGGGTTTGGCAGGAACATGCGGAGTTTTTTCCGCCTGTTTTCGCCGGGTATTGGCATCAAGCGCTGGTTGCTGCTGGTGCTGGCCGGGATCACCCTGCTCGGCGTCGGCCTGGCGATGTTCCTGCTCGACCTGTACCGCACCGATTCCGCCAACCCCGCCTTGCTGACTTTCCTGGCGTATGCTGCCCTGGCCTTCCTGCCCCGCCCGCTGCGGGTCCTGATCTTCGGCAGCCTGGGCCTGGGAATGATCGGTTTCGGCATTTGGGGATTGAACCGCTCCCTCATGCGCCCTTACCTTCGTCCCGGCGTATCGGTCGTGGATAAATTGGCCGAATTCCGCCGCCGCGAGCGGGGGCCGCGGGTGGTCGTCATCGGCGGCGGGCACGGACTGTCCACGCTGCTGCGCGGGATGAAAGCCCATACCCACAACCTGACTGCGGTCGTCACCGTGGCGGACGACGGCGGCTCGTCTGGCGAGTTGCGCCGCACGATGGGCATCCTGCCGCCGGGAGACATCCGCAACTGCCTGGCGGCCCTTTCGAACGATGAAGCCCTGCTGACCCAGCTCTTCCAGTACCGTTTCAGCGGCGCGCCGGGGCTGGACGGTCATTCCTTCGGCAACCTGTTCATCTCCGCCCTGAGCGAGATCACCGGCAGCTTCGAGGAAGCCGTGGCCGAATCGGGCCGGGTGCTATCGGTGCATGGACGGGTGCTCCCCTCCACGCTGCACAACGTGCGCCTGGTGGCCGACGTGCAATTGCCCCACGTCGTCAACGAAGTGCGGATCGAGGGCGAGAGCCAGATCCCCGAAGCGGCGGGACGCATCCGCCGGGTGTGGCTGGAGCCGAACGACGCGCCCGCCTTCCCGCCGGTGATCCAGGCTGTCCTGTCCGCGGAAATGATCGTGGTCGGCCCCGGCAGCCTGTACACCAGCATCCTGCCCAACCTGCTCGTCCGGGACCTGCTGGCGGCCGTCCGCTCCAGCCCGGCGTTGAAGATATTCGTCTGCAACCTGGCGACCCAGGCGGGTGAGACCGCAGCCTACACCTGCTACGATCACGTGCGGGCCGTGGAGGAACATCTCGGCGACCGCCTGTTCGACGTGGTGGTCTGCAACGACACGTATGAGGGCAGGCTGCCGGACGGGGTTCGCTGGGTCGAGATAGACGAGCGCGCCCGTTCGGACAGCCGCCTCTACAATGCCGACCTGGTGGACCGCGAACGTCCCTGGCGGCACGATCCGATCCGCCTGGCCCAGGCCCTGGTTGACCTGTTCATGGAGCGCACTGGTCCGTTGAGCGGGTAGGATGAAAACTGAATTGGCGGTTTGTTCTGCAAGTGTGATAAAATTCGCATTTGTGGAAAAATTCACAAACTGAACTCGAACAACATTTCAGGAGGTTTACCATGACTGTAAAAGTAGGAATCAATGGATTTGGGCGCATTGGCCGCCAGGTACTCAAAGCGATCCGCGACTTCCATTCGGACACGCTCGAAGTGGTCGCTTTCAATGACATCGGGGACCTGAAAACGATGGCGCACCTGCTCAAATACGACTCCAACTACGGCCGCTTCGACGGTACGGTGGAAGTGGCGGACGACGGCCTGGTCATTGACGGCAAAAAGGTCACTGCTTTCAAGGAGACCGACCCGGCCAACATCCCCTGGGGCAGCCTGGGCGTGGACATCGTGATTGAGTCGACCGGCATCTTCACCATCAAGTCGGACGGCGTCAACAAGAAAGGCAAGACGGTCAAGGGCGCTGAGAACCACATTACCAAGGGCGGGGCGAAGAAGGTTATCATCTCGGCCCCATCCGAGGGCGAAGACCTGACCGTGGTGTTGGGCGTCAATGAAGACCAATACGACCCGGCCAGCCATCATGTCGTTTCGAACGCTTCCTGCACCACCAACTGCCTAGCCCCGGCGGCCAAAGTGGTGCATGACAACTTGAAGATCAAGCGGGCGTTCATGACCACCATCCACGCTTACACCAACGACCAGAAGATCCTCGACCTGCCCCACTCGGACCTGCGGCGCGCCCGGGCCGCGGCGATGAGCATCATCCCGACGACAACCGGCGCGGCCAAAGCCATCAAGCTGGTCATCCCCGACCTGGCGGGCAAATTCGACGGCTACGCCTTGCGCGTCCCGACCAGCACCGTCTCCATCGTGGATTTCACTGCCGAAGTGGAGGTCGCCACCACCACCGACGAACTGCGCCAGATGTTCCGTGACGCAGCCGCCACGCCCCGCCTGAAAGGCATCCTGGATGCGGTGGATGAACCCCTGGTCTCGATTGATTACAAAGGCAGTTCGTTCAGTTCGTCCGTAGACCTGCCCTTCACCAGCGTGCTCGGCAAGGAAAAGAACAACTTCATCAAGGTCGTCACCTGGTACGACAACGAATGGGGTTACTCCTGCCGCACGGCAGATCTGGCAGCGTTGATGGCGAAGGGGCTTTAGTCTCGTAGTCTCGTGGTCTCGTAGTCTCTTAGTCTTATGGTCACATAGTCTCCCAGTCGAGTGGTTGTGTAGAAGGACCACCCAACCACCCGACCATCCAGCCATCCGACCACCCGACCATCTGACCATCTGACCACCCGACTACCCGACTACCCGACCACTGGACTATCCGACTATCCGACCACTGGACTACCCCCCATGAACAAGAAGACTATCCGAGATATTGACCCGCAGGGCAAACGCGTCCTCGTGCGCGTGGACTTCAACGTGCCGCTCAAGGACGGGGTGGTCGGCGACGACACCCGCATCCGGGCGGCGCTGCCGACCCTGGACTACCTGCTCGAACACGGCGCGGCCCTGATCCTGTGCTCGCACCTGGGACGCCCCAAGGAAGGCCCGGAGCCGAAATATTCGCTCAAGCCCGTGGCGGCCCACCTGGGCAAACTGCTGGGCAAACCGGTCGCTTTTGCCGAAGACTGCATCGGGCCGGTGGCCGAGGCCGCAGCCAAAGCCCTCGAACCCGGCGAAGTGCTGCTGCTCGAAAACACCCGCTTCCACAGGGGCGAGACCAAGAACGACCCTGAAATTTCGAAAGGGTTCGCCGCGCTGGCGGATATTTACGTCAACGACGCTTTCGGCTCGGCCCACCGGGCGCATTCGTCCACGGAAGGGGTCGCCAGGCTGCTCCCGGCGGTGGCGGGTTTCCTGATGGAAAAGGAAATCCAATACCTGGGCGCGGCCGTGGCCGACCCGGCCAAACCCTTTGTCGCCATCCTGGGCGGGGCCAAGATCAGCGACAAGATCGGCGTGATCAAGAACCTGCTGACCAAAGCCGACGCGATCCTGATCGGCGGCGGGATGGCCAACACCTTCTTCAAGGCCCAGGGCTACCCGGTGGCGGATTCGCTGGTCGAGGACGAGGCATTGGATACGGCCCGGGAGCTGTTGCAGGCTGCGGGTCCGAAGCTGCGCCTGCCCGTAGACGTGGTCATCGCCGACAAGTTCGAGGCCGACGCGTCCGCCCAAGTGATGGCTGTCGGCCCCATCCCCGAAGGCTGGCGCATCCTGGACATCGGCCCGGAGACGGTCGAGAACTACGCCAAAGTCATCGCCGGGGCCAGGACCGTCGTCTGGAATGGGCCGATGGGCGTGTTCGAATTCCCGGCGTTCGCCAAAGGCACATTTGGCGTGGCCCAGGCCGTGGCTGAGTCTGCTGCGGTCAGCATCGTCGGCGGGGGCGAATCGGTCGCGGCCGTCCAGCAATCCGGCCTGGCAGGGAAGATCACCCACATCTCCACCGGCGGCGGGGCCTCGCTCGAAATGCTCGAAGGGCTGGCCTTGCCCGGCGTGGCAGCCTTGCAGGATAAATAACTTATGCGAACCCCCATCGTTGCTGGCAACTGGAAAATGAACAAAACCGCCGCCGAGGCCCGTGAACTGGTCTTCAAGATGAGCCTGAAACTGCGCGACATCCCCGGCGTGGAAAAAGTGCTCTGCCCGCCCTTCCCGTCCCTGCTGGCCGCCTCGGCCCTGCTGCAAGGCACGGGCATCGGCCTGGGTGCCCAGAACATGCACTGGGAAGCCAAAGGCGCGTTCACCGGCGAAATCGCCCCCGAAATGGTTCGGGAATTTTGCGGCTACGTCATCCTCGGCCACTCTGAGCGCCGGGCCTATTTCGGCGAAACTGATGAGATTGTGAATCGGAAGGTCCGCGCCGCCCAGACCGTGGACCTGACCCCGATCGTCTGCGTCGGCGAGACCCTCGACCAGTACGAAGCGGGCCGGACGGGGGAGGTCGTCCGCCGCCAAATCAGCCTCGGCCTGCGGGATACGGATCCCGCCAAAGCCCCCCGCCTGGTCGTCGCCTACGAACCGGTCTGGGCCATCGGGACGGGCAAAGCCTCCACCGGCGAGGCCGCCAACGCCGTCGTGGCGGAGGTGATCCGCCCGGCGCTGGCCGACCTGTTCGGCGCGGAGACAGCCCAGGCCGTCCGCGTCCAGTACGGCGGGTCGGTCACTGCGGCCAATGCGGCCGAGTTCTTCAGCCAGCCCGACATTGACGGTGCGCTGGTCGGCGGAGCCAGCCTGAAAGCCGACGAGTTCATCGCCATCGTCAAGGCGGCCAGCCGACCGTAGACGGTAGACCGAAGACCGTTTCGCATTGTCTACTGTCTTCCGTCCACGGTCAAATCATGGATTTCTCCCTCCTCTCCGCCCTCGACGGCCTGCTCTGGCTGACGGCCATGCTGGTACCGCTGGTCTTCATCCAGCGGGCATTGCACCGGGAAATCCAGTCCGTCTTCCTGATCCTCACCCGCAACCCGCCCCTGGCGATGGGACTGTTCGCCCTGCTCTTCTTCCCCGGCGTGGTATTGCACGAGACCAGTCACTACGTCGTGGCCCGAATCCTGGGCGTGCGCACGGGCGGGTTCTCGCTCATCCCGCAGGTGATGGAAGACCGCCTGCGCCTGGGCTACGTGGAAACCGACAAATCGGATATCGTGCGCGATTCGCTTATCGGGGCCGCGCCGCTCATCGCCGGTGGATTGGTGGTGGCCTACATTTCCATCGAGCATTTGCACATGCTGACCCTGTGGAACTTCCTGCGCGGGGCCAATTTCCCCCTGTTCTGGAAAGGGGTGCTCCTGCTGCCGGGGTATCCCGACTTCTGGCTGTGGTTCTACCTGACCTTTGCCGTCAGCAGCACCATGCTCCCCTCCGAATCCGACCGCCACGCCTGGGCACCGCTGGGACTGTCGGTGGGCGTGCTGTTCGGGCTGGCCCTGCTGGCCGGCGCCGGCCCGTGGATGCTGCAATACCTTGCCCCGCCGCTGAACAACTTCCTGCGCTCGGTGGCGACCATCTTCGCCCTCAGCGCGGTCCTGCACGTGATCCTGGCCCTGCCCTTTGCCCTGCTGCACCGGCTGTTGTCGAAGCTCACCGGCCTGGAAATAAGAGAAACAGCGCCTTGACCGGGCGCTGTTTTGATGAGTTCAAGCCTTCGGGACGGTTTCAACTGAAATTAAACACGCCCCTATGAATTCAAGGTGAACTCAACTTGTTTTGGTTTTCCTTGGGACGAATCCCCAAATCCATTGCGCGAGCGGCGGGAGGCCAACTATCGCGGCTCCAATAGCCAGGAACAGTGTCAGCGTGGAAACAAAATCGGAAAACCGGGGGTTGAACGGGATGAATTCGGGCAGGTCGCTGGCCTGGTAGACGGCCACGTAGGAAACCGCCAGGGCGAGGATCACAACAAGCAAGAGACTGTAGAGCAGGCCGCGCCGGTAGTCGCCTGAGCGGAGGATCAGGGCTGCGGTAACGGCGGCCAGGCTCCCGGTCCCGATGGCGAGCAACCCTTCGATCAAGTTGGGGATGAACTCGAGGAAGAAGAGTCCCCCGATCGGCAACAGGAACAGGATCGCCAGCAGCGACCGCACCCGGTCTGCGGCGAACAGGTAGAAATATCCGATCAGGACCGCCCCCAGCCAGCCCACCAGTACGGCTATATTGAAAACCCATATCCGCTCATTTTGAATCATATTCGTCAACAGGATGACGACGGTTAGCACAATCCAGGCAGCATACCCGTACCAACTGGCGCTCCATAAGGGCCAGTCGTCCCGCGCAGCCCGGACGAGCATGTAAATCACCAGCCCGGCCAGGCCGATCCCGATGACGGCGGAATAGACCTGAGCCGACGGGACCTCGCCGCCCGCCACGAAATTGCCCGCGCCGATGAGCAGCCCCATCAGCAGGTGCGGCAGCCCGGCCAGGACCGCCGATCCCCAGCCCCGTTGCTGGCGCTCCCGCCGTACTGCCGGGCGAACGGATTCAAAATGGTTTGTGGCTTGCATCATACACCTCCTGCGTATGTTTCAATACCCAAACGGCCCTCAGCGTGACCCATTTGTTGGGTTGCTTCTTTTGGCCGAACTCGCCCCAGGTCTTGCCGGAATACTCATACTCCAGCGCCCAGCGCCCGTTGGCGTCTTGCTTGCTGCGGATCAGATCGAGGGCGCGGGACAGGCGGGGGTCGTTTCCGTACCCCAGCCGGACCAGGGCCTCGACGTTTTGCAGCAGGTCGGTCACGTAGAAGACCGGGAAGCCGAACTTCCACCAGTTCCCGCTGGGTTTGTCGGCCCAGCCGTTGGGATAGGCGGCTTCCGCCGGGTCAACGCCCAGCAGGAACCCGACACCTTTCTCGATGGCCCGCTCGATAAGCGGCGTGCGCCGTCCAAGCGGAAGTTTGCCGAAGGCCAGCATCACCTTGACCCCGCCCCAGGCGCAGGGCAATTTATTGTTCGCGCCACAGGCGAAGAGCGGACCGCACTTCCCGGCATAATAGCGGACGGGGGCGTGTTTGTCCCCCATCGGGGCAATGCCTTCGCCGGTCACGCTGCGGGCCATCCAGTCGAGGGCCTGGTCCAGGCGGGGGTCGTCGAAGCCCAGGTCGAGCAGGGCGGCGGATAAATTCCCCTGCAAGCAATCCGCCGTGCCGGAGGGCGCGCCGCTGGCCGTGAATTGACCGTTTTCGGCGAGGGCGTGGTCGAGCAGGTAACGGCAGGCGCGTCCGAGGCGTTCGTCCATGTCCACCGAAGCCCCCAACTGTCCCAGCAGGATCATGGCCCAGACGGTGCTGCGGTATTTGGGGTTGTAGCCGGGTCCCGGTTCGACCCAATACCCGGCCTCGCCCATCTGGTCCAGGATGGCGGAGATTGGGCCTTCCCGGTGGGCGGTTTCTTCGGCGGCCAGCAGTTCGCGGTCGCCGGGGGGCAGGCCGAGCAAATCCCGCAGGGCCAGGTAACGGACGCCGGGGTCGCCGCGTTCGAGCAGCCAGTCCAGGGTATCGGCGTGGAGTTGTTCTTTCCAGGTCATACGTCATCCGCTTTCGCGAGGCAATCGGTTGTCTGTCTAAAAACAGTATAGCACGCCTGTCAATCTCACTTGCTGAACCACAACCCGCTGACCTGGTGCGGCTCCCCCACCCGGAAGACCACCCGCAGGATCACATCCGATTGCTTTTCGAACTGGGCCAGGTAGAAGACCGTGTAGAAGTCGCCGTCCCGGGTCACGTTGACCACTTCACGCGAGACGTAATCGCCCAGGGCGATGTCGCGGTCGGTTTTCAGGTCGGCAAAACCGGATTCCGGCAGGGCGGCGAGCATGTCGGCGTCGAAATCCGCCGAGAATTTGGCGTAATCGTTCTCTTTCAGGCCGGCCAGCAGGTTGTCGGTCTTCGGCTCGCCAAAGGCCAGCACCGATTCTTTGACCTCGTCCGAGACGGTCTGGGCAACCGAGCCGCAGCCTGCCAGCAGGGTAAGGGCCAGCAGGAGGCTGGTGAGCAGGAAAAATTTGGTGAGTTTGTTCATGGATTCTCCGTATAGCGCGAGTGCGTCGCACCTTTCTAAAGGGGCTTGTCTCAAGTATAGACCAGCCTCGCTAAATGGGTTTAGGCTCCAGGGTCAGGTGCGACGCACCCTCGAGCCAGGCCAGCGCGCCCAGCCCGGCCGCCCGCCCGGTGGCGAAGCAGGCGGTCAGCAGGTAGCCGCCGGTCGGGGCCTCCCAGTCCAGCATTTCACCGGCGCAGAAGACGCCCGGCAGGGCTGTCAGCATCAGGCGGCCGTCGAGCGCCTCGAACGGGATTCCCCCGGCGGCGCTGATGGCTTCCTCCAGCGGGCGCGGGGACACGAGCGGCACCGGCAGGGATTTGATCGCATCTGTCAGTTTTTCGGGATCGGCGAAATCTTCGCGGGGGACGAACTCCCACAGCAGCCCGGCCTTGACGCCCTGGATGCCGACGGTTTTCTTGAGATGGCTGGACATCGAGCGCGACCCGCGTGGGCGGGATAACCGTTCGATCAGCCGTTCCCGCGTCCAATCGGGGGCCAGGTCGAGCCGGACGATGGCCTGATCCCGTTTTTCGAGCGCGTCCCGCACCCTGGCGGAGGCAGCGTAGACCAGGCTGCCTTCCACGCCGTAAGCGGTGACGACGAACTCTCCCTGGCGGCGGAAATCCTCGAAACCCAGCACCACCGGCTTGACCGGCTGACCCTCGAAGCGCTGGCGGAAATGGCCGCTCCAGCGGACGTCGAATCCGCAGTTGGCGGGTTTCAGCGGCGTGACCGGGATACCGCGCCCGGTGAGTATCCCGACCCACTCGCCGGTCGAGCCGGTCTGCGGCCAACTCGCCCCGCCCAGGGCCAGGATGGTGGCGTCGAAACGGGCGGCAGTTTCCCCGTCCGGGGTTTCGAAGCGCAGGGAATCGTCATCGGTCCAGCCGGTCCATTTGTGATTTTGGTGGAACGTCACTCCGGCCGCGTCCAGCCGCTCACGCCAGGCATGGAGCAGGCTGGCAGCCTTCATCTCGTGGGGAAAAATCCGGCCGGATGTGCCAACGAAAGTTGCGCTGCCAAGTTCCGCTGCCCACTGCCGCAATTCGTCGGGGCCGAAGGCGCGAAGGAACGGTTCGAGTTGAAGTCGCCGCGTCCCGTACTGCGACAGGAACTCGTCGAGCGGCCCGGCGTGGGTCAGGTTGAGGCCGCTGCTGCCCGCCACCAGGAATTTGCGCCCGACCGAGGGCATGGCGTCATAGAGGTCCACGCGCAGGCCGCCCGCGCTCAAGACCTCGACGGCCATTAGCCCGGCGGGGCCGCCGCCGATGACGGCAACGGATGGGGTAACGGATTGCGAAGCGGATAAGCGGACGGCTGGAAACGGATTTTGTAACGGATTCACGG
>DIDQ01000113.1:42374-44975 GCA_002418215.1 Anaerolineales bacterium UBA5796
CGGATGGGAACGGACGGCTGGAAACGGATTTTGTAACGGATTCACGGATGCTGTAAACGGACTTTATCACGGACTCACGGATGGGAATGGACGGCTGGAAACGGACTTTGTCACGGATTCACGGATGCTGTAAACGGACTTTATCACGGACTCACGGATGGGAACGGACGGTTGGAAACGGATTTTGTAACGGATTCACGGATGCTGTAAACGGACTTTATCACGGACTCACGGATGGGAACGGACGGTTGGAAGCGGACTTTGTCACGGATTCACGGATGCTGTAAACGGACTTTATCACGGACTCACGGATGGGAACGGACGGCTGGAAGCAGACTTTGTCACGGGTTTACGAGCGAAAACGGATGTTTATGCAACCCGCAGGACTTTGGCGCCGCGGATCTTGCCCTGGCGCAGTTCGAGCAGGGCGCGGTTGGCGTCGGGCAGGGGGAATTCTTCGATCTCGGGGCGCAGTCCGGTTTCGGCGGCAAGTTGAAGGAATTCGCTCACGTCACGGCGGGTCACGTTGGCGACGGATTTGATCTCTTTTTCCATCCACAGGTGGGAGGGGTAATCGAGGTGGAGCAGGGCGTCTTTGTCGGCTTCTTCCTTGCGGATGGCGTTGACGACCAGCCTGCCGCCGTTATCGAGGTTGCGCAGGGCCTCGACGACCGGCTTCCAGACGGGAGTCGTGTCTATCACGGCGGACAACTTGCGGGGCGCGAGGTCGCTGATCTCGCCGGCCCAGGCCGCGCCCAGGGAACGGGCAAAGTCCTGTTCGTCCAGGTTGCGGCTGAAGACGTAGACCTCCGAATTGGGATAGAGATGCTGCGCCATCTTGAGCACGAGATGGTTCGAGCCGCCGAAACCCATCAGGCCGAGCGGACGGCCGTCGGTCAGGTTGGCGAGGCGCAGGGAGCGGTAGCCGATGGCCCCGGCGCAGAGGAGCGGGGCAGCCTCGGCATCCGACAGGTTGGCGGGGATGGGGTGGGCGAAGGCCGCCGGGACGGTCATGTACTGGGCGTAGCCGCCGTCCGCGTCCCGCCCGGTGGCGCGGAATTGGGCGCACAGGTTCTCGTCCCCGGCCAGGCAGTGTTCGCACTCGCCGCAGGCGGAGAAGATCCAGGCCACGCCGACGCGGTCGCCGGGTTTGATTTCGGAGTTCGTAGTAGCGACTTTAGTCGCTGGGTAACGACTGAAGTCGTTACTACGAGTTTCCCTGATCTTCTCGACCACCCCCACCACCTGATGCCCCGGCACGACCGGCAGGTTTGGCGGCGGGGTGCGGCCTTCGATCTCGTCGAGTTCGGTGTGGCAGACGCCGCAGGCCGAGACGCGGATCAGGATTTCGCCCGGTTTGGGTTCCGGTTCGGGGATGTTTTCGAGGCTGAGCGGGTTGGGGTTTTGGGCGAACGGGGCGATCCCGCGCAGGAGCATGGCTTTCATTAACCCGTCCCAAACTGCCTGTCTCCCGCATCGCCCAGGCCGGGGACGATGTAGGCGTGTTCGTTCAGGTGGTCGTCAATGGCGGCGATGTGGATCGGGATGTCGGGATGGGCCTCCTGCATGGCTTTGATCCCCTCCGGGGCGGCGATCAGCCCGACGAATTTGATCTTCTTCACGCCCCAGCGCTTCAATACGTCAGCGGTGGCGGTGGCCGAACCCCCGGTAGCCAGCATCGGGTCCAGGATGATGCAGACGGAAACGGTCGGCTCCAGCGGCAGTTTATTATAATATTCCACCGGGCGGAGGGTTTGCTCGTCGCGGTACAGTCCGATATGCCAGACCTCGGCGCTGGGCATCAGTTCCCAGAAGCCTTCGACCATCCCCAACCCGGCGCGCAGGATCGGCACCAGGCCGATCTTCTCCTGGAGTTCGGCCCCAACGATGGAGGCCAGCGGGGTTTCGAGCGGGCGCGGGACGGTTTGCAGGTCGGCGGTGGCTTCGTAGGCCAGCAGGGCGGCTATCTCGCGCACCAGTTCACGGAATTTTTTGGGGTTGGTGTTTTTGTCGCGCAGGCGGGATAATTTGTGCGCAACCAGCGGGTGGGTGGACGCATGGATGTTGGACATAAGGCCTCCTGTTTGGGTTGCCTAATTATACCCAGGGCGGCCACGAATTGCGCTTTTTAGAGACGTAAAGCAAATTGGCAATTTGCCCTGCGTT
The DNA here is from genome assembly GCA_002418215.1 of Anaerolineales bacterium UBA5796. GTDB lineage: Bacteria > Chloroflexota > Anaerolineae > Anaerolineales > Villigracilaceae > UBA5796. The sequence goes on from DIDQ01000113.1 coordinate 44,541, forward strand.
TGCCCCAGGCTTGTCCTGGGCAAACTCGCTGGCGAGCGGGCGTCTACTCGCTGGCGAGCGGATGTCTACTCGCTGGCGAGCGGGCGTCTACTCGCTGGCGAGCAGGCGTCTACTCGCTGGCGAGCAGGCGTCTACTCGCTGGCGAGTACGGGCAGACCCGCCAGCGGGTTTGTCTGAAAAGGCGGTCAACAGGACCGCTGCGTCTCAAGTTACTATTAGAGCTTGTGTAAGAACAACTTCCCGATTCTGGATTTCTTCTCGCCTGTATTCGTCGGACTAAAGTCCTGCCTCAGTTCATGAAAGTCGGTTAAACCCGACTCGCGATGCTAGTCCGCAGGACTTCCATGAACTGAGCAGGCGGCTTTAGCCCCGCTCACCCCGAGCGAAAAAACGGAAGTTATTTTTGCACGACTCCTTAGAGAGTGTTTTGAAATT
>DIDQ01000116.1 GCA_002418215.1 Anaerolineales bacterium UBA5796
CTACGTCGGGGCGGCGTGGCGCGGCCAGGGGGTGGGACGCCTGCTGATCGAGGCCATCGAATCCCGCGCCGCCGGGTATTTCGACGAACTGGTGTTGTTCACGCCCAGCCTCGCAGCCTCCCGCTTTTACGAGCGGCTGGGATACACGCCGGTCAAGATGGAGCGAATCTCGCACATCAAGCGGCTCGAAAAACGGGCCGATGCTAAAAGTCACCAGTGAGTTTGTTTTGAATCACCAGTGATTTGTTTCTGAGTCACCAGTGATTTGTTTTCGAATCACTGGTGATTTGGAATCGGATCACCAGTGATTTTGGAAGAAACCACCAGTGAGTTTCGCCAACTTGACGGGAAGGATGGATTTTATTGAGTTTTATCACTATCTTTACAAATCCTTTGCAAACCGGGGCTATTATAAAGGCACTTCAAGTAAAGGAGAGAACCCTATGAAAAACACCTGGAAATGGATCCTGGGGATCGCCGCCCTGCTGGTGGTCCTTTTCGCCCTGCCCTTCGTTTACAACCGCCTGTTCGGCTACGGCTACTACGGCATGATGGGCGGCAACACCTGGGGCCACCCGATGATGGGCGGCGGAACCTACCCGTTCTTCGGAGGCTTCACCATGATCTTCGGTATGATCCTGGCCTGGGGCATCCCGCTGGGGCTGGTCCTGCTGGCGGTCTACGGCGTCGCCCGGCTGGCATCCGGGCCGGGCGGGTCGGCTCCCGCCCCGGCGCAGGCCTGTCCCAAATGCGGCAAGCCCAGGCAATACGACTGGAACACCTGTCCCTACTGCGGCGAACCGTTCTGATCTTCCTCCTGCCCGTCCACCGGCGCTGCCTCTTTGAGGCCAGCGCCGTTTGGTTTAATCGGCGGGAACAGAAACAAAAACCGGCTCTCCGGTTTTTAACGGGATTGAGCGCCAGGATCGAAAGACCTTTGCCACGAATTTCTCGAATATCGCGGATTTAGAAAGAAATTCGCGTGAGTCTACTGCAAAAAGGTCGTTTACCACAGAGAACACAGAGTACACAGAGCCTTAAATTAAGAAGAACTCTGTGCTCTCCGTGATCTCTGTGGTGAGTTTTTGCAATGGAGTCTCGCGTGAATTAGCGTAATTCGCTGCTAAGGGTTTGGGTTTTCCCGTTAATTACGGAAGATCTCAAAAACCACTATCTTTTTTGCCCCTGGGGGATAGTATAAATAGAGCATTCTCCGAAAGCCGCGCATGGAAGATCGAACCGCAATCACCCGCATCAAACAAGGCGACCTGAACGGCCTCGAAAGCCTCGTCAACCGGTATCAGGCCCGGGCGGTCCAGGCTGCGTACCTCATCGTCTGCGACCGCGCCCTGGCGGAGGACGTGGCCCAATCGGCCTTCGTCAAAACCGCCGAACGCATCCGGCAATTCGACGAGACGCGGCCTTTTGCCCCCTGGTTCTTTCGGATCGTGGTCAACGACGCCCTCAAAGCTGCCAGGAAACAAAAGCGCAGCGTGTCCCTGGACGATGGGCCTGGGCCGCGTTTCGACGAGACCCTCCCTGCCCCCGGCCCGCTCCCCGAACAACTGCTCGAACAGGCCGAAACCCGCCAGGACTTGCTGGCCGCGGTCCAAAGCCTGCCGCCCGAACAACGGGCTGTGGTCACGATGCGTTACTTCCTCGGCTTGAGCGAAGCCGACATGTCGGCCCGGCTGGAGCGCCCGCCCAGCACGATCAAATGGTGGCTGCGGGAGGCGCGCCAGCGCCTGCGCCGCCTGCTGGACAGTTCACGATAGACAGGAGTTGCGCATGGACAACCAAAAACTCCAATCTGCCCTACGGGACGCGCTGGAGGCTGAAATCCCCTCCGGCGAAGTCCACCTGTGGCCGCGGGTCGAGGCCAGCCTTATTGCGGGAAAGACTCAACCAGGAGAAAAAATGAACCGAACCAAACCGCGTCTCGTATTTGCCGCCCTGACAGTGATGGCCCTGCTCGCCATGGCCCTCGCCACCCCGCAGGGACGCGCCTTTGCCCAGCGCATGTTCCACTTCTTTGCTGCCACCGATGAAAAATCCTTCCCGCTCCCCACAGAAATGGTTCAGCCCGCACCGGCAACCCCAACGCCACCGCCAACCCGACTCTTGCCCCTCGAACCTGCCCAAATCAGCCAACCCACACAAAGCGTCACCCCGGATGCTACGTGCAGCGCACCCGACTCCCGGGCCGGGCATTTTTGCCAGGTCAAATCCGCCGAAGCCCAGGCCGGTTTCGATGCGAGGGAGTTCCCTTATGACCCCAAAGGCATGAAATTTTCGAGCGCGGCTTTCGTCCCCGAAACCGGTGAGATCGGCATGGAATTTGTCGTCATCACCGGCGGCGGCTATCTTTACCTGCGTCAAGGTATCGGTGAATCCTCACTAATAGGCGAATGGGATAAGGTTCCTGAAGATGCCATCGAGCAGGTGGCGGTCAACGGGCAATATGCCGAACTGGTCTTGGGCGTGTACAGCGTGTACCCCAATGCCACCCAGGCGGTCTGGGAACCCGGCGGGCTGCTGCGCCTGCGCTGGCAGGAAGGAGACCGCTGGTTCTCGCTCGAAAAAGTGGGCGATCCCTACCCCATCGAGTGGATCACCAAGGATGAGATCATCAAACTGGCCGAAAGCCTGGTGGACGAGCGCCCGCTGGACGCGGTCCCGCCGCTCGACCCGGAATACCTGTCCACGGTGGAGCAGGCCGAGGCCCTGACCGGGTTCGACATCCCCACCCCGGCCCTGCTCCCGGATGGGTACGAACTCAAGCGAGTAGTCTGGCTGGACAATGTTGTTCGTCTGATGTATGGGCCTAAGAAATCCTCGGACAGTGAGTTGTTCATCTTCCTTAGCCAAACTGCCAACGAAATGATTGGTCCATGCAAAGAGTGCCCGCCGGATGCGATCGAAACGGTGCAGGTAGGCCCTTGGACAGGCTGGTACTGGCGTGGTGGGTTCGATGGAGGCATGTATGTCGAGGGCCAGCCCACGCCGACACCGGTCTGGGTGGCCGACGCTCCGCATTGGTCCCTGTCCTGGAGTACGGATCAGTTCTGGTTTTCGATCTTCTACAGCCCACCTTTTGGCTCTGGCAAAGAAATAGATAGGGAAACCCTGATCAAGATTGCCGAGAGCCTGCGGTAAAGAAAATGTCCGTTGAACGTCCCGAAGGTTGCTTGCAGAAAGCGAAAATCGCCTGAAATTCAACCTTCGGGACGGTTGTTCCAACTGACTTGAAATACGCCAAATGACAGAGTGGCGGTCGCCTTGAAGGTGGCCGCCACTCTGTCATTGCAAACGCTAACGAATTGCCTATCCCTCCCCCAGCCGTTCCACCTTCCTCCGCACCAGCCAGGGCGGGAAAATGGCGCAGCCGGCGGCCACTCCGCCGCCGATGAGCAACCCGGCCAGGTAGCCGTACCCCAGGGGGAGATGAAGGAATTCGACCAACCCGATCGGGACGATGAACAACCCAAAAGAAACCGGAAGGAAAAGCATGGTCAGGGCCTGCCCGAGGCAGCCCATCCCCCCGGCGTTCATCTTGCGCGGGTCGTCCCAGGTGAAGTTCGCGCCGGCCACCCCAAAAGCCAGCAGGATGCCCGTCATCCCGGCCAGGCATAAGACGATGGCGACCAAACTGTACAGGAAAGCCACGGCAGGTAATTTTTGCAGGACGGCAATGGCGAACAGAAAGACAAGCCCCATGCCCAACGATGGGAGATAGGCCACCAGGAATTTTGCAGTGAGCAAATGCGCCGTGCGCACCGGCGCAACTTTCAGCACCCAGTAATTTTTGCCTTCCTGCGAGAAGCCCGTCCCGGCCAGCCGCGAGAGCAGCATCCAGCCCACGAAGAGCGACATCCCCACGCTGCTGTAAGTCATCATCAGCCCCAGCGAGGTCATGAACCAGGCCGGGGCCTCCCCCTGCCCGGGCGGCGGTTCGCCGCCGCTGCGGAAGATCGCCAGGGTGTAGATCACCCCCAGGATCAACGGCGAGATCAACTGCGACAGGTTGCGCAGGTCGCGGCGCAGGGTCAGGAAATCTTTGTGGAGGATGCCCCACACCGGAGGCGGCAGCAGCCGGATCAACCCGGACGCCAGGCCTGGCCTCTCCGAAACAGCCGTCCGCGGCACCTGGACCGGTTTCTTCCTGCGCTCGACCACCTGCATCCCGGCCCAGCCGGAGTAGTACCAGCCTTCAGCAGTGACCAGGGCAAACCAGAACGCGGCCGCGGCCAGCCCGAGGGTCAGGCCCACCAGCAGGATACCGGTCAGCCAGCGGCCCTCGCCCAGGGCGGTCAACCCCTGCCCGGCCCAGTTCAAGGGCATCCAGGGCGAATTGAGTTGGGTCAAAGTCCCTGCCACCTGTTCACCGGAAAGGTTTACGTCCTCGCCGAATGAGTTGGTCAGGCCGCCGAGTTGGGAACACAGGAACCCGACGGTTGCCCCCAAAAAGCCGAGGATTTCCGCCGCCCGGCGCGGGGGCAGGACGCGCACGACCAGCATCACCAGCAGGGACGAGATCCCGGCCGCCGCCAGGGCCAGGACGACCATCACGACCAGCACGAGCGGGTAGTAAAGGAAGTTGTAACCGCCCGAAATCCCCAACCCGAAAAGCACCGGCAGTCCGAAGAGGGAGATCAGGGCGAAGTTGGGTAAAACAGCCTGGAGCAGTTTGGCAATGAATACGGCCCGGATGGGAACCGGCGCGGCCAGCAGGAAATCCATGTCGCCGGAAAGATACAAGACCTGCAAGAGCACCCCAAAACTGGTCAGCAAGATGCCCAGGAACAGGCCGGTCAGGATCAAGGCCGGGATGGTTGTGAGCAGGGGCTGCGGGTCAAGCCCAATATATTGGGGGAGTTCGGGGGAACGCAGGAAGCCCAGCAACATCCAGCTCATGGACAGGATGAAAACAGCAAATCCCAATACCACCAGGCCGAGGACGATGCTGCCGATCTTGTTGATGAGTTTTGCGTGCCGGAAACTGTTGACCATGATCCGCAGGCGCAGGAGCAGCAGATTCCAGACGATTGGCAGGATCCGTTCTTTGGGGCTGTCCCCTGAGGGAAGACTCACGGCGGTGTTCATTTCAGGATTTCAGCGATCTCGGCTGCTTCCGCGCCGCCGGTCAGCCCCAGGAAGATGTCTTCGAGGCTGGCCTGGCTGGTCTCGGCCAGGGCGCGCAACTCGTCCATGCTGCCGACCGCGATCAGTTCGCCCTTGTTGATGATGCCGATCCGGTCGCACATGCGTTCGGCGATCTCAAGGATGTGGGTGGAGAGCATCACCGCCGCGCCGCGCTCGGCCAACTGGCGCAGGATGTCCTTGATGAGCCGCGCCGACTTCGGGTCCAGGCCCACGGTCGGCTCGTCGAGCACCAGCACCTTTGGGTCGTGCATCAAGGCCGCAGCCAGGGAGGTCTTCTGCTGCATCCCGTGGCTGTAAGAGTCAATCGTGTCGTCAGCCGCGGCGGCCAGGTCGAACATGCGCAGCAACTCGTCAATCCGCCGCGCCACCTGGGAGCGGTCGAGGCCGTACAGGTCGCCGACGAAGCGCAGCAGTTCGCGTCCGGTCAGTTTGGCGTACAGGTTGGGCGTATCCGGGACGTACCCGCTGGCGGCTTTGGCCCGCATCGGCTGGGCCTGGACGTCGTATCCCGCGACCTTCACTGCGCCGGAGGTGGGCTGGAGCAGGCCGACGATCATTTTGAGGGTGGTGGTCTTCCCCGCGCCGTTCGGGCCGAGGAATCCGAACACCTCGCCGCCGTTTACGTCAAAGCTGACGTGGTTGACGGCGGCTTTATCCCCATATTTTTTAACCAGGTCACGGGTTTCGATCAATGTGTTGGGCATAGGATCTCCAAAGGCGTATATATTGTCACACGTATTTTATTACGAACCTGGTTGAAAAGAGGTGGCAGAATGCAAAAGGCGAGCGCGAAGTCTCGCCTCTTCCTGCCGTTTCATAGAGAGTATGTCGCATCTGCACTTGCGCCAGGTGCAAGTGTTGCGAGCGGTTGGTGCGAAGCAATCCCCCAATTTCGAGGAGATTGCTTCGTCGGCTTGGTCTCGATACGAGCGGGAAGAACACCCGCTCTACTCGACCAGCGCTTCCTCGCAACGACATGATTCCGATTATCGTTTCAACGTTCGATATTTCACGCAATGCGGGGTCAAATCCTTGCCGAATTTTTTCATCATCGCGGTTTCATAATAAGAAAACCCGCTCGACATTTTGAGGCAAGCGGGTTTCTTGATCCATTCTACTTTACAGAAAATATGAAATCTTTTATATCGGCTAACGCCTCGATGCGGAAGTGATCATTTCCTTTCCCAGGCGGATCCTGCAAGGCATGTTCGGAGCCTTCATAAATCTTCACTTCGATATTGTCCTTGTTCAGTGATTCCAGCCGCGCCTTGCTCGCCTCTGCAGGGACATTGGGATCGTCGCTGCCATACATCACCAGTGCGGGCACAGACAGTTCCTTCCAGTAGGAAAGGGCATCGAAGTTGCCGACCGCATCCCAGAACTCCTTTTGACGGAAGTTCCTGAGCACCCAGGTTGATGGGTATGCGATCAGGTCAGATACGCCTGGCAGAAATCCCATCTCGCGCAGGTTATTGGTTTCTTCGTAGTGAAGCACATCGTAATTATTGAGTGAAGTACCGACCACATCTACAAGGAAATCCACATCAGGCGAGAGGTGTACCACATAAGGCGATATCTGCCCGCCCTGACTCATCCCGATGATGCCGACCTTCGAGACAGCCACCATATTCTGACTCTTCAGAAACTCCACCGCCGCCACCGTATCTGTGGCAAGGTCTTCGTAACTGGATGTGCGCCAGTTGCCCTCGGATTTCTCCGAGCCGCGTTTGTCCGGTAACAGGACAAGCACACCGTTCTCTTTCAGATAACTTGCAAGGCTTAAATACCAGGTGTTATCGCGCACGCTCGTCCCTGCGCCATGGATGATCGCCACCGCAGGGAATGGACCTTCTCCTTCAGGTACGAACAACATGCCCGCAAGGGTCAAATTTTGGGGTTCGTTGCGAAATGTCACCTCCGTATAGTCCAGGGTAGACAATTTCGGACCGTAGAGCGTCCGCCGCGGGGCGACTCCTTTCGCTTGTGTTACCAGCACGGGTCCCAACACGACCGCCAGAAAGGCAAGAACGCCGACCAACCATCCAACTTGTTTCATAAGAACCTCCAATTCGGTAAATTTGGGAACGATGATGCCAGTATGTCAGTTATCGCCCCGCCTGTCATCGCAAAAAGGGATGAAATGCGCCTACATAAAAACTTCCACGTCAACAGGCTTGATATCAACAATTTTCTGTATTGATTGGGCCGGGTCTCTCCCATATAATGTCCTCAATGAAAATTCTCCGCCCCGCCAATTACACATCATCCCTTCTCGTTGTCAGTTTCACCATTTGGGTCGCTGTGTCTCTGCGATGGATTCTTGAGTTCATCGAACAGCGGCATCCGCACCTCTGGCTTCTCAGTACATTACTCGCGGCGTATGGCGTTCTGCTTGGATACCAGCCGCTCACGATCAAAGGGGCGTCGCTCAGGGCGCATATCTATCTTGGGGTTCAAACGATTCTTGTCATTGGCGCCATGCTGCTCTATTACGAATTGGATTTTTTCGCCGTGCTTTTCCTCCCTCTTGGCGGGCAAGCCATGTTCCTGCTTCCCCGCAAAGCCGCCTTCGTGTGGATCGCCGTCTTTGGCATCGCCATTGTCGCTGGACAAGGGATTCAATTCGGATTTCCCGAGGGACTGTCGTTTTCGTTCCTGTACCTCGCTGGATTGTTCCTGATCGCTTCTTTCTCGACCTTGATGATGCGCGCCAACGAAGCGCGTTTACAGAGCGATCGGCTTTTGGACGAACTAAAACAGGCTCACCAACAATTGCAGGAATATGCGGGGCAGGCGGATGAACTCGCCACTGCCAGGGAACGCAACCGTCTCGCCAGGGAACTTCATGACTCAGTCGCCCAAACGCTTTACGGACTGACACTCCAGGCTGAAGCCGCCGCGCGCGAACTACACCTCGGGCGAACGGACAAAGCGACGGAACAACTGCGCGAGATCCGCGAGAGCGCCCAGCAGACTTTGCGGGAAACCCGCCTGTTGATCTTCGAACTCCGCCCGCCAATACTCGAAAATGAAGGACTGGCACCGGCGCTGCGAGCCAGATTGGAATCTGTGGAGAGCCGAAGCGGACTCAAAACCCAGATTGACGTGCAGGATTTGGGAAGGCTCCATGCGGGGGTCGAAGCGGGTCTGTATGGCATATCCAATGAAGCGTTGAACAATATTCTCAAACATGCCCATGCCACCGAGGTCACGGTCCTGTTGGCGAGGCAGTCGAACAAAATCGTTCTGGAGATCAGCGACAACGGCGTTGGATTCGATCTTGATTACGCTGAAACGCACGGCGGACTTGGATTGAGAGGAATGAAGGAACGCGCCGAGCAGTTTGGAGGAGATTTGCAAATCCAAAGCTCCGCGAATGGAACGAAAGTGCGTGTGGAGGCGGCTTATGGGTAACGTAATTCGAGTCTACATTGCCGACGATCACCAAATCGTCCGCAGGGGGATCAGGCAACTGTTAAGCACGGAAGCAGGCATCGAGGTGGTGGGCGAGGCTTCCAACGGGAGGGAAGCTGTTGCGGAGGTGGAAAAAATCAAGCCCGACATCGTGCTGATGGATTTGGTCATGCCTGTCATGGATGGCATCGAGGCGATACGTCAGATCAAGGCGGGTCATCCGTCCATTCAGATTTTGGTGCTGACCAGTTTCGCCACCGATGATAAAGTTTTCCCCGCCATCAAAGCCGGCGCGCTCGGGTATCTCATCAAAGATACCGGGCCCGAGGACTTGATCAATGCGATACGGCAGGTGCATAAAGGCGAACCCACGTTGCATTCGAGCATCGCGCAAAAACTGCTCAAGGAAATCTCGCACATGCCCGATCAGCCTGCTTCGCCCGATCCATTAACTGAGCGAGAGGTGGAAGTGTTGAAACTCATCGCGCGCGGTTTGAGCAATCAAGAGATCGCGGAAACCCTCGTTGTAAGTGTGGCAACCGTTTATACACACGTCTCGCGTGTTCTCGATAAACTGCACCTTGCCAGCCGCACGCAGGCCGCGCTATATGCTCTGCATGAAGGTTTGGCGTCACTATACGACGATGCAGGATGACAAATCTCTACATGGGGTGCGTCGCACCAGACTTAGGGAGATACGTCCCTGTTTAGAACCGCCTGCTTAAGAAGATAAATCCACCCGTCTGGTCCCGCAAGGGGATGATATGCGACGCACTTTGGGTTGTATCTTCAACGTTCTGTACCTCACCTGATGCGTAAGTCGGACTGGCACAGTCCGACTTACCTCTTTAACGTCCTGTATTTCACGCGATACGGAGTTAGGTCTTTGCCGAATTTCCGGTCATCATCGTTTCGTAATCGGACCAATGGCCTTGGATTGGTTGAAGATTGTACCGCTTTGTTGTATAGTATTTGCAGTATTCTGGTTTGAAATATCCACATTCATATCGCCAAGGAGAATCAAATGCACACGCGAACTCGAAATATCCTGTTGCTTGTTGGCTCGGGCCTGCTGATTGGTTTGTGCATCTTCGGCACACCGTTCATCCTTCCATCCATCGCGATAGAATCGACGGACACGCCTACACCGACAACTTCCATTCCGACAGATATACCTACATTGTCCAACCCTGGTCAGGGATTGGCGGATATGACGCCCACGCCATCCACCGTGATCGAGACTGCGGTGGTGATGCCGCCTGAACTGGCTATACCGTCCCCCTTCGATATCACCCTGTATTTTAAAAACAGCACCTGCGGAGGCCCGGCGGGTGAGAATTATGATTACACAGTCTCCATTGAACTCGTTGCGTTGACCCTTCGTCAAATCGAGGCGGACATTATTACAACAGGCGAGTATTCTCCTTCAAGCGGCATTTTCAGCACCTCGGCAGATGTCGGGCCTGGGACCGAGACCTACACAGGTATGATCGCCTACGATGGACAGACGATCGTGATGAGTGGCGTGTACGGCTGGACTCCCGACAGCGGTTCCCCCTGCAGCGCGGATTTTGAAGGAAGCACAACGCCGTAATCGGACCAGTTGCCTTGTTCGTCATTGCGAGGGCGCTTTTGCTTTTCCCTGGCGCCGCCCGTCAGGGCAGGTGTGCCCGAAGCAATCCCCTGTTACGAGGAGATTGCTTCGGGCTGTGGTTTCGATACGAGCGAGAAAAGCGCTCGCTCTACTCAACCACCAGCCCTCGCAATGACATTATCTTTTTAGGGTTCGATATTTCACCCGATGCGGAGTCAGATCCGATAACCTGCCAGTTTGCCGAGGAATCCCAACACATTGGCAACGGGCGCGGGCGGGACGATCGGAATTATTTCATCCTTGAAACTCATCATTAACAGTGACAGATAGAGCATGGCTCTGAAGGTCACCTCGCCGTTCTTTGTTACACCGCTGTGGGCAATCTTGTGCAATCCTTCGAAATATTGAGCCATCTTCAGGGCAGGCTGATGTGTGTTGTAGACGCGCGTCTTTGCGTCGCTGCTGTTGCGGAAGGCATGGGGCACGCCTTTCGGGACCTCGACCTTTTCGCCAACCTGATAGGTTTTCCAGACGCCATCCACATAGGCGTCGAAACGACCTTCGAGCACCTCATAGGTTTCGAGTGCATGTGGGTGAATGTGGATGGGAGTCCCGCCAGAACGCGGTCCCAGCTCCATTTCCACGTCGAGGGTCTCATCGGTGAACTGCTTCACTGTCATCTTAATTTGAAACGGACCCATATCAAGGACATCGCCAACTTTTAACATCTTGCTCTCCTTTACGAATAAAATCAAGCCGTTTTCCAGGCTTGCTCAAACACCCTGACCGCGTCAGGGATGAGTCTGCCAAATCTGCCTTCTCCCATGGGAGCCTGCGGATCGTTCGCCAGGTGCATGGAAGCCAGCCCGTGCATCATGGCGTTGACCAGGTCGAAGGCTTTGTCCATGGGAATCTTTGGATCGAACCCGCCTCTTTCCGCCCACAAGTTGATTCTCGACATGGCGCTTTCCATCACCCCGTTGACCACCTTCATGCTTTCCTGTGATGGCACAAAACCTGGCACATGACGCTCGAAACACAATTTGAAAAGTTCTGGATTCTGAAGCGCAAAGTTCATGTAGGCTTCCATGCTTCGCCGCATGTCATCGAAAGTCGTTTCCGCCGCGTCAGCGGCTTCCTGCATGGCACGGCTGAACAGTTCGAAACCCAGGCGGAACAGCTCGTCGTAGATTTCCATTTTGCCCTTGTAATAGTTGTAAAGCGAAGGCGGGCGGATCTCAAGCCTGCGCGCCAGTTCCTGCATGGTCAATGCCGCCACGCCTTCTTCGCGCATGATCCCGCGCGCGGTTTCAAGGATGGTTTGCATCATGGCTTCGCGGTTGCGCTGGCGTCGGGGGGAGGAGGGTTTCTTTTTCATTTTCCTAATAATATTAGTTTTTACTAATTATATTAGGAAAATGATGTTTGTCAAGAGGAATCAAAAAGAGACAGTCGCCTGCGAGGTGACTGTCTCTTTTATGGGTATGTCATTGCGAGCGCTTTTTGCGAAGCAATCCCCTCATCATGTCATTCTGAGCCGCGAAGCGGCGAAGAATCTCGCTCGTCGTGGTAGAGATTCTTCGGTCGCGAAGAACGCTCCCTCAGAATGACAAGTTACCGTTTCATCGTTCTGTATTTCACCCGATGGGGTGTCAAATCCTTCCCAAACTTCTCCTGCATCATCGTTTCGTAATCGGACCAGTTGCCGTCCATGTCATTGCGAGGAGCGTTCGTTGCGACGAAGCAATCCCCGACTCGACGAGGAGATTGCTTCGTCGGGAAGAGCGCCCTCCTCGCAACGACATGCTAACGTTTGAGAGTTCGGTATTTGACTCTGTGCGGGGTCAAATCTTTTCCAAATTTTTCCATCATGGCGGTTTCATAATCGGACCAGTTGCCGAGATACATCTTCGCGACAGAATCCCCTTCGAACACAATGAGGTGGGTGCAGATGCGGTCGAGGAACCATCTATCGTGGCTGACGACAATCGCCGTACCCGCGAATTCTTCGAGGGCTTCTTCGAGGGCGCGCAGGGTGTTGACATCCAGGTCATTGGTCGGCTCGTCTAACAGCAACACATTCGCGCCTTCGGTGAGGGTCTTGGCGAGGTGGACGCGGTTGCGTTCACCGCCTGAGAGGATGCCGACTTTCTTTTGCTGGTCGGAGCCTGCGAAGTTGAACGAGGAGCAGTAGCCGCGGGCGTTGATCTTGCGTTTGCCGAGTTCGAGGGTCTCTGCGCCGCCTGAGATTTCTTCGTAGACGGTCTTCTCAGGGTCAAGTGTGCGGGATTGATCCACGTAGGCGAGTTTGACGGTTTCACCGATCTTGATGGCGCCGCTGTCAGGTTTCTCTGCCCCGACGATCATCTTGAGCAGGGTGGTCTTGCCTGCGCCGTTGGGACCCACTATCCCGATGATAGAGCCTGGGGGAACAGAAGCAGAAAACCCGTCGAGAATGAGGCGGTCGTCGAAACTCTTGGTCACCTTGTCAAATTCGAAGACCACGTCACCGAGGCGCGGACCAGGCGGGATGTAGATATCCAGTTCTTCGCGGCGCGCTTCGGCTTCTTGATCCAACAATTTTTCGTAGGCGCTGACGCGGGCCTGTCCCTTCGATTGGCGCGCCTTGGGCGACATGCGGATCCATTCGAGTTCGCGTTCGAGAGTCTTTTGGCGTTTCGATTCGGATTTTTCTTCGAGGCGGATGCGTTCCTGTTTTTGTTCGAGCCACGAGGAGTAGTTGCCCTTGTAGGGGATGCCGTAGCCGCGGTCGAGTTCGAGGATCCAGCCTGCGACGTTGTCGAGGAAGTAGCGGTCATGGGTGACGGCGATGACGGTGCCTTTGTAGTCGCGCAGGTGATGTTCGAGCCACGCCACGGACTCGGCGTCGAGGTGGTTGGTGGGTTCGTCGAGCAAGAGAATATCGGGTTCGGTGAGCAGGAGTCGGGTGAGGGCGACGCGGCGCTTTTCTCCGCCTGAGCAGACCTTGATGGGCGTATCCGACGGCGGACAGCGCAGGGCGTCCATGGCGAGTTCGAGGCGGCTGTCGAGGTTCCAGGCGTCGTGCTTGTCGAGTTGCTCCTGCAGTTTGGCTTGTTCGGCGACGAGAGCGTCGAAGTCGGCGTCGGGTTCGGCAAATTTGGCGTTGACCTCATCGAAGCGGGCGAGCATTTCGACGATGGGCGTGACCGCCTCTTTGACGACTTCGATGACGGTCTTGCTTTCGTCGAGTACCGGTTCCTGTTCGAGCAAGCCCGTGGTGTAGCCTTTGGATTGCGAGATCTCGCCGATGTAGTCTTTGTCCACGCCTGCCATGATGCGCAGTAAGGTGGATTTGCCCGCGCCGTTGAGTCCGAGCACGCCGATCTTGGCGCCGAGGTAGAAGCCGAGGGAGATGTCGCGCAGGATCTGTTTGTTGGGCGGGACGATCTTGCCCACGCGGTTCATGGAGTAGATGACTTGTGTGGTTTCGTTACTCATAGTGGCGGTATTTTACCCGATGATTGTTTTTAGGATGAAAAACCCCCGCTTCTTTCTACGGGGGAGGTTGGCGCTGTTTCGAGGAGCAGGTTCGAAGGCTAATAACCCATTAAAATCTTTTTGATTGTCCCAGATTGATAATTTCTTTCACCAATTTATCTACGCCAGTTGAAGGATTTGGAAAGATATCCCAGCCTTCAAGAGAACGCTCTCGCAAACGTAAAGCACAATCAATTGCTGTTTGAGTAAGGTCATCAAGTAGAGGGAAGACTACCATACTTTCATCATAGTCAGGTATGTGGACCTTAAGTGCCTTTTTCATTTCCTGTCCGTTAGCAAATGGACGACTTGAATTCTCAAAATGAATAAAATACCAATATTCAAATGACGGGTTGGAAATTGCCAAATTTATCTTATTTTTTCCTGCCTTTTCAATTGCAGCCGTGAGAGAAGGGTTGTTAATTGGGTTTTCGGTGTCTATAACACACCAAATTTCATCTGTCGGTTCGTCTAACTTCTTCTTCTCATCAATAGCACAATTTACAACGGTAATTGGAGCTCCCTTACCAGGGATTACCTGAATACTCAAGTTTGGTAGCCTGAATTTTTGCCTCAGCGCCCTAAAATAGTTCGGCTCAGTCTCTTCACCTTCGCAAACTATAACTATCACCTTCTGAGGGCTCTTATGTCCTTGATGGCGGCGATAATCTTTTAGAGACCGAGCACGTCCAAATGAATTGTCGTTTTGTTTCTTGCCCTTTTTAGACAAATCTAACTCTCCCCAAATGTGTATTCGCCAAAAAATGGAATTGCACCATACCGTCCTTGTAGATAACCCTTCTCAAGGGCTTCGTCGTTCCGAGGGCTGTAATCGAGCAAAGAATATATGTGCGATGCTCCAGTTTGATCTTTTTCAAGGAACCACACTTGATCTCTACGAATCAAGCCTGCGCTTAACAGACTAGTGTCGTGAGTATTGAAAACAAGTTGTGCTCCTTTCGGGTTAGTCTTTGGGTTTTGAAATAGCTGGACTAGTTTCCGTGTCAGAAGAGGATGCAAGCTGCGGTCTATTTCGTCAACAAATAGTACTTTGCCATCGTCTAAAGCATTAAATATTGGTGCGCTTAAACCAAATAAGCGGCGCGTTCCGTCAGATTCGGATTCCCATGGGAATGCAAATGTTTTTTCTCCTGATTTATGAGACATACTTAGATCATAAGCATCTACTCGGCGTAGATTCTCATCCCCAGATTCTTCAATTGCTTTGTTAAAAGCCTCAATGGCTTTTCGAAGAGCTTCAGGTATATCTTCTGGGTAATTTCCAGATTCAGTGTTTTTTTGAGACTTCGATAAAGCAAAATCTACTATTCCCAAATCAGCATATTTTATTAAATTCTTTAGATTGCCTATAATACTGGGATGTTCCAGTATGAAATCAAACACTATAGGCTCTGGTATATCACTGGTACCTACCGAATCTGTTTTTCTAACGAACCAGCGATAAATATCCAAAAGCTGTTTATTGTTGAATGTCGCTCCAACCGACAAGAATAAGACGTTCGACCGTGTGAGCTCTTTAATCTTTTCTTTTTCACCTTTAAATCCCGCACCAAACTTATAAACTGTTTCATTGTTTTCCTGAAATCTTTCAAAAAGTTTTCGAGGGAGCCCTTTGGGATAAGATATTAGCCATTCCCTTTCTACTATTTTATTGGTAACAGCAAAGCCATACTGATATCTAATTCCATTACCGATAAAAGTAAATTCGAATTGAGATGGCTCAAGTCTTGAGTCGTCTAAGAGGAAAGGGGTAACTTCAATTCGAGCTTCAGGGCTGTTCTTAACTGATTTCATAACAAATTCTCGGGCAAACTCAAAAGCCTGAAAGACTGTAGATTTACCTGATGCATTAGCTCCATAAATAGCAGTTGTACTTAATAACTTTGAAGATTTATCATCTGGGCAAATCAATAGATTTTCAGGAAGTTTTTTATCTGCACTTGCAACAAAATTCAAGACAGCCTCATCCCTAAAGGACTTGAAGTTCTTGAAGCGAAATTCGATTATCATTTTTTCTCCTAATTTTAAAGAGTATTTTACGGAAAATCCGTAAAATGTCAATGAAATAACTGTTCTAATTTTGCTTTTTTGTGTGATTTTGCGGATAATCCGCAATAATATGCGGAAAACTCAATCATGTTCATATATGTACCGCATTACAAGAACCCACCGTGAAATGACACTTGCCGAGAAAATCTTGTGGGAAGAATTACGGGCGAATAAGCTGGGAGTCCGCTTTCGGAGGCAGCAGGTCATTCAGGGATTCATTGTCGATTTCTACTGTCACAGGGTGGGGCTGGTTGTTGAGGTGGATGGCGATGTCCACGATTTGCAGAAAGAGGAAGATGAACGGCGGGAGAAGGTGGTCAACGGACTTTGTCACGGATTCGCGGATATAAACGGACTTCGTAAATTCATCCTTCATCATTCATCCTGGCCCTTTTGGAACGATGATGTTATGAAGGAACCTGTCCGCGGTAGTGGGGAAGATCAGGGGATTGGTAGTGGCTCAAAAAGCAGGAAATTAGACTATACTTTGACCAGAGAAAACAGGAGTAAAAATGAGCCAGATTTACAAGTTGCCTCTTGTCTTGGAACCGCAACCCGAAGGTGGGTATGTTGTTACCTGTCCGCTTTTACCTGAATTGATCACCGAAGGCGAAGATGTACAGGATGCTCTGAAAAATGCGAATGACGCGCTGGCGGCGATTGTGGATGGATTCAAGCAATTGAAGCGTCCATTACCGTCCGCATTACAGCCCGCACAGGAAGATTCACCACTTTGGATTGAAACTGTATTAGCTGTATGAAATACCGCGAAGCATCGAAGAAACTCAAAGCGCTCGGTTGCGAAGAACTGCCGCGTCGCGGATCAGGGTCGCATCGTATTTGGCATAATCCAAAGAATGGAAAGATCGCTTCGTTACCTGATGGATCATCCCGACTTTGCCGAGAAATTCCCACCCGAAGCAGAAGTCATCCTTTTGGATAGCCGCGATACGGGGTATAACGGTTTCATGCTCAAGAACGCTCCCAAAGAAGCCGGCAACGTCGTTTTTGTGGATGTGGGCGAATTAGCTCCCGTTCGTTCAAGGTTGAGACATCCCAAAATCATGTCACGGCCACGCGCAACAGCCTGATTGTATTCTTGAAATAAAGCAAAATTCTCGGCGAGAACGACCGAGGATTTTTTGTTGGACTATGCCCTGACCATATCGCTGCTGACCGGCATCTCGTCCCAGGTGCGGCCGTCGAGTTCACGCCCCGCCTTTTTCTTCTGGACGCCGCCCCATTGCTTGAAGAAGAACGGCACCCTGGCTACGAGACATTGGTCCCGCACGCCGATGACCCATTCCTTCAGCAGCGGACGCGCCCCCGGCCCGGATTCGCCGCCGACGATGACCCAGTTGATGCCTTCCAAGTTGAGCATTGGTAACGGACCTAATAACGGCTCGACCGACAGGAATTTGATCTTTGCCCCTGTTTCTCGCAAATCGTCAATACGGAAGGTGTAGTCGGCGTTCTCCACGCTGACGCCCATCCAGACGTTGTCGGCCCATTCCAGTTGTGGACTGAGTTCCCGCAGGCGCTCGGAGCGTTTGGTCAAGACCTGGAATTGGTGCCAGTGGGCGCGCTTCATCACATCGAATACTCGCTGGATGAATTCCAGCGGCACGTCCTTGTGGAACAGGTCGCTCATCGAGTTGACGAAGATGACCTGCGGCTTTTTCCATTCCAGCGGTTTTTCGAGCACATGTTCGTGCATAGTCAACTTGAAGCCGTTGACATAGTTGGGCTGTCCCATAGCCTGTAAACGCTTCGCCATGCGCTCGGCGTAGCAGTGCTTACAGCCGGGACTGACCTTGGTGCAGCCGGTGAGGGGGTTCCAGGTGGACTCTGTCCACTCGATTCGGGATTGGGTTGACATTTGTTGCTTGAAATATGTTTGAAAAAGTTATCTTTTTGGTTATCAAAGAGTGACAATTGGCAATTGACCGCGCCATTAGAATATTGTATTATAACTTTATAAAACCCAACCTGAGAAAGGGTGGTTATCGCCATGGCCCCGAAAATAACAAGACAAGAAGCTGACAAATTAGTGATCGCTAGGAAGATTATTACGGCTTCTGTATCTTGGAAGCTGTTTGGAAATAATACTTGGAGATTAGAAGCAAAGGCGCTTGTTGTTGAAACTAAAGAAATATTGGTTGTCAAAGGTTATATAGGAAGAGATAATTAACCTAAGTTGCCACCTTGATA
>DIDQ01000123.1:0-1509 GCA_002418215.1 Anaerolineales bacterium UBA5796
ATCGTTGATGGAAGCGATGCCGTAGCGTTGTTTCAACCAACGCGGCGGCAGATAGGCCATGAGAATGACGAGGGCGGCGGTCAACCCGATGAACCGACTCGCAAGCTGCCACCAGTCCTGTTCCGCCGATCTCCCGGCCAGGGCGAAAAGGGGACTCGTGAACCAGATGACAATGCTCCACGATACCAGCAAGATGCGGTACCTTTGCGTCACCCCGCGCACGCGAAAATACAGAGCGAAATACGCAAGCCCGCCAATAATTTGGGGGGTCAGGAGCAAGGTTATCAGGATCGAAAAGAAAGGTCCTGTAAGAGGGACGCGGTAGGCCACCGTCACGCTCCAGCGTCCCACATCTACGTGGCTGGGGATCCTGGCGGTCACGAAATAAACAAGCAGAACGTAGTAGGCCGCATAGAAAATGGACAGGGGCAAGAGCGTGCGCCTGTTTCCCGTAAACAGGTAAATTAGATAATACAGGAGACCCAATAACGCGGCGCAGATGACCAGGAGATTAACATAGGTGGTGGTCAAGAAGATGGGAAGGTCCGTCAGGCCAAGCGCGCCAAACAAGCTCTGCAGGCCGTTGATCAGGGTCGTGGCAGCCAGCCCATACCACCATAGGACGAATAACCGCCAAGCCTGCCTGGCATCCGAAGAAGGTACAGCGCGTTTGCTTAAACGCCAGCCGACAAGCCCATAAATACCGGCGGCAAGCAGGGAGAAAAGTGCGCCGATCAGTATCGTAGACCGGAGTGCCATAAAAGCCTCGTCATTAAACAAGCTCCTCTACCCGCCTGGCGATGGATTCCTTATCTTGCGCTGCGCCCCCGACGTGTTCCGGGCTGGGCAGGGTGAAGTAGAAGGTTGCGCCAAGGTCAACCTGCGCATCGGCCCAGATGCGCCCGCCATGGCGACGAATGATCCGTTGGACGGTTGCAAGCCCGATGCCCGTCCCTGGAAAATCGGTCACAGCATGGAGACGCTGGAAGGCGCCAAATAACTTATCGGCATACGCCATGTCGAAACCTGCGCCGTTGTCGCGGACGAAATAAACGGTTTCATGACCCTCCCGATTTGCCCCGAATTCGATTTCAGCCTGTTCCCGTTTGGAGGTGTATTTCCAGGCGTTGCTCAACAGGTTTTGCAAAACGACCCTTAGAAGGTGCGTATCTCCCTGTGCTTTCAGGTTCGACGCAATATCAAATCTTACACTGCGTTCGGGCTGGGTACCGTGCAGCTCGGCAACGATACCTCGTGCGAGTCTGCTCAAATCCACAGGGACCGTCTTCATCGGCATGCGTGTCACGAGCGAGAGACTGAGCAGGTCATCAATGAGCACCGCCATACGCTGGGCGGCCGCCCGCACCCGGGACAGGGCATCCCGCCCGTCCTCCGGGAGCAGGTCGGCGTAATCTTCCAGGAGCACCAGGCTGAACCCGTCTATGGCCCGCAGAGGGGCGCGCAGGTCGTGGGAGACGGAATACGAGAAGGATTCCAGTTCCTTGTTGG
>DIDQ01000123.1:1598-2362 GCA_002418215.1 Anaerolineales bacterium UBA5796
TCTTCGGCCTTTTTCCATTCCGTCACATCCATGGCCATGCTGAGGAGAATGCGGCTGCCGTTGACAGACTTCCCGATGGGTGTCGTGTAAAAAGCCCAAATCCTTTCATCCCCGCTCTTGGTAGTGATGACCCATTCCCCGTTTTCAACCGTTTCATTGATTTCGAATAGCTTGTCAATGTACTCCGATATGAAGCTGCTTTTTTCGCCATACGCTTTTTGGGTCCAGTCGTTGATCTTGGGGATATCTTCGAGCGTATAGCCGGAATACTTCGTCCAGCCTTTGCTGATGGCGATGTTACGGCCGTCTTCATCGTGGATCAAAATTGGGGTGGGGGCTTCCACAACGGCTTTACGGAAGCGTTCTTCGCTTTCCTTCAATGCCTCCTCCGTCCGCTTGCGCTCGGAAATATCCTCGGAGAAGATCACGATCCCCCCAATCGAACCGTCGGCTGTGTACCAGGGCCGCACCTCCCACGTCAGCCATTGAACCAGGCCATTCTCCCGGACGAACTCGTCTTCATCGGCCCGGATCACTTCACCGGCCAGACAGCGACGATGGATTTCCTTCCAACGCTCCGGGATCTCGGGGAAGATTTCGTAGTGAGACCGACCAAGGATATCCATGTCTCCGAGGGCATAATCCGCCAACCAGCGGTTACTGACCGCCAGGTAACGCATTTCACGGTCGAGCATCGCCAGGGAAGCCGGCGCGTGTTCGCTGAACAATCGCAGTTTCTCTTCACTCTCGCGCAGGGCTGCTTC
>DIDQ01000123.1:2397-2954 GCA_002418215.1 Anaerolineales bacterium UBA5796
GCCTGCTTGCGTTCGGTGATGTCAATGATCAGCGCCAGGGTGAACGTCCCTTCGGGACCCTCGTAAGGCGTCAGCCCGATCTCGATAGGGACCTCGCGCCCGTCCTTGCGCCGGCCGAACAGGTCGCGCCCGGCCCCCATCGGCCGTCCCGAAGGCTGGGCTGTAAAGACCCGGCGGTACTTTTCGTGCCCGCCCCGGAAGCGCTCCGGGACGAGCATCTCCACCGGCTGCCCCAGCAGTTCGTCCGCGCCGTAGCCGAACAGGGCCTGGGCCCTGGCGTTGGCCTGGGTGATCCTCCCCGCGTGGTCCACCGCCACCATCGCGCTCGGCGCGGCCTCCACCATTTGGCGGAAACGTTCCTCGCTTTTGTTGAGCCTGTCCCCGGCGGGTCCCCTTGCGGAAATGTCGCGGAGGGAGGCCATCATCAGCAACCCATCTCCGGTTTCGACCGCGCTCAACCTGGCCTCGACCGGGAAGCTGCTCCCGTCGGCCCGCAGGCCAGACAGGGTCAGGCTGCCGCCGGTGTGGCGCGGCTCGTCACGGGACCCGGCCCGGGG
>DIDQ01000003.1 GCA_002418215.1 Anaerolineales bacterium UBA5796
CTGCTGGCCTTCTGGGGCGGGCCGAAGCGCCGCATCCACGGGGTGCTGCTGGGCGGCATCGGGGCGGGGCTGATGGGCATCCTGTGGCTGGGGCTGGGACGCGCCCTGCTCGCCTGGGCCATCGGCAGTTTCTTCTTTTCATTTTTCGAACCGTTCGTCGAGAGCGGCAACATTGCCATCTGGCAGTCGAAAGTGGAGGCGGATGTGCAGGGACGCGTCTTCGCCGCCCGTCACCTGCTGGTGCAACTCCCCTACCTGACCGGGATCCTGGTCTCGGGGCCGCTGGCGGAGCGGGGACTTGGGCCGTTGCTCCGCTATTTTGGCGGGACCAGCCCCGGGGCCGCCTCCGGGATCCCGCTCGGGCTGGCGCTCGCCGCGGTCGGCGCGGCGGCAGCCTTCGGGTCCGGGTACGCTTTCGCTTCGATCCGCAAGGTGGAGGCTGCGTGAGGATGCGTCGCACCTTACCGGGTGGATCATCCCGTTTCGTGAAAAGTCCGAAGCTTTGAATAATTCCGTTTAGGGTGGTGCGACGCATTCGCGCCCTCAAGGAGTCACCATGACCATCGTTTACTGGATCGTCGGGATCGTTCTCGTTGCCGGAATCTTGTATTTCATTGACCGGGAAGTCTATTTTTACGAGGGGGCGCGGCTGGGGGCGCGGCTCCAGGGCTGGCTGTACGACCGCTGGGCCGGGAAGTACGACGCCGGGAAGGCCGAGAGCCAGGCCCGGGACGCAGAGATGCTGGCCCGCCCGTTGCTGGGGATGCTGGCCGGGGCCGAACGGCCCTTCATCCTGGACGTAGCCACCGGGACAGGCCGCCTGCCGCTGGCCCTCTGCCGGCAGCCGGGTTTCGCCGGGCGAGTGGTCGCCATGGACATTTCGGACGGGATGCTGGAGATCGCCGCCGGCAAACTGGCCGGGTGCGGCGACCGCGTCACGCTGCTACACTACACCGATTTCCCGCTGCCTTTCCCTGATGCGACCTTCGACGCTGTAACCTGCCTGGAGGCCCTGGAGGTGATGGCCGAAATGGAAGCCCCGCTGCGGGAGTTGTACCGGGTGCTCAAACCGGGCGGGGCCTTCCTGTCGTCGCGCGGCGCAGAGGCGTCGGGGCGCAAGGCCAAGGTCCGCAGCGTGGAGGCGTTCACCCGCCTGCTGGAGCAGACTGGCTTCGGGCAGGTCGAGATCGTCCCCTGGTGGCGTCTGTTCGACCGGGTGCGGGCGGTCAGGCCGGGGGGCTTGCATCCCGCCGGGGACAGGCGGCTCGAAGACGTGCTGGTCTGCGCCGTGTGCGGGGCGACCGGCTTCGAGGCGCAGGGAGATGGGTTGAGGTGCGGCCATTGCGCCCGGCAGGTCGGGATCGGGACGGGAGGGATCATTTCATACCGTTGATGAGTTCCAAAACGAAGTGCGCCCTGAGTAAAATCGTCTGCCCGGACGATTTAAACCCTCCATCGACTCGTTTTTTGGGGTATCGGCTATAATGTTTTCGTCTGACACATCATGCCAATCTGAAACTCATCTTGCGAAGGGTATTTCGTAATGTCTGCAAATTACGCTAGAACATTTGAACAACTCGAATCCGTTGCCTCGAAATTTTGGCCAGCCGAACTTTCGGAAATCGAGTCGAAGTTAAGCATAATCCCGCTTTTGCTCAAGACCCAAGACCAGTTCATCAACATTATCGGTGTGGAAACGCCAAGTCTTGAAAACCTGTTCACGGTCATAGAATCAGCAAGTTTGCCTGCCAACCTGTTTTTGAAACATCTTGTCATCCTTGCCGATTTCGGCGGCGAAATGCTTCAGAGAGTCAGCGCGGAATTCGAAACGCTTTTTCCTTCGGGTGAATTGCATTATTTCTGGGGCGACAAACAGCAGACCTATAAATTTCGCGCAGCCCCAAAGCAAAAATTCAGCAACAAAGCCTTGAAAATTGACGGCAAGGAATTGCTCAACATTCATCCACTGGATGAGTTACAGAAAGACGCCATCGCTTTGCTTTTATTTGGAAGCGCGCACAGCGCTGAAAATCAGGATGTCGCTTCGGCTTTAGCAAGATGTGAAATCGGCGAGTATCTGGGTAAGGCGAATGAACTCGCAACATTTGTCAAACAGCGCTATATCTGGGTGAGCCGAATTACAGGCGGCGCAACGGCTAATAATCTCGGACAGATTGCCCAGAGATTTGTTGCCGATTACATTTCCGAGCATTTGGATTCGGAAAATGTGGAAGTTCATCATGGTGGCCGATTGCCAAATGTTACTCACACGGATAGCGCTACAGGACGAATGACATCATTCGATTTGGTTGTCACTGATGGCAAAAAATGCGTTGCTATCGAAGTTAGTTTCCAGGTAACTACGAACAGCACAATTGAGCGCAAATCAGGACAAGCACAAACGCGTTATGAGCAGGCTGAAAAGGCAGGGCACAAAATCGCCTATGTTTTAGATGGCGCAGGAAATTTTCAGCGAGAGACTGCTCTGCGGACTATTTGCTCTTTTAGCCATTGTACGGTTGCGTTTTCCCGCAATGAACTTGACATATTGTGCCAATTTTTGAGAGAGCAGTTCTAAAATGGCCCATTTTTCCGAAAACAGTCGAACTCTAGAAATTGTGCATTCATTAGCCACGAACCGGGATGAACTCTTCTCGGCTTGCAAGGATTCAAGCGATGTCTGTGTAATCGCTTTGCCTGCCAGCCAGGAACCCACTCAACTTAACCAACCGTTGCAAGGGGTCGGAGACTTGATTGCAGAAGCATCGAAAAATCTTGGCGAAAATGTCACTCTGGTTGTCTTAGGAGAAGTCATAGACCTTGTTCAGGTGCAATCCAAAATGCCTGATAAATTTATGTATCAGCACTGGATTGCAATAAAAAGAGAAACCGTTATTGATGGAGATCAGCGGAGATTACCTCATCAGCACTTCGGAGCCTTGGTTTACACGGGCTATAAAGCATCCTTACGCCACACAAAAACACGAATCGAATACACCTATTGCCCCGTATGCGATAAGACAACAAAAGATTATGGCGGGAAAAAACACACTTATCACGAAGCGGGCACTTTAATTTCTGATGTTTGGCGGGACATTGCTTGCGACCTGGGCGGTGATTTAAGCGAAGTGCTTGAGCGGCTTGCAGACCTTTTTGGCTTGGAGCCATATAAATCCCTAACCGTCATTGACATGAAACCTCTTGGCTTGTATCGCCAATTTCACCCAATCGTTCACTTTGAATTTCAAGAGAATCAACTCCCTCAAGAATTGATGAATAAAATCTTAAATGGGGATTGCCTTGAAGAATTGCACACCATCCCGGACAACTCTATTGATTTTGCCTTTGTTGATCCACCATACAATTTGAAAAAGAAGTACTCTGGCTACTCGGATGATTTAGAGATTCAAGATTACTTCAAATGGTGCGATGAATGGATTTATGAGTTGTCCCGTGTGCTCAAGCCCGGGCGGACTCTTGCCCTGTTGAATATTCCCATCTGGGCAATCAGGCACTTTCTTTATACGCAAACGATTTTGAAATATCAAAATTGGATTGTTTGGGACGCTTTGGCGTTCCCTGTACGCTTGATAATGCCAGCGCATTACACAATCCTTTGCTTCACAAAAGGCGAGTCAAGAGAACTCCCGTGTTTCACAGGTGAGTCAACCCATATTCGCTTGTCAAGTGCACCAAAAACTTTTAATGCCTTTGAACCTTTGGCAGATGGTTTTTGTTTACGAGAAAACTGCGTTGATACCCGAATTGCCGCAAAAATTAACGACAGAACAAGATTGACTGACGTATGGAGCGATATCCACCGCCTAAAGCATAATAGCAGGCGAGTCGATCACCCAACTCAATTGCCGCCGCATTTGATGTATCGCATAATTTCAATTTTTACTAAGCCTAATGAAAGTGTACTGGATTGTTTCAATGGCTCTGGCACAACAACACTGGCCGCCCACCAACTTGGCAGGAAATATGTGGGAATTGAAGCGTCAGAAAAATATTGGCGTTTGTCCAATGAAAGGCATCAAGAAATTTTTGATGGTTTGGACCCATTCCGAAAAATGGAACGGCTTTTGACGAGCAAGAACAGCCCTGTTCCTCGGCTGAAGAAACAAGTTTATAAGGTTCCCAAGAAAACTTTACAGTTGGAAGTAAAGCGGGTCGCTGGCGAAATCGGACATATTCCATCACGAGGCGAACTTATACAATTTGGAAAATATCCCATTGAATATTACGATAAATACTTTATAAGTTGGGGCGAGGTGACCGCCGCAGCCCGCAACACTGGCATGGTGGAAAAGCGTAAACTTGAAAAAAGTCAAAATATTGTCCAGCAATTGCGCTTACTTGAAAACAAAAAAGAATTTAAGAACTAATTATTCGGATAACAGATGGGCGGAGATTTACAATGAGCCAGCGATTTTTCGAGCCTGAAAGGAGTTGCCCCATGGCGTTCCTCACGTTCCGCCGCATTATCATTGATTTGTCGAACGGGCCGGATTTCCCCATCCGCCGTGAAACGGACCCGTTGGCTTTCACGCTGCATTTCGTCAATCTTGGTTCGCTCGACGAGCCTGAGTTCGAACTCCGCCAGGGCCAATCGCCTGTTTACCGGTTGTCGCCTGACGAAAGCGCTGAACTCCTCCGGCTCATGCAGGCTATGACTGTTTCCGCCCCGCGCAAACCGGTGTTCGCATTCGACGGCCTGGCCAGCGAGTTGCTGATCCGGCAGCAGGGGAGCGACCTTTCGTTCCGCTGGCACATCCAAAGGCCAGGTGAATGGGAAAGCGTTGGCAAACTCTTCGAGTACGCCGCCGCGTTCCACACTCACCTGGCAAATTCTGAGCAAGCAGGAAGCCTCTTCCGCGATTGACCGTTTCGGTCGCCGGGGGTTATTGGTGATATTTGATGACAACCCGCCCGGGATGGCCCTCCTGGTCGCCGATGATGAAGAGATAGACCGAATTGCCCGCAGTGAAGGAATCGCCCTCCGCTTCGCCGACCCCTCCATCGTTGAGCGTGCCCATGTTCTTGTTGCTGGACGTATCGACGGCCGTAATGAACAGGTCGAGGTTGTCCTCCTGGCGGGGAGTAGCTTCGATCGCAATGACTTTGCCGGAACCGCCCAGGGCGCTGACAACGACAAACAGGGCGGATTGATCTCCCAAGACCCCGTTGACTTCCCATCCGTCCGAGACGAAAAACCCGACAGCCGGGGAACCGCCGAAGGAGGCGTGATAGTCTCCGCTGCCGTCCACCGCGATGATGGAGATCATGAACACACCCATTGCGGATCCCGGATCGGGCAGAGTCAGCGTGAGGTGTTCCTCCCCTCCCAGGCCGGTCTCGTTCACGTCCGCCAGGACGATCTTGTTGCTGGTGGAAGTGTCCAGCACGGTGATGGAGACATCCAGGCCCTCTTGCGGCTGGACGGTGACAGTGATCGTATCTTCACCGTTTCCGAAGAAAGAAGCCGGGGAATTGAAGAACGAGAAGAAGTCGGCGTCATCATCGCTGTCGTAATCCAGGGCGTCATCGAATTGGATGTAAGTGCCGGGAGCGGCCGGTTGTTGCAGTTCGGCAATCATGGCATCCACATTGGCGCGCTCTGACGTGTCGGGGTATAGCTCCAGGTATTTCCCGAAGGAGGCGATGGCATTCTCATTCTGCCCCAGGTCGCGGTAGATCAACCCCAAATCGTAATATGCGCCAGCGATGGATGGGTCAATCTCCAAGGCTTTTTCATAGGCGGGGATGGCCTGGTCATACTTCCCTTGCCGCGCATAGGCAATCCCCAGGTTGTTGTGCGCCAGCGCATTTTCGGGGTTGAGGCGCAGGGCCACGTTCAATTCTGCAATGGCTTCGTCCAGGCGGCCCTGTTGCAAATAGGTATAGCCCAGGTTGTTGTGCGCCCAGGGGTGATCGGACGCCAGCCGGATGGCTTCCTTGAAGGCGACAACGGCCTCGTCGTACCGTCTTTGCATGGCGAGAGCAATCCCCAATCCGTTGTGGACATCCGCATTATTCGGCTGGCGTTCGAGGGCAGCCTGGCATTGCGCTTCGGCGCGGTCCGGCTGGTCGAAGGCATAGGCCACACACAACCCTCCGCTGGCGGCGTCGTTATCCGGTTCGGCGGCCAGGGCGGCCTCGAAATGGGTGGCGGCTTCGGCGTAGCGGGCCTTGTCAATGAAGATCAGGCCCAGTTTCACGTGCGCCTCGGCATTTCCCGGATCCAGTTCGAGAGCAGCCTCGAATTCACCAATGGCAGCCTCCACGTCCCCATCGCCGGAAAACGCAATGCCTCGCTCGACGTGATCCCCAGCCGAAAGCGTGGGATCAGGCGCGGGCGTGGCGCTTGCCGCGAGGGTGGGAACTTCCGCAGGCGTCCCCGATCCGCCGCAGGCCAGGGCCGGCAAGGCCAGCAAGAACGATACCATCAGGATTGGCATAAGGCGTTTCATCGTATTTCTCATCGTATTTCTCCTTGTATTTCTCCTTGTGTGACAGGCGAGATGGGGCACCGGCTTGCCGCCACCTTCGGGACAGGTTTCAGATGACTGAGAGCCGGCTCAGGGAGAGCCAATTTTCAGGTCAGATAAGCATTCTCCTCCGGGTCTGTGTCTTGCTCCTCGGGCTTTTCTCTCTCAAGAAATTTCACCAGTTGTTCGAAATCCACAAAGCCCCGCCGGCTGCCCGTCTGGATGTTTATCAAAACTATCCGCCACGGCGTCTTGCTCCGGGCGTCCTCCATCCAAAGGCGGAGTAAAAAGGAACGATACCGGGAGAGATGTTTTGGCTTATCCGATTTTGTCATCGCTTTCATTATTTCAATTTGGCGTGAAAAAGGCGTGAAAAAATGCACTTTACGCCCTTTCCATGTATAATTTTTGTATGGAGGTTCTCAGGCTTTACTTGCTTGGACCATTCCAGGTCACGCTGGCAGGGCAGTCGAAGGGGCGCGATGAACCGGTAACGGGGTTTGGATATGACAAAGTGCGCGCCCTGCTGTCTTATTTGGCCGTGGAGCACCATTCCCCTCATTCGCGTGAAATCCTGGGGAGCCTGCTCTGGCCCGACGCCGACGCCAACACAGCCCGGACGAACCTGCGTAAAGCCCTTTCCACCCTGCGAAAAGCCCTCTGCGACACCGCTTCACATCCCTATTTGATCCTCCAGAACGATACCGTGCAATTCGACCCGGAGGGTAATTTCTGGTTGGACGTGGACCAACTCAAATCCCGGCTGGACGCGACCCTGGACCATACCCGGTTGCGCTTCGAGTCTTGCATCCATGACCTTGAGGAGGCCACAGCTCTTTACCGGGGCAGCTTCCTCCAGGGATTAACGGTGGACAGCCTGGAATTCGAGGAATGGCTGCTGACCATCCGGGAAAACCTCCATACCCGGATGTTGTCTGCCCTCCACGAACTGACCCAATACTACCTGCGTCAGGGGGAGTACGTTCTGGCGCAGAAACACGCCCTCCGCCAGGTGGAACTGGAACCTTATCGTGAAGAGGCCCATTGCGCCATCATGGAAAGCCTGGCGCACAGCGGCCAGCGCAGCGCGGCCCTGGCCCAATATGAGCGCTGCCGCCGAATCCTTGCAGATGAACTGGGGATCGAACCCGACAACAAAACCCAATTGCTCTACCAGCGCATTCGTTCGGCCGGGAGCACCCGCCCGCACAACCTCCCGGCGCAACAGCAGCGCCTGGTCGGGCGGCAGGTGGAATTGAACGAGATCGGCAGGCTCCTGGCAAACCCCGATTGCCGCCTGCTGACCCTGGCCGGGATTGGCGGGATAGGGAAAACGGCCCTGGCCTTGCAGTCTGCCCGGGAGCGCCTGGAAGATTTCTGGCACGGCGTATTCTGGGTCCCATTAGCGCCGCTACGCCATCCCGGCCAAATCCTCCCGGCGATCTTCGATGCCCTGCCGATCCCCCCGGGCAGCGACCCCGAGGCTCAATTGCTCGATTACCTGCGGGAAAAATCCATTTTGCTGGTGCTCGATAATTTCGAGCACCTTTTTTCACCGAGGTTCGACAGCAACGATACAGCCATCCGCTTAATAAACACAATTTTGAAAGACGGCCCCAACGTTAAATTTCTGGTCACTTCCCGCGAGCGTTTGAGCCTGCGGGCCGAGTGGGTCTATCCGGTCGAAGGCCTCCCTTGTCCGCCGGATGGAGCAGCCGTAAACGCCGAAACCCTGGAACGATACGCTGCCATCCAGCTTTTCGTTCGCCGCGCCCGGCAGGTCGAGACCAATTTCCCTGCGCGGGAGGACGACTACCCGCACATTGCCCAGATCTGCAAGCTGGTCGGCGGCATCCCCCTGGGGATCGAACTGGCCTCGGGCTGGGTGGACCAGCTCACCTGTCAGGCAATCGCAGAGGGGATCGAGGCCGATCTCGATTTCCTGGTCACTTCCCTGCGGGATATGCCCGGCCGCCACCAGAGTTTGCGGGCTGTTTTCGAGCATTCCTGGAAATTGCTCCCGGCCGAGGAGCGGACCGTATTATCCAGGCTCTCGGTGTTCCGAACGGCCTTCAGCCGGGCCGCCGCCCGCGAAATTGCCCAGGCCGCGCCTCACCAGCTCGCCTCCCTGGTAAATAAATCCTTCCTGCACCTGGATGTCGGCGGGCAATACAGCCTGCACTTGCTGCTCAAGCAATTCCTGGCCCAGGAACTGGCTGCTGATCCCGTCGAGGAACAGGACACCCACCGAAACCATGCTCTTTATTTTTCCCGTTTCTTGAAGGAGCGCGAATACGCATTGACCGTCCAATATAAAGCGGCCTCCCTGGATGAAGCCGGGCGCATCATCGAGGATGTGCGCGCCGCCTGGGATTGGGCCGTTGCCCGGAAAGAGGCGGCGCTCCTCAGCGAGGCGCTGGAGGGTGTCTTTATCTACTATTGGGCGCGCAACCGGTTTGCTGAAGGACAGGCGGTATTCGAGTCCGCTTT
This sequence comes from Anaerolineales bacterium UBA5796, assembly GCA_002418215.1. Taxonomy (GTDB): domain Bacteria; phylum Chloroflexota; class Anaerolineae; order Anaerolineales; family Villigracilaceae; genus UBA5796. The sequence goes on from DIDQ01000003.1 coordinate 8,982, forward strand.
GAAGGCTGTCGAGGCATTGGATAAATCCCCGCAGCACCAATTGATATCAGCGCGCCTGCAAAGCTGCATCGCCGATTTCATCTTCTGGCTTGGCGACCTGGAAGCCGCGGAGCAATTGCTGAATAAAGCCATCGCCATTTTGCGGACCATCGAGGCCCGCCAGGAACTGGCCTATGCGCTGGAATTATCAAGCCGGGTGTCTTATTGGCAGGGAGATTACGCCGAAGCGGAGAAAACCGCCAGATCAGCCATCGAACTTGCGCGCGGCTCAGAGTCCCTGCCAGACCTGGCCCAGGCCCTGGGCACCCTGGCAAGCGTGATCTGTGACCTGAACGGCGATTTCGAGGCGGCCAATTTGCTCTATGCCGAAAGCCTGGCGCTCTACCGGCAACTGGAAAATCCCTTCGGGATCGCCAAGGTGTTGATCAACCAGGGAGCCATATACTATGAACAAGGCAATTTCACCCTTGCGGAACGGCGCTACCAGGAAAGCCTGAACCACTACCGTGAGCTAAATTACCCCTACGGAATCTCGGCCTGCCTGAACAACCTGGCGATGGTCGCCCGCAAGCTGGGGGACTATGAGCGCGCCAGGGAAATGATCGAAGAAAGCCTGGCGCTCAAACGCGAGACCGGGAACCGCGTGGCTGTCCTGCACTCTTTACTGGAAATCGGCGCGCTCAACACCGAAATGGGAAATTTCGCCCAGGCCCGGAGTTATTACTGTGAGGCGTTACAAATGGCGCTGGAGGCCCAGGCTAGCGGGCTGATCTTCAACATCCTGCTCGGGTTTGCCGACTATTTCGAAAAAACAGGGGATGCGTCCCGGTCTGCCGAGTTGACCAACTGGGTTTTAGCCCAGGAGAATATCGGCCAGGAAGCCCATGCCCAGGCAGCGGCGCTCGAAGCCAGCCTGGAAAACAAGCTTGGCCCAGATGGCCTGGACCTTTGCCGGCAACGCGCCAATCATAAGAATGCGGATCAACTGATCACTGAGTTGCTGGGCACCTGAGCATGGAGAGTCTCAGCCTTGATTGAGCGGAGCGCCTCTTCGACAAGCTCCCCAGAAGAGCGCTGGGACTTCGCAGGGCAGGCTCTTCGACTGCGGGCGGCGCAAAATACGCTTCGCCCTCCGCTCAGAGAGTGTTTGAAAGCCTTATCACCAAGCCACCAGGTCGCGAAGTCACAAAACATTGGCTCTTTGATATTTTATGGGGTCGCCCATTTTTTCACCACAGAGATCACAGAGTCCACAGAGAAAAACATTTAAAATCTCCGTGCTCTCCGTGTGCTCGGTGGTAAAGCGGGTTTTTACCCCACTTAAACCTGAAGAGCCAAAATATTTTCCCTTTTGAGTCTTTGTGACTTCGTGTCTTCGTGGTGAAAATGCAGGCTTTTCAAACACTTTCTCAGGGCGGCAGGGCTTCGAGCCAGAGAGCGCGGGCGCGTCCCCTTGCGGGCTACCGCAAATACAAATAATTCAATTCCTTCAGCCTGTCCCGCAGTTCGGGGCTGAGGTCTTCCTCCTTCATGCGCCATTCCCAGTTGCCGCCCAGTTTGCTGGGGAAGTTCATGCGGGCATCGGTACCCAGGTTGAGCAGGTCTTGCATGGGGGCCAGGGCGAAGACCGCCGTGGACGACCAGCAAGCCCGGACCAGGTCCCAGGCGAAGTCATGGCCGTCGGTGCGGAGGTAGCGGCGGGCAAAGTCGGCTTCCGCTTCGGGGGCCGAGACGTACCAGCCCCGGGCCGTGTCGTTGTCGTGGGTGCCGGTGTAGGTGACGCAGTTTTCGGGATACAGGTGCGGCAGGAAGACGTTATCCGGGCCGGAGAAGCCGAACTGGAGGATCTTCATCCCCGGCAGGTCGAAGCGGTCCCGCAGTTCGATGACATCCGGGGTGATCTCGCCCAGGTCTTCGGCGATGATGGGTAAAACTCCCAGGCCGTTGCGGACGGCTTGCAGGAAATCGGTTCCGGGACCGGGGACCCAGCGCCCTTTAACCGCGGTCGTCTCGCCTGCCGGGATCTCCCAATACCCCGCGAAACCCCGGAAATGATCCAGGCGGACGATGTCCACCGTGGACAGGATGGCGCGGAAACGTTCCAGCCACCAGCCGTAGCCCGTCCGCTTGTGGGCTTCCCAGTTGTAGAGCGGGTTACCCCACAGTTGGCCGGTAGGCGAGAAGTAATCCGGGGGGACGCCCGCCACCACGCCCGGCAGGCTGTCCTCGTCGAGGTAGAAGAGTCCGGGGTTGGCCCACACGTCGGCGCTGTCGTAGGCCACGAAGATGGGGATGTCGCCGATGACCTTGATCCCGCGCCCGGCGGCATAAGCCTTGACCGCCCCCCACTGGCGGAAAAAGATGAACTGGTAAAAAGTAAAGCGCAAAACGGCATCCGCCAGCGAACTGCGGGCTTCGGCCAGCGCCTGGGGGTCACGCTTGCGCAGGGGTTCAGGCCAGCCGTCCCAGCCGCCGCCGCCGTTGGCCTCCTTGATCGCCATGAACAGGGCAAAGTCTTCGAGCCAGCCGGCCTGTTCGGCGCGGAAGGCGTCGAAAGCCTGGCGGAGGACCGGGGAGGCCTGGTTTTGGAAACGGATGAAAGCCCGTTCGAGCAGGTTCAGCTTCCAGGGGATGATCCGGCCGAAGTTTACCCTGAGCGCAGCCGAAGGGTCCACGCGGGAGGCGGGAGAGTCAACCGCTTCGATCAGGTCGTTGGGGTGGAGCAGGCCCTCTTCCAGCAGCCGCTCCGGGCTGACCAGGTAAGGGTTCCCGGCAAAAGCCGAGAAGCACTGGTAAGGCGAGTCGCCGTAGCCGGTGGGTCCGAGGGGGAGCACCTGCCAGAGCTTGCAGCCCGCCCCGGCCAGGAAATCGAGGAATTTATAGGCTTGCGGGCCGAGGTCGCCGATGCCGTAGGGGCCGGGCAGGCTGGTGGGGTGGAGCAGGATGCCGGAACTGCGTTCAAGTTTCATAAGGCCTTCTCTTGGTGATGATGGTTTGATCGGAATGGATGGTCTGGGATTCGAAGTCGGATTCGACCACGTCATTGCTGATGACGGCCCCGGGTTCGACGACCAGCCAGGGCGGCAGATGGCTGTTCTTGCCAACTACGGCCAATTTGACGGGCCGGCTGCCGATGCCGCCGCCGACGCGGGCATTGGCGCCGACAAAGACGCGCTTATCCAGGATGGCGCGCTCGACCACCGCGCCGCTTTCGATGATGCAATCGGTCAACAAAATGGATTCGCGCACCACCGCCCCCGGCCGGACCAGGACTCCCGGCGAGAGCACGCTGCTCTCGACCCGGGCGTTCTCCTGGATGAAGCAGCCGTCGGCGACCATGCTGGCGTAAACAGAGGCCCATTCGGGGAAGCGCACCGGGGGCCGCTCCTCGGTGCGGGTGTGGATGACCCAGCGCCGGTCGTAGAGTTTGAGCGGCGGGTTCGGGGAGAGCAGGTCCATGTGCGCCTGCCAGTAAGAGTCGAGCGTGCCTACATCCATCCAATAGCCGGAGTACGGGAAGGCGTAGACGTTGGCCTTGCTCTTGACCAGGCGCGGCAGGATGTCTTTGCCGAAATCGTGGGTCGAGCCTTTGCGCTGGTGGTCTTCCCACAGGACGCGGTCGAGCAGGCCCAGGTTGAACAGGTAGACACCCATATTGGCAAAATTGGAGGGCGGTTTGGCAGGCTTTTCGACGAAGGAAGTGACCCGGTAACTCGCATCCATGCCGAGGATGCCGAAGCGGGAGGCCTCCTCGAGGGGGACGCGGATCGCGCCCATCGTCAGGTCTGCTTCGTGGTCGAGGTGGAAGGCGATCATGGCGTCGTAGTCCATGTTGTAGATGTGGTCGCCAGACAGGATCAGCACCAGGTCCGGGTTGTCGCGTTTGATGAAGGTAAAGTTCTGCTGGACCGCGTCCGCAGTCCCCTCGTACCAATCCGAATTATGGCGGGCTTTGTAGGGAGAGAGGATGCGGATCCCGCCGGTGAAATCCCGGTTCAGGTCCCAGGGAGCGCCGGCGCCGATATGTTCGATCAACGACTGGGGGCGGTATTGGGCCAGGACGAACACGTCGAAAATGCCGGAGTTGACGCAGTTGGAGAGGGCAAAATCAATGATACGGTATTTGCCCGCAAACGGGACAGCGGGCTTGGTGCGCTTGGCGGTCAGGACGCTCAGGCGGGAGCCTTCACCGCCCGCCAGGATGACGGCTCTCGTTTTCATCGGTGGTTGTTTCTCCCTTTCAATAAGGTTTGATAGACCTCGGCATACTGGCGGGCGAAGGCTTTCCAGGAGAAGTCGCGCGACATCCCGTTGACCTGTAAGGCCTGCCAGTCGTTCTTATCAGGATAGACCGAGACGGCCCGCCGTAGGGCCAGGGACAGGGCTTCGGCCGAGGCTTCGGCAAAGGCAAAGCCCGTCTCGCCATCCCGGACGGTATCCACCAGCCCGCCGGTGGCCCGCACTACCGGGACGCAGCCATAACGCATGGCAATCATCTGCGACAGGCCGCAGGGTTCGTAGCGCGAGGGCATCATCAGGATGTCGGCCCCGGCATAAATCCTGTTTGCCAGGCGGGCGTCGAACCGGACTTCGGCCCGCACCCGGTCGGGATAATCTTTTTGCAGCCGACGGGCCTGGGTCTCCAGTTCGGGGTCGCCGGTTCCAAGCAAGACGGCCTGCCAATCGAGTCCTTCGATAAAGCGCAGGGCGTCGAAGACCAGGTCCATCCCTTTTTGCGGGTCGAGCCGCGAAACGACCGCCAGGATGGGGGTTTCGGCAGAAACGGGTAACTTCAGCTGGCGCTGTAATCCCGCTTTGTTTTCCTGGCGGGGTTTGAGCGATTTCAGCGAGTAGTTCCTGTCCAACGCCGGGTCGGCGCGGGGGTCGAAGCGGCGGGTATCTATCCCGTTCAGGATGCCGTACATCTGCAAAGCCCGCTCCGACAGGAAGGATTCCAGCCCGCAGCCCGCGGCCGGGGTCAACATCTCCCGCGCATAGGTGGGCGAGACGGCGACGATGGCATCTGCGCCCCACAAGCCGAGCGGCAGCGGGAGCGGGTTGCCCCACCAGGGCAGGCTGGTGGCGGGCGGATCGAAGCCGAAAGCGGCGAGCTGCTCCGAGATATTGGGTCCCATGAAAGGCAGGTTGTGGACGGTCAGCAGGGAACGCGCCTCCCGGTAAAGCGGGTCATCCTTGCGGCGCAATTTGAGGGCATAGCAGGCCAGGGCGGTGTGCCAATCGTTGGCGTGGACGATCTCCGGCTGCCAGCCCAGGTGACGGGCGGCTTCGAGGGCGGCCAGCGAGAAAAAGACGTATTTCCCGGCGTCCAGGCTGGCGTTGGTCGAATAGACCGTCTGGACGGCATTGACCGGTTCGGCGGAGATGAAATAGACCGGCAGGCCGTCCAGGTCGGCGGCGTAGACCTGGGCCTGGACCTCACCGGAGGCGTGGCCCAGCGAAAAGGCGGCTTCGGGGCGCAGGGTTACGCCGTCGGTGCGGATGACCGGATGGAGCGGGAGCATCAGGCGCGCATCCAGCTTTTGGCCCCCGGCGGCTTCGGCGGTGAGGGCGCGCAGCGCGGCAGGGAGCGACCCGGCCACGTCACCCAGCCCGCCGACCTTGACGAACGGGTCGGCTTCGGAGGCGAGGAACAGGACTTTGAGTTTTTCGAGCATGATGGTTTATTTTACAACGAATTATGGTACGTGTAACGTGTAACGTGTTGCGTGTTACGTGTTGCGTGGGGCGTGGGGTGACGTTCTTCCCGGCAGGAGTTGACCTTTGTCACTTGTTTGGAGGGGGCGTAATTTGCTAAAGTAGTCCTAACCCAGAGCGGGGTCATCAGGCGAAGTTCCCAACCCTTATAAAACCCGATACCAGCATCCGATGGGGAGCGCCATACCTGTTGCAGGCAATACAGTTGACTTTACCGGTGACAGGCTAATTTTACCGATACTGTCCAGTGAAGATTGCTTTGCTTTGCTCGCAATGACAGGCATACAAGTTATGTAAAACAGGGCGTCCTTTGGACGAGGAGGCCCTGATAAACAAAATCCATTCATAAGGAGAAAAGACGATGACTGTGAAATACAATATTGTGGAGCGCGCCAATCCAACCGACCGGGAAGCGCCAAAGAAATTCTACCCGTCTGTGGTTGCCAGCGGGCGGGTCACGATGCGCGAACTGGCCGAGATGGCTGCGCGGGAATCGACCCTAAGCACGATGGACATGATGGCGGCTTACGAAAGCCTGCTGGCCTTGATCCCGATGCAGCTTGCCAAAGGGAATGTAGTCGAACTGGGGGATTTTGGCAGTTTCTGGCTGCGCAACACTGGAGACGGCTCGGAAACCGCCGAGGAAGTCAATGAAACCAAGATCAGCAAGGTCCAGGCGCGTTTCAACCCCGGGCTTTTGTTCAAGGATGTGCTCAAGATCCTGAAATTCGAAAAAGCCTGATCCCACCCAGCCCCCCGGTTTTATGGAAACCGGGGGGCTGTTTTGATGGACCAGGGGGGATAGGGCGAATCGTGATACTTCTCGTTGTAAAACGTGTACCTTCACGATTAAATCGTGTACCTTCATGTTTGCAATCGTGTACCTTCACGATTTAATCGTGAAGTATCTGGTTTGGGGTCAGCAGATGGGATAACGGATAAGTGGATATCGGATCAGGTATCCAATGGGCTTTTGACGGCGAGGCCGCCACGCTGCAACACGTGAGTGTAGATCATGGTGGTTTTCACGTCTTTATGGCCGAGGAGTTCCTGGATGGTTCGGATGTCATACCCGTTCTGAAGCAGGTGGGTGGCGAAGGAATGGCGGAGGGTGTGGGGGGTGACGTGTTTGTCTATATGGGCAAGGCGGGCGGCTTCTTTGACCGCTTTTTGCGCGAACGATTCGTGGAGGTGGTGACGCCGGGTAATGCCGCTGCGTTTGTCTTTGGAGATATTGGAGGCGGGGAAGACGTATTGCCAGATCCAATCCCTGTTTGCGTTCCGGTATTTACGATCCAGGGCATAGGGCAGGTAGACCGACCCGAAGCCGTTGGCCAGGTCTTTCTGGTGGATGGCCTTGACGTATTCGAGGTGAAGTTCGAGAGGCTGGATGAGGGTATCGGGAAGGATGGTGAAGCGGTCGTTCTCCCCCTTCCCATCCCGGACGACGATCTGATGGTTGTCGAAGTCCAGGTCTTTGACGCGCAATCGCATGGTTTCCATCAGGCGCAGGCCGCCGCCATACATGACCTGGGCAATGAGTTGGTCCGTCCCTGAGAGGTTGGCGATGAGGCGCTTGACTTCGTCTTTGGAGAGAACGACCGGGACGGTTTTGGCGCGCTGGGGGCGCAATTCGGCAAGCTGGAGTTCATCGAGTTCGATGTGGAGCACGTGGCGGTAGAGGAAGAGGATGGCGCTGAATGCCTGGTTTTGGGTGGAAGCCGAGACTTCCTTTTGGCCGGCGAGGTGGGCAAGGTATTGCCCGATTTCGGGAAGGCCCATGTCTTTGGGGTGGCGCTTGTCGTGGAAGAGGATGTAGTTCTTGACCCAGAGGGTGTAAGTGTCTTCGGTGCGGGGGGAGTATTGCTTGACGCGCAGGGCGTCGCGGTATTGGTCGAGGAGTTTTTTGGGCTTTTGAGGGTGATCGGATTGGGTCATTTGGTTGCCTCTCGAATGAAATGGACGTATAATTTTGCATATAGCCTGTTATACGAGTTCGTTCTGTATAACATCCCGCACAGGGATATTTTACAAGAAATTCTTGCTTAACACATAGTTGGGCTGCCAATCAACATCGAATGAGTTAACTCTATGACAAAATTTGAGTATAGCGATTTTTATAAATTTATTGCATCGGCTGGAATCGCATTAATAACCCTTGCCGCCTTAGTTCCTTGGCTATTTTTACGCGAGCCATTCGACTTATTTAAAACAGTGGATGAAATCTCAAAACTAACTCCTCTGGCTCAAAGCATAATTGCAACTCGACAAGCAACTATTCAGAATATACTCAATTTCATTCCCTTATTTTCAATCGCATCTTTTGTTTTAGGTTTAGTGGGCTTTGGAACTGGCAGCGCAATGTGGTATCGAAAGACACAATTATCATTGGATAAATTGGCAGAATTAAACATTAAAACTCTTGAGAAACAACTTGGGGTTTCATCTGAACAAGAAATCAAAGTAGAACACGAGCAGGAAATCAAAGCACAACTAGAAATAGATAGTCAAGAAGGCTTAGGGCGCGAAATCACTCCCGAACTTGATGAAGTACTTAAGCCAGATAATATCAACAGCATAGTCGAAAGTGCAATTAGAATTGAAAAAAGGGTTACAGGGTTATTAGTATCTTGTTTTAGCGACACACATACCATACTTCCAGAACGTCGTTTAGGACCAATTGCACTAGACATTGTTATGGCTTCAAAAACATCAAAACCTGATTATATTTTTGAAGTGAAATATATTCGAAAAGGCTTTAAATATCCGTGGTTAAGAGATAATGCGCAAAAAATTATTTATGCAAATCGTTCATACCAACAAGAAACAAACAGAACTGCAATACCCGTACTTTTTATCGTTGGTCAAGAAAAAATGACGCCCTCGCCAGTGGAAGTAGAAAAATACATCCTTAGAGTGCAAAATGAAATTTCAAGCCCGAATTATCAAGTATTGATTGTGTTCTTTACAGAAAATGAATTCTATAACATGAGTTGTGCCAAACTAAAATCAAAACTAGCCGTGTAAGGCAGCCCAACAAAGCGTGCACCCGACGTGTGGGATTCTGCGCGATTTTCAAGCATTTTTCTGGCTTCGAGTTTTTTCTACATCTCAAACATTGTCCACGCCCGCCCACACGCGGGTAACGCAAACCGTTAGCCTGCCAAAGAAATTGAACCATTTTCTGGAGAAAAATTGAGTACAGAGTCGTCAACTAATGAGAGCAAAGCAGGACAACCCAACAATAAACTTGTTGAAGATTTGCTTCGTAATCTTTTTGCACCTACGGCAGTGTTATCAGGATTGGGTTACTTTCTTGGGTGGACTTTTAGTGCCGCCTATTATCTTTCATTTGGTTTTCTACCAAGTTCAATAAGCAAATCTGTTCCTGAGATTTTGGCATCAGCCTGGGTTGAACTTGGCATTGCAGTACTAATCTTAACTTTGGGATTTCTTATTGATCGATGGCTATCAAGCCTAGTTTTTACCAGCGCATCTAAAAAGAAAAACCTATCGATTTTGCTCAATGTGTTTTTTGGTCTTTTCATTTTTACCTTACTGGGTTCCATTGCTTTCATTTATGTATTTTTTGTCCTACGACTTAGCCTACGATATTTATTGATTGCTTCTGTCGTTGTCGCAATAAGTTGGAGTTATTGTGTTTTAGGGCGGGAGATGAAACCTCGAATTAAGGAAATCAAACATCGGTTAGTTGGAACATTTGAGTTTATTTTTCCTAATTTCTATGTTGTCGCCACGCTAACCATCTTTGCAACGATTTTTCTTCTTAATCGATTTGCCATTTGGCGAGGTGTTTCAGTGGCAAATATAGATGTGGCAAGTCACACTCTGCCAGTTGTGATTCTTTACTCATCTGAACCTCTACTACCGTTTTGTATCCAAGAAACATCAACGAAGCAATATGTCTGCAAAGATTTATTCCTAATCGACTCAAACGAGAATTTCTTGTTTGTCTATCAAAAGGATAATTCTGTGAATACGCCACTCTCAATTAAAACCTTCATGATTGCACGAGAAAACATCAAGGTTGTAGAGCATAATCGGTAAAATACTATTGCTTTTGTGGCAGGCTAACAAAGCGTTCTAAGAAACT
>DIDQ01000027.1 GCA_002418215.1 Anaerolineales bacterium UBA5796
TGATTGCACAATTGTTACGCTAATCTCCGCTAATCTGTTCGAAAATTAGCGAGAATTCGCGAAGACTTGTCCTGAGATTGACGAAGGATTAGCGGATGAATCGCCAGGGAAACTCGGAGCAAAATTATGAAACGCTGTACTAAGGTAACTTCTGCCTCCCGCTCAAAATGGGATAAAATACATGCAGTATTCTTTACACAGGAGTTTGTTCCCATGCGCGCGGTAGATATCATCACCAAGAAACGCGACAAAGCTGAACTGACCCGCCAGGAGATCGAGTTCTTTGTCCAAGGCTTTACACGGGGGGAGATCCCCGATTACCAGGTTTCCGCCCTGGCAATGGCAATTTTGTTGAACGGCATGACCCCTCGTGAAACCACCGACCTGACCCTGGCGATGGCCTATTCCGGCCAGGTGCTCGACCTTTCCAAAGTCGTTGACATCGCCGTAGATAAACACTCTTCCGGCGGGGTGGGGGACAAGACCTCGCTGGTGGTGCTGCCCATCGCCGCCGCTTGCGGGCTGAAAGTCGGCAAGATGAGCGGGCACGGCCTGGGCTTCAGCGGCGGCACCCTCGACAAAATGGAATCCATCCCCGGTTACCGTTCCGACCTTTCCACCGATGAGTTCCTCGCCCAACTCAGGGAGGTGGGCATCGTGCTTACCGGCCAGACGCTCGACCTTGCCCCTGCAGACGGAAAGCTCTACGCACTGCGGGACGTGACCGGCACGGTGCAGTCCACTCCGCTGATCGCCTCGTCCATTATGAGCAAGAAGATCGCGGCCGGGGCGCAGGCCATCGTCCTGGATGTCAAGGTGGGGCTGGGGGCCTTCATGCAGACTCTCGACGAGGGGCGTCAACTGGCCGAGATGATGGTTTCCATCGGCGAGCTGGCCGGACGCAAGACGGTGGCCCTGCTCTCGGACATGAACCAGCCCCTCGGCCACGCCGTAGGCAATGCCCTCGAAGTGACCGAAGCCATCGAAACCCTGCGCGGCGGCGGCCCGGAAGATTTCCGCGGCCACTGCCTGCACGTGGCCGCCCACATGCTCGTCCTGGGTGGGCGCGCCACCGATCTGAGCGAAGGCCGCCAACTGGCTGAGTGGGCGCTGATCGAAAACCACGCGATCGAGGAATTCCGCACCCTGGTCAAGGCCCAGGGTGGAGACCCGGCTTACGTGGACGATCCGTCCCGGTTTGGCGTGGCGCGGTACGTCGAAGTGGCCGAGGCGCCGTCGAGCGGGTGGCTGGCCCAGGTCCACGCGCGCATCGTCGGCGAAGCCGCAGTCGGTCTGGGAGCGGGCCGGGCGAGAAAAGGCGACCCGATTGACCACGCTGTCGGCTTCCTGATCCATAATAAAGTTGGCGACAGGATCGAGAAGGGGCAGCCGCTCTTCAGTATTTATGCCAATGACAAAAAACGCCTGGAAATTGCGCGTGAAACGGTCTTGCAAGCCCATAGGCTCACCGTTAAACAGGCAAACCCGCTTCCTTTGTTTTATAATTAGGTGAGTTTGGTCTATTCGATGATCGTCAAATCGGACGGTAAAAAAAGTTTAGTGTGTGTCCGGACACTAGAGACAGGAGCATGGGATCATGGCAAAAGTGTCTCTGCGAAGCTATAACCGGGATATCGAAGCGCTGATCGAAAGTGAGCAAGTCGCTGAAGCGGTTGCCCATTGTCAGCATATCCTGAAAACCTTCCCCAAACACCTGGAAACCTACCGGCTGCTGGGAAAGGCCTACCTGGAGGCGCGCCGTTACGCCGACGCAGGGGATATTTTCCAGCGGGTGCTGATGGCCGTCCCCGATGACTTTGTCTCCCACGTTGGGATGAGCATCATCCGTGATGATGAAAAGAAGCTCGAAGAAGCCATCTGGCACATGGAGCGGGCTTTCGAAGCCCAGCCGTCGAATGCGGCGGTGCAGGGTGAGTTGCGCCGTTTGTATGGCAACCGGGACGGGATGGAACCGCCCAAGATCCGCATGACCCGCGGGGCGCTGGCGCACATGTACGTGCAGGGCCAGCTTTACTCCCAGGCGATTGCCGAGATCCGGGCTGTGCTTGCCGATGAACCCCAACGAGTGGATATGCAGGCTTTGCTGGCCCGGGCTTATTTCTTTGGCAGCCAGCGGGTCGAAACCATCGAGTTATGCTCCACCCTGCTCAAAAAATTCCCTTACAGTTTCGATGCCAACCGGATCATGGTCGAAATCCTGCCCAGCACCGGACGGGCCGAGAGCACCCAGGTTTACCGCCACCGGGTCAACCAGTTGGACCCTTACGCCACCTTTGCGACCGGTTCAACCTTCGAACTGGCTGCTGTGCCGGATGCTGCGGTCAACCTGGAGCGCCTGGAATATGAACCCGGGCAGGCCGAACTGCTGGAATCGGGCTGGGCCTCCTCCTTGGGGATCAACCTCGAATCAGAGCGCACCGATGCGCCCCCAGACTGGTTGACTGCTCCCGCTTTCGAACAGGATGAGGCTCCCCCGGCGCTGCCCGCGGCCACCCCCAACACCTCCGAAGATATTCCTGAATTCCTGCGCGAAGCAGGCTGGAAACCGTCCACCGGCGAATTCAAAGAGGGGCCGATGGACCTGGGCGAGGAGGACGAAGAAGGCGAGGGCGCCGACCTGACCCCGGCGGATATCCCCGATTGGCTGCAAAATATGGCTCCCGAAGAGCCTGAACCCGAACAGGCAGACCAGGCTGACCTGGAGTTCCTGTCCACAGCCAAGCCTCCGGTCCCGGCGGAAGAAATCCCCGACTGGCTCAAAAATGCGGCCCCGGTGGAAGCCACGGAACCGGCCATGCGCAATGTGGCCGATGATGATGCGACCCCGGATTGGCTCACGCTCAAGGACGAAACCGCCTCCGAGCCTGAGTCCGAACTCCCGGCCTGGGATGCCGCGCCCGTCGAAGAAAAAGGGGAGGGTGATGCGGATATCCCCGATTGGCTGGGCGACCTGTCTGCGGCTGAAGCCGAACCCGAAGAACCGGCTGTTGTCCCCGGCGCCGAGGCGGGCGAATCTGATACCCCGGCCTGGCTGGGTGAAATGCCGGCCATCGAACAGGCCGTTAAACCGGAAGAACCTGCCGGGATCGGCGATCTGGGCACCTCTGCCGATGACCAGGACGCGGCCATGGCCTGGCTCGAATCGCTGGCGGCCAAACAGGGCGCCAACGAGGAAGAATTGCTCGTCAAGCCGGAAGACCGGCTGGAATCCGCTCCTGAATGGGTGGACAAAGCCCAGGCCGCAGCCGCCAGACCCGAACCCGAAGAAGAAGCCTCCGATTGGCTGCGCGAGCCGACCCAGGATGAAGAACCGGTCCGGGCTGCTTTCGAGGCAGATGACTCGGTCGAGCCGGCGGCCTCTGGCTTGTGGGCCGAGGAAGAAAAGCCGGCCGCCGAACAGCCCGATGCAGCGGTCGAAGCCGAGATCCCCAATTGGCTGGGCGAACTGCCCGAATCCGGCCAGCCTGCTGAGGCGGATGAACCGGCTGTTCCCGAAGCCGATCTTCCATCTTGGCTGGCCGAGGAACTCGAAGCCGAATCGCCCTCCCTGGCAGAGGAAACTCCCGCCCCCTCTGCTCCCGCCGGGATAGGCGACCTGGGTGCCTCCGCCGACGACCAGGATGCGGCGCTGGCTTGGCTCGAATCGCTGGCGGCCAGGCAGGGCGCCAACGAGGAAGAGTTGCTTGTCAAGCCGGAAGACCGGCTGGAATCCGCTCCTGAATGGGTGGACAAAGCCCAGGCTGTTTCGAGTGAGCCGCCCCAGACGAAACTCTTTGAGACCGAAGACGAAGCCTTCGAGTGGCCGGAAGAACCCGCTTTGGAGGAACCTGCCCTTGAGGATACACAGGAGACCCGGGTTGCCCATCCAGCGGCCGAGGCTGAACTTCTCGAAGGCATGCCCGAATTCGTGGATGAAGAGCCCGAGCCGTCCGCGCCTGCCGTTGAAGGCCCCTCGGATTTGGGGACCTCTGCGGATGAGCAGGATGCGGCCATGGCCTGGCTGGAATCGCTGGCGGCCAAGCAAGGCGCGAACGAAGAAGAATTGCTCGTCAAACCGGAAGACCGGCTCGAGTCCGCCCCTGGGTGGGTGGACGAGGCCCGGGCCGAGGCTGAAAAGGAAGACATGCCCGATTTCGGCAGCCTGCCAGTCTTCGAAGAGGAAACGGAGCAGCCTATCGCCGGGATAACGCCCGAAACCGCCGCGCCGGCTGCGGGTCCCGAGGAGGACCTGACGGAATGGCTGAAAGAATTGGACCAGGCCGAAGCGGAGCAGCCCGCTCCGGCGGCCGCGGGCGAATCCCCTGTTTCCTTCGACTGGCTGAAGGAAGACCAGCCTGCCGGCGAGGAGATGGGTTCGGTGACAGACTGGCTGCAATCTCTGGACAAAGAGGAGAAAGCGGAGCCTGCTCCAACCGAAGAAGCCGGGATGCCCACCCTGCCTTCCTGGCTGGACGAGGAGGCCGCGCCCAAGGCCGCCCCAGACGAAGACCTGCCTGATTGGCTGCGCGGCGAGAATGAAGCGGCCGAGGCCCCGGCGCCGACCGCTGCGACGGAATGGCAGCCCGAAGCGGAAACGCCCGCCTCGCCCGCCGTGGAAGAGGAACCGGCCCCGCCGTCGGTTGCAGCCGAAGCGCCCGCCGCTGAAGCGCCCCAACCCCCGGTCGAGGAACCCGCCCTGCGGGCTTCGACCCCGATCCCCACCATGCGGCGGACCGGGATGCTCGGCCCCACAAAAGACATCCTGTTGCTCGAAGCCCAGACCGAACTGCAACGCGGCAACCTGCAAACTGCGCTGGATGCTTACAGCAAGATGATCAAGAAGAATCGCCTGCTCGACGAGGTGATCTACGACCTGCGGGAGGCCACCTACCGTTACCCGGTGGATGTGACCATCTGGCAAGCCCTGGGCGACGCCTACATGCGTTCGAACCGCCTGCAAGACGCGCTGGACGCCTATACCAAGGCCGAAGAGTTGCTGCGTTGACCTTTGCCGGGAGGCGGGAACTGCCCCCCGGCGACATGGTAAAATACCCGCCTCGGGGTTCGCGCCCCGAGGTTATTATGTAAACTGGAGATATTCATGGAAAGAACACTCGTACTTGTTAAACCCGACGGTGTGCAGCGCGGCCTGATCGGCGAGGTCATTGCCCGGCTGGAGCGGCGCGGTCTGCGCCTTGTGGCGGCCAAATTCATCGCCGTCAGCCTGGAACTGGCTGAAACGCATTATGCCATCCACAAGGGCAAACCTTTTTATGAGGGGCTGATCGGTTACATCACGTCGGCGCCGGTGATGGCAATGGCCTGGGAAGGCCCCAATGCGGTCGCCGCCGTCCGCCAGACGATGGGAGCCACCCGCCCGACCGAGGCCGCGCCCGGTTCGCTCCGTCACGACTTCGCCCTCGAGATCGGGCGCAACCTGACCCACGCCTCCGATACGGTCGAAAACGGCGAAAAGGAAGTAGCCCTGTGGTTCAAGCCTGAAGAACTGGTGGATTGGCAGCGTGAGATTGACCGCTGGGTATTCGAAAAGTAAATGTATTGCGTGCTGCGTTGCAGAACGGAAAATCAAAAAGTCCCGTACATTTCACGGGACTTTTTCTTTCACATCTTCGATCCTGCCCATCGTTCAGTGGCGGAGCGAATCTTTGATTTCATCCCGCGAATCTTGCGCCTGGCCCAGCACCACCCCAAAAATGATCAGGATGAGCGTTATCCCGCCGATAGCCGGCAGGGTCCAGGGGGAATCCCAGAAAATGGGCACCACCCAGAGCAAGAGCAGGCCCGCGATCAAAGCATAGATCGTATTGCGGAAAGTATTGGGGAACCCCGTCCATAATTTCCATAAATCCGGCTTGCGGCGGGACAGCTTTTTCTCGCGTTGGGCAAAAAACTGTTGCTGCCGGCGCGTCTTCACATGCGGGTCGCGGTCGGCCAGCTGGCGCTCACGCAGGCGCCTCAGTCGTTCCTGCTCATCGTTTGGTGTCGGCATGGCAGCCTCCTATTGCAACCTGATCAATACCTTGCCTTCGCTCCACAGGTTTTCAAGCCCGTAATAGGCGCGCTGGTCGGGCGAAAACAGGTGGATGACCACATCCCCGTAATCCACCAGCAGCCAGCCGTCACGCGCCTGGCCCTCGGGGTTTTTGGTTTTCATGCGATGTTTCTTGCGCAGGTCGTCCGAGACGGCCTTCGCCAGCGCGTCGAGCATCCGGTCGCTGGTGCCGGTGGCGATGACGAAATAATCGGTGAAAACCGCCGCTTCATGAATGTCGAGCAGCAGGATGTTTTCACCCTTCTTTTCTTCGAGAATATCAACAATGGCGTGCGCCAATTCGAGTCCGTTCAAAAATACCTCTTTCAATCACTTGCGCCCAGCGGGGCGCTAAATAAACGGGTATAGATCGCCCCATCGGGGCGCAGGTCGCTGTGGATGAGATGGATGGCCTCCGCCGTGAACGATCCCAGCTCGCCGACGCGGATGGCTTCGAGCGTGGACCGGAGGGCCTGCGCCTCGCTGGACGAGATCTTCTGGCTGACGCGTCCCAGCGTCAAGTGCGGCGAAAAGGGACGTGATTCCGCTTCGAAGCCTGCGCTCTGGGCTAGGCTTTCGGTCCGGTGTTGAAGCGTGGAAAGATCGGCCGGGGCCTGGATTCCGATCCAGAGCACGCGCGGCCGCCTGGGGTTGGGAAAGACCCCAAATCCGCCGACCTTGATCTCCATCGGCTGGAAAAGGGCGGCCTGGCTGGTCAGCATCTGCTGGATCTGGCCAAGGCTGCTGGAGACCGTATCGCCCAGGAACCGCAGCGTCAGGTGCATGTTTTGGGCCGCCACCCAGCGGACGAGTCCGCGCTTGACTTGCTGGCGCAGGCCAGAGGTCTCGCGTGCGATCGCTTCCTGTATGGTGGGGGGGAGTTCAATGGCAATGAACGTGCGCAACAAGCTCATATACTCAATCAGCCGCGCCAGTCGCCTTGTTGACTGCTTCCACCAAATCCTTGAAGCCGACCGGTTTGGTCAGGTAGACCGAGGCTCCGGCATCCATCCCGACCTTGACATCGGCGGGCATGCTTTTGGCCGAAACCACCACCACGGGGATGCTCGACAGCTCGGGGTCGCGGCGGATGAAACGCAGCACTTCCAGGCCAGAGACATCCGGCATCATCACATCCAGGATGATGACATCCGGTTTCTCGACTTCGATCAGGGATATGGCTGGGGTACTGCTGAAGGTTTTGAGCACGCGATAGCCGCTGACGCGCATCATTTCGGCGAACATTTCAGCGGCATCGGGTTCGTCTTCGACCACAATGGCAGTTTTTTGGGCGGCAGACATCGAAAAGCAGTACTCCTGGGTGGAAATCGTTCCTGGCTAAAAATAGCACAATCCGGGTGAATTAGCAAGAGGCCGGATGATCTTGAGTGTTTTTACCGCGAAGGCGCGAAGGAGGCGAAGAAGCCTTTTCCCAAATACCGTAAATCACGATTTTTGAGCACGCAAACACCGTCCCGACGGTTTGTTCCGAATGATCCAGGAGCTTAACGGCAACCTCGCCTGCACTGCTCCGAACGCACGAAGTCCCCACAGCAAAGCGGAGTGGGAGTGCGGTGCAGGTGTCGGCACGTTCTTCCATAAAGCGGCTCCGTTTTTGCGGAGCCGCCCGGTGTTTACATCTCTTTGATCCCGTAGGGGAAGCCGTATTCGGCCATCCTGTCCATGAACGGGTCGGGGGGGAGGGCCTCGGGGCCAAGCACGCCGGTCCCGGTCCAGAGGCCGTGTTCGAGCAAGTCCATGGCGATCACCGCGCTGAAGGCGGTCTGGGCGACGACGGCCTGGCAGCCCCAGGTCTGCATACATTCCTGGTTGTCGGCCACCTGGTAGAGATAGACCTGGCGCGCTTTGCCGTCCTTTTTGCCTTTGACCCACGTCCCGGCGCAGGTCTTACCGTGCATTTTGTCGCCGAGGTAGGCCGGGTTGGGCAGGCAGGCGGCCACCACATCGCGGGGGGCCACTTCCACGCCCTTGACGGTGATCTTTTCCTTGTTGTCGAGGCCGAGCATGTGCAGGGTCTTGAGCACGCCGATGAACTCGTCGCCCAGGCCGTATTTGAAGGTGGCGCGCCTGGTCTTAACCCAGCGCGGCACGAGCAGGACTTCCTCGTGCTCCACGTTGACCACTTCGACCGGGCCGATCTCCGGGAAGTCGAACACTTCCGGTTCGGAGAAGGGGGCGGTGGTGAACCAGCCCCGGCCCTCCTCCCAGATGACGGGCGGGTTGAGGCATTCCTCGATGGTGGTCCAGATGGAGAAGTTGGGGGCGAACTCGTAGCCGTCAATGGTGATATTGGCCCCATCCCGGATGCCGATCTCTTCGATCTCGTCGAAGAGGTGGTCCTGGGCGTAGCGGGCGAAGACGTCGGCCATGCCGGGTTCGACGCCGATCCCGACCAGGGCGAGCAGGCCCTTGTTCTCCCAATCGGCGGACCTGTCGAACTGGTAATCGCCCAGTTTGACCCCGGATTGGTTGAACGGGTCGGTTGGGTGCGGCTCCGAGAGGGTCATGGCCATGTCCAGGTAGGTCGCGCCGACATTATAGGCCGCGTCGAATATCTGCTTGTTGAAGATGGGGTCCACCGCGTTCATGATGACATCCACGCCGTATTTGCGGGCAAGGTTTTCGATCTCTCCCTGCTTGGAAGCGTCAATGAACTCGACCGGGAAGCGCCGGTCATCGCCCAGTTTGGCCTGGATTTCCCTGGCGCGTTCCAGGTTGTAATCGGCCAGCACCATCTGCTCCAGCCAGGGGCGCGGTTTGGCGATCTGGGCGATGGCTTCCCCAACCCCTCCGACACCGACGAGTAGTACTTTCATAGTTCCTTTTCTCCATTTGTCGAATAGTCTGATAGTCTGTTAGTCTTGTAGTCGGATAGTCAAGTAGTCGAACGGTTGGATGGTCCGATTTGGAGAGGTGCGAGGCAATGGGATTACCAGACCATTCGGCAATGAGACTATTTGACCACGCGACCACCAGGCTAACAAACTAAAAATACACTTCCTTGATGATCTTCAGGTGCATGAACGTCTCAGTCTCGCGCACACCTTCGATGGTGTACAGCCTTTCGGTGATGAAGCGCAGTAAATCGGTATTATCGCGGCAAGAGACTTCGGCCATCAGGTCGTAGCGCCCGCTGGTGACGACCAGGTAGACGACTTCGTCCAACGCTGCGACCTGCTCGGCCACCTGGAGCATCAGCCGGCCCTCGGTGCGGATGCCGATCATGGCCATGGCCTGGAACCCCATCCGCAGAGGATTGGTGATGGCGACCACTTTCAGGTAGCCCATGTCCACCAGCCGGGCGTAGCGGATGCGGATCATCCCGGCGGAGACGTTGAGTTGTTCGGCGATCTGGGCAAAGGGGGTGCGCCCGTCCTGACGGAGAGCTTCCAGGATTTTCAGGTCTGCCTGGTCGAGGCTCTCGGGGGCGTTGGCGAATTGGCTGTCCATGCCTGTATTTTATGACGAAAACGCAATAATGTCAATGAATTAATGATGAAAGCGTAAAAATTATGCAGATTGCTTGCGGTATTTCCGGGCCAGTTGGCGAATATGTGTCGCGTTGCTTAAAAGGTATCTTCTCAAAAGAAGGGGAAAGTGCCCCAATCTATTGAGCTGATACTAAAAAAGGGGCCTCCGGGATTTTCAAAATCCCGGAGGCCTCAGGGTCTTGCGGAAGGACAGGTTTACTGCCCGCCCTTGATCTCGGTCCAGATCTGGTCGTAGAGCGGGGTGGCGTCGCCCACATCTTCGATGTAATGGCCGGCGGCAATCGCATCCGCAGGCATATTTGTGATGGTCGAATTGATGTAAGCGTCGTACAGATCGGTCTGGTTATCCTTGGCGTAATCCAGGGCGGCCTGGCTGGGGTTGATGTAGGGGAAGTCGCGCAGCATCATCCAGAACATGTTGCCCTGCATGGTGTAGCTGATCCAGGCGTAGGCCGCATCCGAGTGGGGAGCGCCGGTGGGCATGGCCCAGTTGTCCTGCCACAGGATCGTGCCTTCGGTCGGGTAGACGAAGGTGAAGGCCGGGTTTTCCTGGTTGGCGGTGAAGGCTTCGCCGGTCCAGGTGATGCCCAGGTCTACGTCACCGGCGATCAGGGCGGTCTTGGGGCTGTCGCTGTCGAAGAGTTTCACGCCAGGGATCAGTTCGGCCAGTTTGTTCTTGGCTTCTTCGAGCTGGGCCGGGTCTTTGGTGTTGACGTCGTAACCGAGGGTCAGCAGGGTCATGCCGATAATGACGCGGGAGTCATCCAGGAAGACCATCCGCCCGGCGTATTCGGGGTTCCACAGGTCGGCGTAGGAGGCCGGGGGATTGGGGACTGCGTCGGCATTGTAGATCAGGGCGTCGGCGCCTGCCTGGTAGGGGATAGTGTATTCGTTGCCGGGATCGAAAGTCAGGTCCAGGTAGCTTGGGTTGAACGAAGCCATGGGCAGTTTGGCATGGTCGAGCTTTTGCAGCAGTCCCTGGCGGATCATCAGCGCCACGATGTAGTCAGTGGGTTGGACCAGGTCGTATGTCGCGCCGCCGGCCGAGAGTTTGGCGTACATTTCTTCGTTGCTGGAATATTCGTCATGGTTGATGGTCACGCCGTACACCATTTCGAAACATTCCTTCCACTCGGTCGGGATGTACTCGGTCCAGACGAACAGGTTCAACTCGGTCGAGGCGACCTCCATCTGGACTTCCGGCTCGGGGCAAACGAACCCGGACGAGGTCACTTTTTCGCCTCCACCCGTGTCCGCCCCGCCCCCGCCGCAGGCTGCCAGCAGCAGGCTTGCGATCATCATCACTGCCAACAGTTTCCAAAACTTGTTTTTCATCTTTCTTCCTCCTTTAGGAAAATTGTTTGAAACGCAGCAAGAAGAATTCAGGCTGCGTTATTCAATAGCCAGGAGACCCTAAGGGTTTCTTCCGCAGATTAAGTTTCATGTTTCACGAGGGTTGACTGCCAGCACTCAGCCGGGTATGGCAGAAAACCTTTAGGGTCTAAATCAGGCTGCCCGGCTCTGCAATTTTTGGATGAGCAGCACAATGCTGAAAATGACCAGCACCCAGACTGCCGAGAGGGCATTGACCTGCGGGGTGATGATGCGCCGCAGCAGCCCGTAGACGTAGATCGGCAGGGTGGTGGAGCCGGGGCCGGTGGTGAAAAAGGTGATGACGAAATCGTCGAGCGAGAGGGTGAAGGCCAGCAGCCCGCCGGAGAGCACACCCGGCAGGATCATCGGGAAAGTCACCCGCCAGAAGGTGGTCAGTTCGTTGGCGCCCAGGTCCATCGCCGCCTCCTCGTAGGATTTGTCGAAACCCTGCAAGCGAGCCTGGACGACCAGGGTCACGAACGGGATGCTGAAGGCGATGTGCGAGACGATCACTGTGGGCAGGCCGAGCGTCAGGCGGGAGTCGCCGGCCAGGTTGAACGCCCCGTTCAGGAAGGTGAAGACCTGGCTGAACAGCACCAGGATGCCGATGCCCATCACGATCTCGGGGATGACGATCGGGATGTAGAGCGAGAGCTGCGAGAACGGTTTCAGTTTGAAACTGTAACGCTGGAGGGCCAGGGCGGCCATCGTGCCGATCACGACCGAGGACAGGGTCGAGATGATGGCAATGGTCAGGGTGTTCTTGGTGGCGTTCATCACTTCGGCGTTCTTGCCCAGCTCGCAGAACCAGTGGAAGGGGCCGCAGGGGCTTTGGACGACGGTGCTGCCGTCCATGACCAGTGGGCCGAACTGGGTGATGAACCCGCCGAAAAGCACGTTGGTGCGGGACGAGTTGAAGGCGAAGACGATCAGGACGATGATGGGCGTGTACAGGAAGGCGTAGACCAGCACCGTGGCAATTTTGATGAAGAGGGAGCGGCGGTAGGGGTTCATCCCATGCACTCCTTTTTGAAAACGGGTAATGAAATGTGCGGGTTCATGCGGCCACGATCTCCTCGCCAAACCCGAATTTGCGGGTGTAGAAGAACGTCACGATCAGGGTCATGGCCATCAGGATAAGCGAAGCGGCGCTGCCAAAGGTCGGGTCGCGCGCATCCAGGAACTGGCGCTGGATCAGGTTCCCGATCAGGATCACCTGTTTGCCGCCGAGCAGGTCTGAGACGATGAACGTCCCCATGACCGGGATGAAGACCAGGATCGTCCCGGCGACGACGCCCGGCATCGAGAGCGGCAGCGTCACCCGGAAGAAGGTGCGGATCGGGTTGGCGCCTAAATCTGCGGCGGCTTCGTATAGCGAATTGTCTATCTTTTCGAGCGAGGTAAAAATGGGCAGGATCATGAACGGCAGGAACTCGTAGACCATGCCGACCAGGACCGCGCCGGGGGTGTAGAGCATCTCCAGGGGCGTGAAGTGCAGGCCCACCAGTCCGGCCAGCCAGCCGAGGAGGCTGTTGATCACGCCCTGGGTGCGGAGCAGCATCATCCAGGCGTAGACGCGGATGACGAAATTGGTCCACAGCGGGACGAGCACCATGAACAGGAAGGTGTTGCGTTTCATGGGATGGGCGCGGGCGATGAAGTAGGCCAGCGGATAGGCCAGGGCGATGACCAGCACGGTCGAGTTGAAGGCCAGGGTCAGCGAGCGCCACAGGATGTTGGCGTAGAGCGGGTCGAAGCAGATGGCTTGGCCGCCGGGGCAGTCGCTGCTGATGCCGAGGATGCGGATGTAATTGTGCAAGCCAAAGGTGTAGATAACGTTGCCGTCGGCAGAGCGCTTGCCGAAGCTGATGATCAGGGTCAGGATGAGCGGGATGATGAGCAGGCCGACCATGAAGACCAGCGTCGGAGAGATGAGCAGGGTGCCCTGGGATGACTTGTTTTCGCGCAGTCGTTTCAACATGGCGGCTCCTAATCCTTCGGCAGGACGAGGGTGTTCTCCGGGAAGAGCGTCAACCAGACCTTTTGGCCGACCGTGTAATAGGCGGCCGGGTCGAGGCTGGAAATCTTGTTTTGCTCCCAGACCTTCAGGGTCAACCCGTTGATGTCCACGTGCAGGCGGGTGTCGGAGCCGATGTACGAAGTGGTCACCACAGTCCCTTCGAAACAGTTTTGGGTGAGGCCGGCCTTATCGGCCAGGCGGATCTTCTCGGGGCGGATGGAAATTGCCACTTCGTCCCCGACGGACACGTTTTCGGCGGCGTAGCCGGTCACTTCGGCGTTGAGGATCGGGACGAAAACGCTGGCCCGCCCGTTTTCAAGGGATTTGACCCCGCCCTCCATGAAATTGGACGTGCCGATGAAATCGGCCACGAATTTGCAGTTGGGGCGCTCGTAGATTTCGACCGGCGTGCCCATTTGCATTACCTTGCCCTGGCTCATGACCGCGATCCGGTCGGACATGGTCAGGGCTTCCTCCTGGTCGTGGGTGACGTAAACGAAGGTGATGCCCAGCTTCTGCTGGAGGGCCTTGAGTTCGAGCTGCATTTCCTTGCGGAGTTTCAGGTCGAGGGCGCCGAGGGGTTCATCGAGCAGGAGCACGTTGGGGGTCTTGACGATGGCCCGGGCCAGGGCGATGCGCTGCTGCTGCCCGCCGGACATTTGCTTCGGATAACGGCGTTCCATGCCGGTCATTTGCACCATTTCGAGGGCATGGCCCACCCGCCGGGCGATTTCCTGCTTGCCGGCCCCTTCCATTTCGAGGCCAAAGGCCACGTTCTGGTAAACGGTCATGTGCTGGAAGAGGGCGTAGTTCTGGAAGACGGTGTTGACCGGGCGTTTGAAGGGCGGTGTGTGTCCCATGGCCCGGCCTTCGATGTAGACCTCGCCTTCGGTCGGCCACTCGAACCCGGCCACCATCCGCAGGGAGGTGGTCTTGCCGCAGCCGGACGACCCCAGCATGGAGAAAAACTCGCCGTTCCTGATCTGCAAAGTGACATGGTTGACCGCGAAGACCTCCCCGCCTTCGGGGGTGGGGAAACGCTTGACGACATCCCGAAGTTCTACCGTAAATTCGCTCATCTATCTTCTCCTGACAATTTTTTTTGTAGGACGGGATTAATCCCGTCCTACGCGGCAATACCTTTCAACGTATCTTCCAGGCGCTCCACCAGGGAGTCCAGCTGTTCGTAGGAAATGACCAGGGGCGGTTCGATGCGGATGGTCTGGGCGCTGGTC
This sequence comes from Anaerolineales bacterium UBA5796, assembly GCA_002418215.1. Classification (GTDB taxonomy): domain Bacteria; phylum Chloroflexota; class Anaerolineae; order Anaerolineales; family Villigracilaceae; genus UBA5796. The sequence continues at coordinate 14,194 of DIDQ01000027.1, forward strand.
AGGGTCCCGGCGACGAGCACGCCGCGTTTGAACAGCCCGGCCGCGACCTGGTAGCCGACCTCGGACTTGCGGAAATGCATCCCGATCAACAGGCCCTTGCCGGTGATTTTATCGAAAATCTGCGGGTATCGGGCCGCCAGTTCCTGCAGTTTGGGCATCAGGTAGTCGCCTTTTTGGGCGGCCTGTTCCCAGAGCCGCTCGCGCAGGGTGACGTGGATGGCGGCGATGGCGGCCGAGCAGGCCAGCGCTCCGCCGCCGGTGGTGGTGGTGTGCATGAACGGGTTGGGGTACATCATCGGCTGGAAGATGTCCTCGGTGGTGGTCACCGCGCTGACCGGCATCACCCCGCCGCCGAGCGACTTGGCCGTGGCGATAATGTCGGGGACGACGTTCCAGTGGTCCACGCCCCACAGTTTGCCGGTGCGCCCCAACCCGGTCTGGACTTCATCGGCGATCAGCAGCGTGCCGTATTTCCGCGTCGCCTCGCGGATGCGCGGCCAGAAATCGTCCGGCGGGACAATCGCCCCAGCCTCGCCCTGGATCGGTTCGAACATGACGCCCGCCACGCCGATCCCGACTTTGTCGCAGATTTCCAACTGACGTTCGACCGCCTCCGCATCTCCAAACGGGACGTGGTAGACGGGTCCGGCATAGAGCAGGCCCAGCGGCTGACGGTAGTCGGCTTTGCCGAGCATCGAGAGCGACCCCATCGTCTTGCCGTGGAAGGCCTTGACGCCGACGATGAAGGCCGGCTTCTGGGTGTAGAGTTTGGCTAATTTAATGGAGGCCTCTATCGCTTCCGTGCCGCTGGCCGCGAACCAGGAGTATTTCAGGTCGCCGGGGGTGATCTCGGCCATCATGCGGGCCAGCACGCCTCGCAGCGGGTCAATCAGTTCCTGCGAGGGCATCGGCGAGTGATCGAGTTGAGCCTTGACCGCCGCGATCACGTCCGGGTGGCTCCAGCCCAGGTCCATCATCCCGTAACCGCCCAGGCAGTCGAGGTACTCGCGTCCCAGCACGTCCCGGAAGGTCGCGCCGGAGCCTTCCCATTCGACCGCGGCCCAATCCCCGGCCTCGGTCACGGATTTGCGGTAGTCCAGCCAGCCTTTGTTGAAATGCTCGGCGAAGTTGTGCTTCGACTCGGTGATGATCTCCTTGGCAAGGGTCTCATCCACGTTTTTTTGTTTGATGATCCCCAGCCAGCGTTCGGAGTAGGCCAGGGCGTTGTCCAGGTTTTGGGTCATAATTCCTCGTAAATTGTAATTCGTAGTAACGACTTTAGTCGTTACCGGCAACTAAAGAAGCGACTAAAGTCGCTACTACGTTCCTAGAACTTGCGGCTCCACTCTTTCGGCCAGCGCTCGATGACGACCTTCTTCTGGGTGAAGAACTCGACCGCGTCCATGCCCTGGCCGTGGTTGTCGCCGAAGAAGGATTCCTTCCAGCCGCTGAACGGGAAGAAGGCCATCGGAGCGGCCACGCCGATGTTGATGCCGATGTTCCCGGCCTGGACTTCATAACGGAACTTGCGCGCCGCCGACCCGCTCGACGTGAACAGGCTGGCCTGGTTGCCGTAGGAATGGCTGTTGGCGAGCGCAATCGCCTCCTCGATGGTGTTGACGTGCATCATACCCAGCACCGGGCCGAAGATTTCCGTCCGCCAGAATTCGCTGCCCGGCTGGACGTCCGCGATCACGGTTGGGCGGACGAACGAACCGCCCTCGTAGCCTTTGACCGTCGTCCCGCGCCCGTCCACACAGATTTTTGCCCCGTTCCCGGACCCGAGGCCGATCAACTGCTCGACCCGGGTTTTGCTGCCCTGGTTGATCAGCGGCCCCATCTGCACCCCTGCATCCAGCCCGTATCCGACCACCCGGTTGGCGGCCGCGTCACAGATCAGTTCGGTGAACTCGTTGCGGGCCTCGGCTACCGTCACGGCCAGCGAGACGGCCAAACAACGTTGGCCGGCGCAGCCGAAGGCTGAATCGGCGATGATCCTGGTCGCCATGTCCATGTCGGCGTCGGGCAGGATGATGACCGGGTTCTTGGCCCCGCCCTGGGCCTGGACCCGTTTGCCGTTCTCGGCCGCCCGGCGGTAGATGTATTTCGCCACGTCCGTCGAGCCGACGAAGGTGATGGCCCGGATGGCTGGGTGATCGAGGATGCCGTCCACCGCGTCCTTGGCCCCGTTGACCAGGTTGACCACGCCCTTCGGGAATCCGGCCTGTTCGATCAGTTTGAAGATGAGCTGCATCGTCATCGGCACTTTTTCGGAGGGTTTGACAATGTAGGTGTTGCCGGCCGCCAGGGCGTAGGGCAGGTACCAGAAGGGGATCATGCCGGGGAAGTTGAACGGGGCAATCGTGGCGCACACGCCCAACGGCTGGCGGATCATGATCTCGTCAATGCCGGGGGCGATGTCTTCGGCGATCTCGCCTTTCATCAGCATCGGCATCCCGCAGGCCACTTCCACGTTTTCGATGGCGCGCACCATTTCGGCTTTGGCCTCATCGAAGGTCTTGCCGCACTCGTCGGTGATGGTGCGTCCGATCTCGTCGTGATGCGCCTTGAGCAGGTCGCGTAATTTGAACAGATACTGGATGCGGTCCTGGACCGGCGTGGCGCGCCAGGCCGGGAAAGCCGCCGATGCCGCCGCGGCCGCCGCGTCCACATCGGATTTGCCGCACAACGGCGTCCGGGCGATGACTTCGCCGGTAGCCGGGTTGACGACATCCGCGTACCCGCTGACGGCCGGTTCGACCCATTCGTTGTTGATGTAGTTGAGGATTTTGTCCATGATTTCTCCAAAGTGGTAATTGGTAAATGGTAATTGCCAATCCCTATTTACCAGTTACCACTTTATCCGCCACATCCAATCCCTTCTCGACCAGCGCCAGGCCCTCGTCGAGTTGTTCGCGGGTGATGCACAGCGGCGGGACGACGAAGACGATGGTCCCCAGGTCCTTTTTCGCCATGATGAAGGTGAACAGGCCGTTGTCCTTCAAGACCTTGCCCACCTCGCCCATCACGGCAGGCGGGAAAGGTTCCTTCGTCTCGCGGTTGACCACCAGCTCGATGGCCGAGAACAGGCCGATGTAGCGCACGTCACCCACAGACGGATGCCGTTCTTTGATGTCTTCGAGGGCCTCGCCCAGGTATTTGCCCAGGGTAGCCGCGTTCTCGATCAGGCCGTCTTCCTCGTAGACTTCGATGGTCGCCAGGGCTGCGGCGCAGGCCAGGGTGTGGCCGTTGTAGGTCAGCCCGGCGTAGAGGTATTTGTCCTCGAAGAATTCGGCGATCTCCTCCGAGACGATCACCGCCCCGAGCGGGACGTAGCCGCTGGTGATGCCCTTGGCGGTGGTGATGATGTCGGGTTCGACGCCCCAGTTGTCCACCGCGAACCATTTCCCGGTCCGGCCCCAGCCGCTCATCACCTCGTCGGAGATGAGCAGGATGCCGTACTTGTCGCAGATCTCACGGACGCGCGGCCAGTAGTCATCCGGCGGGACGATCAGCCCGTTCGAGCCGACCACACCTTCCATGATGATGGCGGCGATCTTGTCGGGACCCTCGTAGTGGATCACTTCCTCGAGGTGGGCGATGCACTCCCGTTTGCAAGACTCCGGCTTCTGCCCGAACGGGCAGCGGTAGCAGAACGGGTCGAGGAAGTGGACCCCGCCCGGCATGGCCGGTTCGACCGCCAGGCGGCGGTAGTCGCCGGTCAGGGCGATGGAGCCGTGGGTCGCGCCGTGGTAAGAGCGGTAGCGGGCCAGGATTTTGTGCCGTCCAGTGTAGAAACGGGCGATCTTGATCGCGTTTTCGTTGGCTTCGGCCCCGCCCAGGGCGTAGAAGGTCTTTTTGAGCCGACCGGGGGTGACCTCCGCCAGTTTTTTGCCGAGCAGGCCGCGGGGTCCGGTGGCGTTGCCGGGGTGGACGAAGCACAGTTCGGCGGCCTGGTCCTGGATGGCTTTGACCACCTTCGGGTGCTGGTGTCCGATGTTGGTGTTCATCAATTGCGACGAAAAATCCAGGTAGCGTTTGCCGTCCGCGTCCCAAAAATAGACGCCCTCGGCTTTTGTCACCGGGATGGGGTTGACCTGGCCCTGCACCGACCACGAAAAGAAGGTGTACTCGCGGCTCAAGTCAACGATTTCTTTGGAAGATAGTTTTGTCATGGGATATCCTTTGGGGGTAAAGTAGACAGGTAAATAAGAACACACGTACACAAACCTGTCTACCTGTTTACCTTTTACCTGTCTATCTTTTTACTTCCTTTACCACATCCGCGAACACGTTCAACGTCTCGTCAATGTCAGCCTCGGAGTGGGAGTAGCACAGGAACCACGGCTCGCGGGCGTCGTGGTCGGGCATGACGCCGCGCTCGGTGGCCGCATCCATCAGGCGCAGGTAGTATTCCTGTTCGCTTTCGGCCCATTCGCGCTGGCAGGTCGGCTTTTCGATGCCGATGGCGAACGAGAACATCGTCGGCGGTCCGCTGAAAACGGTTGGGATGCTGCTGTCTTCGAAGATCTCTTTCAGGCCGGTCATCAGCCGCGTGCCGCGCCGGTTGATGGTTTCGATGACCGGTTCCTGCTCCAGGATGGACAGGGTGGCGTAGGCTGCGGCCACGCCCGGCTTGTTGTTGGTGTACGTCCCCCCCTGAGCTACGCCGTGGCCGATGATGCTCATGATCTCCTTTTTGCCGCCGAAGGCCGCAACCGGGTAGCCGTTGCCCATTGCCTTGGCGTAAGTCGCCAGGTCGGGGCGGATGTTATAGTATTCCTGCGCCCCGCCGTTGGCGAACCGGAACCCGGTTTTCACTTCGTCGAGGATGAAGACCGAACCATACTCGGACGTGAGCCTGCGTACCGTTTCGAGGAAGCCCGGCAGCGGGTCGAGAGCGCCGCAGTTGCCCTGGCAGGGTTCGGTGATGACCGCCGCGATCTGCTCCCCGTAGGACTTCATCACCCGCTCGAAGCCTTCGAAATCGTTGAAGGGCAGGGTGATAATCTTGTCGCCCATCGTCTTGGGGATGCCGGAACTGCCCGCCACCGAGATCGGGCTGCGGCGGCTACCGTACGCGCCGGTGGGGGCGTAGGTGGACCAGAGCAGGTGGTCGTGGAAGCCGTGATAGTTGCCCTCGAACTTGAGCAGCAGGTCGCGGCCGGTATAGGCCCGGGCGACGCGGATGGCGTGCATGGTCGCCTCGGTCCCGGAGCAGGCCAGGCGGGCCATTTCCACTGCCGGGCACATCGCCACGATCTTCTCCATCAGGGCGACTTCGAGTTCATAGGTCATGGCCGCCAGGGTGCCGCGCTGGATCTCTTCGATGACCCTGGCATCCACCGCGTCATAGGAATGCCCCAAAATGATCGGCCCGAAGGCCAGGCGGTAATCAATGTATTTCCTGCCGTCCACATCCCACAGATAGGCCCCCTTGGCCTTGTCCATGTAAAGCGTGGCTTCTTCGCCCCAGAAGCGGAAGTTGGAGTTGACTCCCAACGGGGCCACCTCCAAAGCGCGCTTCTGTAATGCTTTGCTGTTCGGGCCAACGTAATTCATACCATCTCCTTACTTGCTTATCAGATTCTATTTGTTCAGCGCGCCGTCGGCTACTTTTTCCGGGACGCGCCATTGGTAGACATCCTTGAGCACCACCGGGACAATCGAGGTGGTGGTCTTCCGCACGCCGGGGACTTTGCGCACCACCTCGGTCACGAAGCGGTAGATTTCCCCGGTATCCCGCGCCACCACCTGGATGCTGACGTCGGACTCGCCGATGGAGCAGGCCACGTAGGTGACGTTTTCGTATTCGGCCATTTTATTGGCTACTTCGGTGATCTTGTCCGATTCCACTTCCATCCAGACATCCGCGTAGGTATCCAGCCCAAACGCCTTTGGGCTGACAATGGCGCTGATGCGGATGACGCCCTCCTCGACCATCCGGTCTATCCGGTAGCGGACGGCCCGCTCGGAAATATCCCCGATCTGGCGGGCAATTTCGGAGGCGGAAATGCGCCCGTCTTCGAGAAGCAAATTGACGATTTTTACATCAGTTTTGTCGATTTCATACATATTATTCCGTCTCCACTTCCGAAAACAACAATGACCGACCGGAATATACCCAGGTCGGCCAAAAAAGTCAAGTGAAAAGTGATAAATCGGTGGATTAAAATTAAAGCACTTCGACCAGCGGTATAATCGCTGGTCGAAGATCAGTGGAGATGGCGGGAATCGACACTTTGTTCCAGGCTTTCGCCATGGCGCTGACTATCTCTTGAAGTGGTGAAACCACTCCTCCGGCGTATTGTAAGGAGATTAGATTATGTTGGAAGTTGAACTCGCTTACGCTGCTGGCCTTTTTGATGGGGAAGGATCAATCTCGTTGGTTCGTCAGCACAACAATCGTTGGCCTTCACCTCAAGTGGCTGTAGCATCAGCAGATTTCGAAGTTGTTCGTTGGTTCCAGGAACGTTTTGGCGGCGGCATTGTTGCAAAACAACCTCGAAAACCAACACATTCGGTCTCTTATGATTGGCGGCTCACTGACCGTCGCGCGCTTGCGTTTCTTGGACAGATCCGTCCTTATCTTGTGATCGAGCGTAAGATACGACGTATCGACTTGTTGCTCAAAGATTATCTTGCATGTACGCCAAGAAATGGACGGTATTCCGAAGAAATGGTTGAGCAGAAACAGGTGCTAATCGAGACCTTTTTCTCTTTACCCTAGTGCCCCATATCACGATTGTGACTTAGGAGTCTATGAGTCGATGCAGGGCTTACCCCTTTCGGGTTCACCCCTCAGGGTTGGCAGCGGTGTTTGCCGGTGAGCTTTCCCTGATTAAGCCGGATTTTTCCCTGCACGTCGCCGCGCAGGGGGGCTCATTATGTTGTTAAAGAACCCGCGTCCGAAAGATTCGACCCTCGGAAATCTACGAGCGTAGTCTACCGGTGAGTGTTACCGGCGGGTCCCCGGTGGACGAAGAATCCCGCCAGCCAGCCGCTCAGGCCCGAAAGCCCTCTTTCGCACGTTTAGCGACATTGCGTGCGGCACGCTGTCTTTGTGTCGCCCGATCCTGCCTCCGGGCAGCGGGCGGGGCAGGCGGACGGGGCTTACTTGGTGAAGCCCGACTGTTCAGCGCTCGCTTACGCAGCGAGGGGCAGAGCAGCGTAGGAAGTGCGTGTGTTGGCACTTGATTTTTTGCGCGGATTTTTCGAGTTCGGCGCCTCTCGGCTCGCATTCCGGGACCAGCCTCTCCCGTCGAAACCTGTCATCCCCAGGTCGGTGAGGGCATTGCCCTGAAACCCCATTATAACATGGCCCTGTCAGTATATTGGATTGAAAATGTCATATTAGATGCCTTGCCTGTCTTAGCGCTTTATGCTAGACTTTGATTGATTAAAGCAACTTAAGGATGGATCATGATGGCAGACAGGATTCTTATAATAGACGACGATCTCGATACGCTCAAATTGGTTGGCATTGCGCTCCAGCGCCAGGGGTACGAAATCATGGCGGCCAGCAATGGCCGGCAAGGGGTGATCCAGGCTGAGGAAGAACTGCCTGACCTGATCCTTTTGGATGTGATGATGCCTGAGATGGATGGCTACGAAGTCGCCCGGCGGCTGCGCGCCAACGAGGATACGGCAACCATCCCGATCTTGATGTTTACGGCAAAAGCCCAATTGGACGATAAGGTCACAGGCTTCGAAGTTGGGGCGGATGACTATCTCACCAAACCGACCCATCCAACCGAATTGATCGCCCATGTCAAGGCCTTGCTGGGACGCAAAGGCCGGGCTGCGTCGGCAGCGGGAGCTTCGGTAACGACGGGTCCGCGGGCTATGATGATCGGCGTGATCGCTCCCCATAGCGGCATGGGCGGGACAACTGTGGCGTTGAACCTTGCCAGCAGTTTGATGCTCCGCACAAAAGCGGAAGTCACAGTGGCTGAATTCAATCCCGGCTTTGGGTCGCTGGCGCTTGATCTTGGCCTGGACACCAAGCCCTATTCCGAGTTGCTGGCGACCGCTCCATCGGAGATCACCAGACATAAGGTAATGGAAGCCCTGGTGTTGCACGAATCCGGGCTGCGTATTTTGCCCGCAACTTATAGTTCCAAAGACGCCGAATTGACCCATAGCGCCTCGGCCCAGCTCGAAGTCATGTTCAGCCGATTGACCGGTATTGGCCGTTACGTTGTGGTTGACCTGGGCGCCGGCCTGGCTGCATTGAACCAAAAACTGCTCAAGATGTGCGGCGAAAGGATCGTCATTGTCGAGCCAATTGAAAGCTCGATCAAACATGGCCGCGCCCTGATTGACGACATCGTTTCCCTGGGCATCGAACCCAAGACGATCACAGTCGTCAGTAATAACCGTGTCCGCACGGAATTTACCATCCCGTGGGGCAACGTCCAGGAGCAATTGGGCCACGCGGTGACCGTCAACCTGACTCCTGCCCCCGAACTGCACCACCAGGCGACGCGGGTTACTTCCTCGGCAGTGCTGGCCCAGCCCGAAAGCCTGACCGCCCAGCAGTTTGCCAAACTGGCAGAGCATATCACCGCCCGGCAGCCGAAAGCAGCCTGATGGTCCTGGCGACGCGCACCCTGGCGTCCATTGAACACGCGGCGGAACTGTTCCGCAATGCCCGGCGGGCGGTTACCCTGACCGGCGCGGGGATTTCCACCCCCTCGGGGATTCCCGATTTCCGTTCCGAGGGAACAGGCCTGTGGTCCCGCGATGAACCGATGGAAGTGGCCTCGCTCTCGACGTTCCGAACCGACCCGGAGCGTTTTTTTAAGTGGTTCCGCGGTCTGGCCGGCCAAATTTACGAGGCCCAACCCAATCCTGCCCATAAAACCCTCGCAAAATGGGAATCCGCCGGGCTGTTGCAGGCTGTCATCACCCAAAACATTGACCACCTGCACCAGAAGGCCGGCTCGAAAAACGTGGTGGAGATGCACGGCACCTTGAGCACCCTTTCGTGTACCCAGTGTTTCCGGCAATACGGATACCAGGACTACCTCCAGGCTTTTGTGGTGGACGGGACCATGCCGATATGCCCATCCTGCGGGGCGGTGCTCAAGCCGGATGTGATCCTTTTTGGTGAACAGTTGCCCCAAAAAGCCTGGTATGAAGCCCAGCGTTTCAGCCGCTCCTGCGACTTGATGCTGGTCGCCGGTTCGTCGCTTGAGGTGCTGCCGGTGGCGGGCCTGCCCATGCAGGCCGTGGACCGGGGCGCGCACCTGGTCATCATCAACCAGTCGCCCACCTACATTGACGTGCGCGCCGACGTGGTCATCGCCGGCGATGTGGCCGAGATCATCCCCTTGATTGGCGAAAAAGTGTTGGATGTTTGATACAGAAACCACCCCCATCCACAGACGGCTGGAAGGCTACCGCCGATTGATGGCGATTGCGCGTGACCTGGCCTCCACCCTCGACCTGGACCGGCTGCTCGACCGGATCGTCCACGCCGCAGCGGACATCACCGATTCAGCTGCTGCCTCGATCCTGCTTTATGACGATACCGCCCGCCAGTTGTACTTCCAGGTGGCGACCAACATGGATGAACCCACCATGCGCGGCCTGGTTGTCCCGCTGGAGGGCAGCATTGCCGGATGGATCGTCGCCAACCGCAAATCTGTGCGGATAGCCAATGTCAGTGAAGACCCGCGCCATTTCGACAATATTGCCCAGGCAACCCAGTATCCAACCCGTTCCCTGCTGGGCGTCCCGATGATCACCCAGGACAAAGTGATCGGCGTGCTGGAAACCATCAACAAGCGGGACGGGGACTTTACCGAGACCGAGGAAGATTTCCTGAAGGTCCTCGGATCCCAGGCTGCGGTAGCCATCCAGAACTCACGCTTGTTCCAGCAATCAGACCTGGTGGCCGAATTCGTGCATGAACTCCGCACCCCCCTGGCTTCGCTCAGCACAGCCACATACCTGCTCACCCGTCCCGAAATATCCCACACCCAACGCGACCAGATCATCACCAATATCCACAGCGAGACCTTGCGTCTCAACGCCCTGGCCTCCTCATTCCTCGACCTGGCCCGCCTGGAATCGGGCCGGGTCCAGTTCCGCAAGACGCAGTTCGAGGTCAATGCCCTGTTGCTGGAATGCCGCGAAATCATGGAGAACAAGGCTGCGGAACAGCAAATCACGATCAAGACCGAAGTCCTGGCCGGGGTGCCCAAGCTCGAAGCCGACCGGGATAAACTTAAGCAGGTGATACTCAACCTGCTTAGCAACGCCATCAAATATAACCATGCCAATGGCTGGGTCATGCTGAGAGCCGAAGCATCCCCGAAGGAGGTTGCCATCATCGTCGCCGACAACGGCGTGGGCATCCCCGAAACGGCCCTGCCCTTCCTCTTCCAGAAGTTCTACCGGGTGCGCGAGACCGAAGGCCAGGTCTCCGGCACCGGGCTGGGATTGTCCATTTGCAAGCAGATCGTCCAGGGGCACGGGGGGCGGATGGAGGTCAAAAGCAAGGTCGGGGAGGGGACGCTCATCAGCGTATTCCTGCCCCGCTCACGCGCCTGAAAAACGAACCCGTTCCACAAAGGGAACGGGTTTTTTGTTCAGGGTTCCAGCAGCACTTTCAGCATTCCCGGCTGTCCGGCCGCTTCCATTGCTTCCAGCGCCTGCGGGAGCGGGTAGCGCCGGGCGATCAACGGCGTGGGGTCTACCTCGCCGCGTTCGAGCAGGCGCAGGGCCGGTTCGAACGGCCCGCAGCGCGAACCGACGACCGTAATTTCGTCCACGACGAAGGGGGACAGGTTGAGGGTCATCTCCCCCTGGTAAGTGGATTTGAGCACCAGCGTGCCGCGCGGCCGGAGGGCTTTGCGCGCCAGGTCGAAACCGGACGGGGAGCCTGTGGCCTCCACGACGACGTCCCAGCGCCCCGGCAGGATATCCGGCTCCTCGACTAGGCGGATGCGGCGGGACGTGAGCAGGTCCTTTTGCCAGGGGTGACGCGCCACCACCCGCAGGTCGCAGCCGGTGAGGTTGAGCGTCTGGGCGATGAGCTGGCCCAGGCGTCCCGCGCCGACCAGCAGCACCCGGTCCGTCGGCTGGATGTGGACCTGCTGCTGGATCTCCAGCGCGGCTGCCAGCGGCTCGACGAAGACCGCCGCCTCGTCCGGCACGGAGTCGGGGACGGGGTGCAGGTTCGCCAGCGGCAGGGCGGCGTACTCGGCGTGGACGCCGTCCCGGTTGACGATTCCGAGCACGGTGCGGCGCTCGCAGTGGGTTGGGCGTCCGTTGGCGCATTGTTCGCACTCGCCGCAGGCAGCGTTGATCTCGCCGACGACGCGCCGGCCCACCCAGTCCGCGTCCGCAGCCTCGGCCACCTCGCCGACGAATTCGTGCCCGATGACTCCGGTGTAGGGGTAGTAGCCGCGCGCCAACTCCAAATCCGTGCCGCAGATGCCGGAGAGACGCACCTTCACCAGCGCCTCGCCGGGCCTGGCAGGGCGGGGCAGGCCGTCTTTCATCGAAAGTTTCAAATCTTCGAGCCAAAGTCCGAGCATGGGAACAATCCTCTGTATTTAGTTTGGTTTGTCATGCTGAGCGGAGCGAAGCATCTTAATGTCTGTGACCGAGACCCTTCGCTTTGCTCAGGGTGACATTCTTTGGACAAATCTCCGTTCATCCTATTCATCTCTGGTGAATTTTCTACGACGACAACAGCACAATCGCACCGACCGCCAGCCCGATCCCGACCCACTGACGCGGGGACAGGGGTTCGTGCAGGATGACGTAACTGAGCAGCAGCGTCACCAGCGGGTAGAGCGCCGTAGCAGTCACGACCACCGCGCTGGAGCCGCGCGACAAAGCCACGTAAAAGAAATAGGTCCCGAAACTCATTACCAGGCCTGAGACCAGCCCGAAGGCGATCCCGCGGGGATCGCCGCCGGGACGGAAGCGGGTCAGCACGGCGATGACGGACCCGGCCAGGAGGATACCCGTCACGCCGACGAGATAGGCATCGGCGGGTTTGATGTAGGTGCTGGCGATCTTGCTCAGGAAGCCCCAAAGTCCCCAGAGCAGGAGGGCGAGCAGGGTGGGTGGAAGCCAGTTGGTCATAAGTTGGAGTGCGTCGCACCTTTCTAAACGGGTTTTATCCAAGCGAGAAGGTTTTCCGATTGTCGGGTTTATCTGAAGGTCGGGTGCGACGCACCCTCGGGCGGATCAAATTGCGCCTTTGCGCCCGAACTGCTTCTCCAGCAGCTCCACCGACAAGTGGATCATCGTCGGCCGGCCGTGGGGACAGGTGCGGGGCGAGTCGCAGGCTTCGAGGTCGGCCAGCAGGGCCCGCTGCTCGTCGGGGGAGAGGGCTTTCCCGGCTTTGACGGCCAGCCGCTTGCAGACGCGGCCGGCGATGCGGTCTTCGATCTCGGCCTGGAGCGGGGACTCGTCTTCCTCGAAATCCTCCACCAGGGCGCGTAACGCCGCAGACGGGTCGCTCCCGGCAAAGATGGCGGGCATCGAACGCACCTGGAAGGTGTTCGGGCCAAACGGTTCGACCTCGAAGCCGAGATGCTGCAAGAACTCGACCTGCCCGCCGAGCAGGGCCGCCTGGGCGGGCGGCAGCGTCACCGCGATCGGGGCCAGCAGGGATTGGGAGGGGATGTTCTTCTTTTCGTGCTGGGCCAGCAGTTTCTCGAACAGCACCCGCTCGTGGGCGGCGTGCTGGTCTATCAGGTACAGCCCGTCGGGGCCTTCGGCGACGAGGTAGGTCGCGCCGATCTGGCCGATCAGGCGCAGGAGGGGCATCCGGGCGAAGGGTTCGGGGAGACCGTTGGCGGCTGACGGAGGACGGAGGACGGTGGGTGGCGTTTCCCGGTCTACGGTCCACGGTCCTCCGTCGGCGTCGTGAGCCAGCCCCCAGGCGGGGTCAACCTGGCGCTCCTCGGCCCGCGACCCCCACAGCGTCGGCGCGACCTGGGGGACGGGGGCGTAGGCCAGCAGCGCCCGGCGCACGGAACGCTGCACGAAGCTGAACATCCTGTCCGGCTCGCGGAAACGGACTTCGGCTTTCGCCGGGTGGACGTTCACGTCAACGGCAGCAGGTTCCAGGTCCAGGAAGAGCGCCGTGAGCGGGTAACGGCCGACCATCAACAGGGTGTGATAGGCCTGGGTCACGGCCGCGCCCAGGGCGGTGTCCTGGATCCAGCGCCCGTTGATGAAAAAGGTGATGTCGCGCCGGTTGGAGCGGGTGAGCGAGGTGGGGCTGATGAAGCCGGTGATCTTCGCGCCGTCTTCGGCGGCCTCGACTCCGAGCAGTTGTTTGGCGGTCTCGACCCCGTAGAGCGTGGCCAGGATGGCCCGCCGGTCGCCGTCGCCGCTGGTTTGGAGGGCCACGTTGCCGCCTTCGGCCAGCCGGAAGCGGATGCGGGGGTAGGCCAGGGCGTAGCGGGTGAGCAGGGTGTCTATGGCCCGGCGCTCGGTCGTGTCGCTTTTCAGGAATTTCAGGCGGGCGGGGACGTTGTAGAACAGGTCTTCGACCCGGATGAGCGTGCCGACCGGCGCGCCGACGGGT
>DIDQ01000153.1 GCA_002418215.1 Anaerolineales bacterium UBA5796
GTGTGACCAGCAGGGCCTCCAGCCAGCGCACCGTGGACAAGCTGGAGGCCCTGCTGGTCACACCGGCGCGGGAATACCTGACGGGGGAAGTGGTAATTGGTAATTTGGGGTTGAGTGCATCGTCTGATTCCCAATTACCAGTTACTAATTACGAATTATCTGAGTTCCACATCCCCCTCCTCCATGCTTTCCCCTCGTCGCTGCTGGATTACCTGCCCCCGAAGGCGCTCGTCCTGGTGGACGATTTGAGTCTGGTCGAGACGCTGGTCAACGAGGTCGAGGAGCAGGCCGTCCGGTTCAGGCAGGAGAGCGTGGATGAAGGCACCCTGGCGGCGGATTTCCCCGTCCCGTACCTGACCTGGTCCGAGCTGGCCGACAGCCTGGAGCGGACTCCGATGGTGGAGATGGGCCACAGCGGAGACGATGGACGGTGGGCGGTGGACGGTGGAGAAGTGCCCGCCCTGGGGGACGCGTTTGGGCACGACGAGCGTTTCGGCGGGCGGCTGAAGCAATTCATGGAATACCTTGGCGGGATCATCTCGAAGGGCGAAAAAGCCGTCGTGGTCTCGCGGCAGGCCCCTCGTCTGGGAGAGTTGTGGAAAGAGAGTAGAGGGCAGGGAGCAGAAAACAGTCCAAATCCCCAGTTCATTGAATCATCTGTTTCGGAAGGCTTCGTCCTTAAACTGCTCTCTATTCCTCCACTCTCTACTCATCTAATTTCCGATTCCGAAATCTTCGGCTGGGAACGCCCCCAGCCGCGCACCCGCCAGCGTCCGGTGGCCGAAGCGCCCGAATCGGCCTACGCCGACCTGCGTCCCGGCGATTACGTCGTCCATGTGGACCACGGCATCGGGCGTTACGTGGGCCTGGTGCAGCGGGTGCTGGACGGCCACGAGCGCGAGTTCCTGACCGTGGTCTACGAGAACGGCGACCAGTTGTTCGTCCCGGTGCATCAGGCCGACCGGCTGACCCGCTACATCGGCTCGGACGGGGGCACGCCGTCGCTCAACCGCCTGGGCGGGACCGAATGGCACCAGACCCGCAGCCGGGTCAAGGAAGCCGTGCAGGAGGTGGCCGAAGACCTGCTCGACCTGTACGCCCGCCGCCATGTGGCCCAGGGCTATGCCTTCGGGATGGATACCGCCTGGCAGTCCGAGCTGGAGGCCAGTTTCCCGTATGTCGAAACCGACGACCAGTTGCGGGTGATCGCCGATGTCAAACGGGACATGGAAGCGCCCCGCCCGATGGACCGCCTGCTGTGCGGCGATGTGGGCTACGGCAAGACCGAGGTGGCCCTGCGGGCAGCCTTCAAGGCTGTGGCCGACGGCAAACAGGTCGCCATCCTGGTGCCGACCACGGTGCTGGCCCAGCAGCATTACGATACTTTCCAGCAGCGGCTGGCGGCCTACCCGGTCACGGTCGAGATGCTGTCGCGCTTCCGCACCCACCGGGAGCAGAGCCAGATATTGTTCGACCTGGCGTTGGGGCAGGTGGACATCGTGATCGGCACGCACCGGCTGATCTCGGCGGATGTCGAGTTCAGGGATTTGGGGCTGGTCATCATTGACGAGGAGCAGCGCTTCGGTGTGACCCACAAGGAACATCTCAAGAAACTGCGCACCGAGGTGGACGTGCTGACCCTGACGGCCACGCCGATCCCGCGCACCCTGTACATGACCCTGACCGGGGTGCGCGACATCTCGAACCTGACCACGCCGCCCGAGGAGCGCCTGCCAATCGTCACCCACGTCGGGCCGTATTCGCCCAAGCTGGTGCGCCAGGCCGTCCTGCGCGAACTGGAGCGCGGCGGGCAGGTCTTTTTCGTCCATAACCGGGTGCAGACCATCGAGGCGATGAAACTGCACCTGCAAAAACTCGTCCCCGAGGCGCGCATCGCGGTCGGGCACGGACAGATGCCGGAGGGCGCGCTGGCGGCGGTCATGCGCCAGTTCAACAGCGGCAAAGTGGACATCCTGCTTTCGACCACCATCATCGAATCCGGCCTCGACATCCCCAACGCCAACACCCTGATCGTGGACCGGGCCGACACTTTCGGCCTGGCCCAGCTCTACCAGTTGCGCGGCCGCGTCGGACGCGGCGCGGTGCGCGCCTACGCCTACTTCTTCCGCCACCGCCGCAAGGCCCCAACCGCCGACGGGCAGGAGCGGCTGGAGGTCATTGCCGAGAATACCCAGCTCGGCGCGGGCTATTCGATTGCCATGCGCGACCTGGAAATCCGCGGCGCGGGCGACCTGCTCGGCACCCGCCAGCACGGGTTCATCGCTTCGGTCGGGTTCCATCTTTATACGCGTTTGCTTGCCGATGCGGTTCGCAGGGTTCGACGCAGTGCAGTCCTGGCAGGACGCCCCGACCTGGCTGAAACGGTTAACAT
This sequence comes from Anaerolineales bacterium UBA5796, assembly GCA_002418215.1. Classification (GTDB taxonomy): domain Bacteria; phylum Chloroflexota; class Anaerolineae; order Anaerolineales; family Villigracilaceae; genus UBA5796. Next base: position 2,393 of record DIDQ01000153.1, read on the forward strand.
TGAACGTTCAACGTTGAATATGCCCCTCGCCATGCCGGTCAACGTGGACCTGCCGCTTGCCACCGGCATCCCGGCGGAATACATCCCCGACCAGGACCTGCGCCTGCGCCTGTACCGCCGCATCGCCGACCTGCGCGACGAAGCCGAACTGGATGCCCTGGCCGCCGAGTTCAGCGACCGCTTCGGTCCCCTGCCGGAGATGGTCGAGAACCTGATCTACCAGATGCGGGTCAAGCTCCGGGCCGAGAAGGCCGGCCTGGCCTCGGTCGGCATCGAAACGGGACAGATCGTCCTGCGTTTCCCGGCCCCGGCCGAGGGCGTCGAACCCAAGCGCCTGCCGGACCTGGGTTCCGGTGTGCGCGGCGGCAAGAATGCCTACTGGTGTACCTTCACGAAGGATGACGACTGGCAGGAACGGCTGCTGGAGACGCTGGATGGGGTCGGGCAGTAAGCCGAAAACCGGTTCGTGACATTCAAATTACGATACAACTTGTTCGCCCCCCGCCAGCAAACACGCTGCCTCGTGCCCGCCCTTCACCGCTACGAAGGGCGGGTCTTCGTTTTTACAGCGCTCCATCGCCACCGGGCAGCGGGGATGGAATCGGCAGCCGGGCGGGACGTTGATCGGGTTGGGCGTCTCCCCCTGCAAAATGGTGCGCGGCCGCCGCTGGCGCGGGTTCGGCACCGGCACCACCGACAGCAGCGCCTTCGTGTACGGGTGCTGCGGGTCGCCCAGCACCTCCGCAGTCGGGCCGATCTCGACCACCCGCCCCAGGTACATCACCGCCAGCCGGTCCGCCAGCGCGCCGACCGTCCCCAGGTCGTGGGTGATGAAGACCAGGCTGATGTCCCGCTCCCGGCGCAGGGTGTTGAGCAGGTTCAGGATTTCGGCCCGGATGGAGACGTCCAGCATCGAGACGGGTTCGTCGGCCAGGATCAGTTCGGGATCGAGGACCATGGCCGAGGCGATGACCACCCGTTGGCGCTGCCCGCCGGAAAGTTCGTGGGGATAGCGCAGGAAGTAATCCCGCGCGGGACGCAGGCCGGCTTCCGTTAAAGCGCGTTCGACGCGGCTGGCGCGTTCCTCCGGGTCGGGCACAAGGCCATGCACCACCAGCGGCTCGGCCACCGTATCGTAGATCGTGGCGCGCGGGTTGAGCGACTCATACGGGTCCTGGAAGATGATCTGGGCCTTCTGGCGTAATTCTTTGAGCCTGAGTTGCGGACCGCCGACCACCTGCCCGTGGAAGCGGATCTCCCCGCCCGTCGGGGTTTCCAGGCCGATCAGGGTGCGGGCGATGGTGGTCTTGCCGCACCCCGATTCGCCGACCAGGGCCAGCACCTCGCCGCGTTCGAGCGTGAACGAGACGTCGTCCACGGCCCTCACCAGCTTGGGCGGCTGGCGGCGCAGCGACTCCAGCAGCGACGGGCGCACCTCGAAATGCTTGACCAGGCCCTTGACTTCCAGGATGGGTTCGGCGCTCATTTGGCCGCCTCGGTTTTTTCGAGCAGGTGACAGGCGGCCGTGTGGCCCCGGCCCAGGCCGGTTTCGACGGGCGCTTCGATGTGGCAGCGGTCGAAGGCCTTATGGCAGCGCGGCGCAAAGCGGCAGCCGGGCGGCAGGGCGTTCAGGCGCGGCGGCGTCCCTGGGATGGTGGCCAGGGAACCGGCAGGCCGGTTCAGGTCCGGGAACGCTTCGAGCAGGCGCTGGGTGTAGGGATGGCGTGGGTGATTGTATACCTCGTCCACCGGGCCGTTCTCGGCCACTTTCCCGCCGTACATGACCACGACCGCGTCGCACACTTCGGCGACCACCCCCAGGTCGTGCGTGACCAGGACGACCGCCAGCCCCAGCAGCTTCTGGATCTTTTGCAGCAGTTCCAAAATCTGGGCCTGGACCATCACGTCCAGGGCGGTGGTGGGTTCGTCGGCGAAGAGCAGGCTGGGCTGGCAGGCCAGGGCCATGGCGATCATCGCCCGCTGGCGCATCCCGCCCGAATACTGGTGCGGGTACTGGTCGCGGCGGGAGGCGGCGATGCCGACCATGTCGAGCAGTTCGTCCACGCGGCGGGTGGCGTGGGAGCTGTCCATCAGGTCGTGGAGCAGGATCGCCTCGCGGATCTGTTCGCCGACGGTCATAACCGGGTTGAGGGCGTTCATGGCCCCCTGGAAGACGATGGCAAGTTCCTTCCAGCGGCAGCGGCGCATGTCGGCTTCGCTCAGGCCGAGCAGGTCTGTCCCATTGAACAGCACCTGCCCGGAAGTGATGCGCGCTGAAACGGGCAGCAGGCGCATGATCGAGAGCAGGGTGGTGGTCTTGCCGCAGCCGGATTCGCCCACCAGCCCGACCGTCTGGCCGGGATGCACGTCGAAGGAGACGTCGTCGAGGGCGCGGGCGACCGTCCCGTCGGTGGTGACGAATTCGCTGCTCAGGTTGCGGACACGGAGGAGGGGTAGGGAAGTCATGTGTTGGCTTTTAGATGGAAAAACCTAACCCCCGTCGCTTTTAGCGACACCCCCTTCCCTCGCAGGGAAGGGGGCAGGGGGATGGGTCACAATGCTTTGCTCGCCCTCCAGGTGATGGGAGGCCAGGCGGGGGTTGAGCATTTCTTCGAGCACGTTGCCGAGCAGCACGCAGCCGAGGGTGGCCCAGATGATGGCCAGCCCCGGCGGGAGGTAGAACCACCAGGCCCCGTTGGTGACGGCGTTGCGGTCGAAGGCGAAGTTGAGCATCGTGCCCCAGGACGGCTGGGTCGGGTCGCCGAGGCCGAGGAAGGCCAGCCCCGATTCGATCAGGATGGCGGTGGACAGGATCAGCACCGTGTTGGCGACGATGAGCGGCATGATCTGGGGCAGGATGTGCCTGCGGACGATGTGCCAGTTGCCCGCCCCGATGGCCCGCGCCCGGTAGACGTACTGGCGTTCCTTGATGCTCAACACCTGCGAGCGGATCAGGCGGGCGGTGCTGGTCCAGTAGAGCAGGCCGATGACCAGGACCAGGATGACCAGCGGCGAGACCTTCAAGTCCAGTTGGCGGACGGTGGCAACCAGGACGAGGATGAGCGGCAGGTCGGGGATGACCAGCAGCACGTCGGTGATACGCATCAGCAGGTTGTCCACCCAGCCGCCGAAGTAGCCGGCGGTGATGCCGAACAGGCTGCCGATGAACATGGCGATGAACCCGGCCAGGAATCCCACCGTCAGCGAGATGCGCGCCCCGTAAACGAGCTGGGTCCACACGTCCCGGCCCGCATCGTCGGTGCCGAGCGGGGCATGGACCGAGGGCGGGGCAAAGGTCAGGGCGCGGCCCCCGGCGTCCCGCATCGTCTCGGTCGGCGTGTACGGGGAGAGCAGCGGGGCGAAGACCGCCGCCAGGACGGCCGTCAGCACCAGGAAAGCGCCGACCAGTCCCATGCGGTTGCGGCGGAAGGTCTGCCAGAAGTCGAGCAGGTTGCGTTTGAGGAGAGTCCAGCGTGGGTTCATGTTTGTTCTTTGTAGTAACGACTTGAGTCGTTACTGCAATCGTTACTACGCGGCCTTGACGCGTGGGTCGAGGTAGGTGTAAAGGATGTCCGCCAGCATGTTGGCCAGGATGACGCTGACCGCCAGCAGCAGGAACGCGCCTTGCAGCAGGGGGTAATCCTGCTTGACCAGTGCGGTCTGGAACATCTTGCCCAGGCCGTCATAGGAGAAGACCGTCTCGACGTAGATTGCGCCGGAGACGGTGAACCCCAGGTTGATGGCGATCAGGGTGACGATGGGCAGCATGGCATTCTTGAGGGCATGGCGGCGCAGCACCTGCCAGTGGCTCATGCCTTTGGCTTTGGCGGTCAGGATGTAGTCCTCGCCGAGCACTTCCATGATGGACGAGCGCATGATGAGCATGTACTCGCCCATGTAAAGGATGGTCAGGGTCAGGGTGGGCAGGATGAGGTGGTGGGCCACGTCGGGCAGGACGGTGTAGAGCGGCTTGCCGACGTTCGAGGGGCTGACGATGCCGCCGGTGGGCAGGCCAAGCCAGGTGCTGCCCGCCGCCAGCAGGATGATCCCCAGCCAGAAGGTCGGGATGGCCCAGGCGATGAGCGAGAAGGTCAGCGCGCCGACGTCCACGGCGGTCTTGCGCTTCCAGCCGGCCAGCAGGCCAAGCGCCACGCCCAGGATGATGGACAGGACCTGCCCGAGGCCGATCAGCAGGAGGGTGTTGCCCAGCTTGGCGACCAGCACCTCGCCGACGGGCTTGCGCAGCGACCACGAGACGCCGAGGTTGCCGCGTGACCATTGGCCGAGCGCGGTCAGGAACTGGTCCGGGAAGACCGGCCGGTCGAGGCCGAACTGCTCGCGCAGGGCCTGTTGCGTGTCTGCCGAGATGCGCACGTTGCGCCCGATCACGGCCCGCACCGGGTCGCCCGGTAGGACGCGGAACAGGACGAAGTTGAGCACCACGACGATTGCCAGGGTGACCAGGGAGAAGAATATCTTACGCAGCAGGTAATCGCGCCGGTTCATGCAGGCTTTCTTTTCCGAAAAGACCGGGAAGTGCGTCGCACCATGCTAAACGGGGGTTCCTCAACTAAAGAAACCCTCCCGCTGAACGGGATTTTGCCCGGCGGGTTGGTGCGACGCACCCTCGGTCACTCTTTACTGAACCGGTTCCACCTGGAGCATGGACTGGTAGATTTCGATCCCCAACGGGGACTCGATGAAGCCGGTGAAACGGTCAGAGCGGTAAGCCCGCAGCAGGTCTTCGTACCAGAAGACGATGTAAGGCCGGTCGTTGAAGACCATTTCCTGCATCTCCCAGATGATCGCCTGGCGGGCATCCCTGTCCACGGTGACTTGCTGGTCGAGATACAGTTGGTCGTATTCGGGATTCATGTAACCGCTGTCGGACCAGCCGCCGTCCACGAACTGGTCGGTGGTCATCACGCTCAGGATGAAGTCCGGGTCGGGGTCGGGTCCCCAGCCCCAGATGACCAGGTCGAAATCCCCGGCGGGCGTCATCTGGACGTACAGGCTGTCGGGGTCCACCGATTCGGGCGTGGTCTTGATCCCGGCTTCCTTGAACCAGGCGGTCAGCAAGTCGGCGATGCGGGGGTAGAGCGGATTGTCAGACGGGAATTGCAGGCGGAATTCCAGCCGCACGCCGTCCTTTTCGCGCACGCCGTCCGCGCCCGCCACGTAACCGGCCTGTTCGAGCACCTCGTTGGCTTTGGTCAGGTCGAAGGGCGTATCCTGGACGTTGGGGTTGTGCCAGAAGCCGCCGCCGAGCTGGGGCGGGACGATGGTGTCGCCCACTACGCCCAGGTCTTGCAGCACCGCGTCCACCAGGTCTTGCTTGTTGATGGCGTAGGCCATCGCCAGGCGGACCTGCGGGTCGTCGAGGGCCGGGTTCTTGTTGGGGGCCGGGTCGAAGTCTGCCGGCGCGGAGTTGATGATCAACTCGGAGAAGTAGCTGCCCTCCGTTTTGACGGCTTTGACGTTCTCGAAGCCTTCCACGGTGGCGAAGGCGCTCTGCGGCACGTCAATCACCATGTCAATGTCGCCGACCTTGAGGGCCTGGACCATGGCGTCCGAGTTGTCGAAGGTCTGGAAGGTGATCTGGTCAATCTTGGCCGCCCCGCCGAAATAATCCGGGTAGGTGTCCATTACGAGCACGCCCAGGTCTTTATCGAAGGTCGTGACCTTGAACGGCCCGGTCCCGGTGGGGGTGTCGTTGGTGAAGTTCTGCAAGTCTTCCGGCGTGGTGAAGACTTCGAAATCCGGCGGGTAGACGATGTAGATCCAGGACAGGCGGTATTCCATGTTCCCGACCGGCGTGTCGAGGGTGATGACTACCGTCTGGTCGTCAGGGGCGGCGGCTTCGACGAAGTTGGCCGTGTAGTTCGAGACTGCGGCCCAGCCGTCCGGGTCGGCGATGATGGCGTTGATCGTCCAGGCCACGTCCGCGGCGGTGAAGGGTTCCCCGTTGTGCCAGGTGATACCGTCGTTGAGGGTGAAGGTCCAGGTCAGGCCGTCGTCGCTGTGGGTCCATTCCTTGGCCAGGTTGCCGACGTATTCGCCGCTGACTGCCTGGGTGGTCAGGGCCGAATAGACCAGGTCGAAGATGGTGAAGGATTCGGTCAGGAAGGCATAAGCCGGGTTGAGCGTGTCCGGCGCGCCGGTCCAGCCGACTTTCAAAACGACGGGTTCCTGTCCGCCGCCTCCGGTTTGACCGCAAGCCGAGAGCAAGACGGCCGCGATCAGGATCACTTGAACGAGCCACTTTCGAGATTTCATCGCTTCCTCCTTAGGAAAGTTGAGAGACTGGAACGCCCATTATCCCGATGAATTGGGTGCGTTTCAGGTATTTTGTAAGTATACTTATTTTTTCAGACTGTACAATCTTTTTTGGGACTAATTTCCCAGGAAATTCCGGATTAGTTCAATCGCTTTTTCAACCAGGTTTGGCCCTGCTGCCCCGAACCAATGGATGTGCGGGTCTTCGGCTTTGAACCAGTTGGCCTGGCGGCGGACGAAAACGCGGGTCAGCCGCTTCATCTGGATTTTGGCTTGGTCGAGGGTCATTTCACCGCGTAAGACTGCCACGCTCTCGCGATAGCCGATGGCCGACAGGGAGGGCAAGTCCGGCGAATAGCCTTTTTCCAGCAGGAGACGCACTTCTTCCAGTAATCCGTTGTCGAACATGGCCTCGATCCGCTCGTCAATGCGGGCGTAGAGTTCGGGGCGGGGACGGGTGAGGCCGATCGTCAGCAGGTGGTAGGGCGACTCGCCCTGGCCGCGCTGGGCCGAGAACCGCTTCCCCGTGGACAGGATCACCTCCAGCGCCCGGACGGTGCGGCGGAGGTTGCGCGGGTCAATATTCTTGGCGGCATCTGGATCGAGACTCTTCAGCCCATCGTGTAGCCAGTTAGGACTGTGCCTCCTGCTCAATTCCTCCAGGATGGACCGCAGGCGCGGGTCGGGTTGGGCTTCGGGCGGCTGCCAGCCCCGGGTCACGGCGGCGACGTATTGGCCGGTCCCGCCGACCAGGAGCGGCATCCGGCCCCGGGTGTGGATCCCGGCCAGGGCGTCCCGCGCCGCTCGCTGGAACAATGCCAATGACCAGGTCTCGTCCGGGTCGGCCACGTCCACCAGGTGGTGGGGGATACGCTTCATCTCATCCGCAGAGGGTTTGGCCGTGCCGATGTCCAGGCCGCGGTAGAACAGGCGCGAATCGGCCGAGACGATCTCGCCGTCCACTTTTTCGGCCAGCTCCAGCGAGAAGGCGGTTTTGCCGACCGCGGTCGGGCCGACGATGACGACCAGGGGAGGTTGCTTATCCAAGCGCGTTCTCGAAATGGTGCAGGGTGTGGCTTTGGCCGGGCCGGCCGGTGATGGCGATCACGTCAATCTGCCAGTGGTCAATCTCGTGCTGCTGGGCGTAGTATTCCGCCGAGGCCAGCATGTGGGCCTGCTTGCGGGCATTGACCGATGCCTCCGGGTCGCCAAAAGTATCCGAGGTGCGGGTCTTGACTTCCACGAACACGGTGACGCCGTCCTGCTCGGCCACCAAGTCAATCTCCCCGTAAGGGGTGCGGACGTTGCGCCCGACCACGCGGCAGCCTTTTCCTTCCAGGTAAGCCAGGGCCACCGTTTCGCCCCATTGCCCGATGCGCCGGTTGTGGGTCATTGGCGCATACGCTCCACCATCCCGCGCAGGCGGACGCGCCAATCGCGTTTGCGCGGCCTGGAGTCGTAGACAAGTTTGTCATAGATGCGGGTCATCAGTTGGGTGGTGCGTTCGATGGCGTATTGGGTGGACTCGCGGCGGGCGGTAGCTCCCATTTCGCGGCGCAAATCGGACTGGAGGCACAGCCGGGTCAATTTGGCGGCGAAGGCCGCCGGGTCGGGCGTGGACAGGAAGCCGGTCTGGCCTTCGATGACCGTATCCCCCACCCCCACGGACCGGACGCCCATCACCGGCAGCCTGGCCCCCATCGCCTCGATCACCGACAGCGGGTGGACTTCGGTCTCCGAGGCCGTGACGAAGGCGTCGCACATGGTCAGGTAGCCGGGAAGCTGGTCGTAAGGCACCATGCCGGTGAAGCGGATGCGCTGGCGGCAGGCCATCTCGCCGGCCATTTCTTCGAGTTCTTCGCGGGCGGGGCCGTCTCCCAGCAAAAGAAGGTGGACGTTTTCGAGGGCTTCGGCCACTGCGGAAAAGGCTTGCAGCAGGAATTCCAGGTTTTTCTCCGGGCCGAGCCGTCCGACGAAGATGAGCAGCAGGTCATCGGGAGCATACCCAAAGTCGGCGCGGGGGAGGGGCGGGGCGTCGAAGTAGCGTTGCAGTTCCACGCCGTTCGGCACGACTTCGATCTGACTCTCCACGCCCAGTTCCCGCAAGACGCGGGCCATCCCATCCGAAGGCGAGATGACCTTGTCCACCGCGCCGCAAAAATTGGGCATGTAGGCTTCCAGCAGGGTATCGCTGATCTCTTCGGGCAGCATGGGCAGGTAGGCCTGGGCGTACAGGTCGTAGCGGGTGTGGTTGGTGAAAACGATGGGGACCTGGAGCGGGTGGCAATAGCGCAGCGCCAGCCGTCCACTCAGGAAGGGGTGGTGGACGTGGACTACGTCCATGGTCTGGAGCAGGCTTTTGGCTTCCGGGTTGTAACGGAAGTTGAGGTAGTAGCCCGTGTCTATCAACGGGAGGCCGGGCGAGCGGATGATGCGGGTCTCGTCATCCGGGAAATCCATATCCCCAAAGGTGAAAACAAAGACATCGTGCCCGGCGCGTTCGAGATACTGCTTGTTCAGCGCGATGTAATTGGTGATCCCGCTGATGTGCGGTTTGTAGGTGTCTGCCATCATGCCGATGCGCACGTTGACCTTCCGTTTCAGTCCAAGGTTGCGGCGAGAACGAACTTGTATAATGCCCACGGTCGAAAATTGCGTTTCCTCTCTTCCAAAAGGGCGCAATTTTCGACCGCCCTGGGTATAATATACTTATGTTGATTTTAAACCCAAGGAGGGTACGTTGAATAACGAGAACTATCAAGTGGCTGTTTTCATTGACTATGATAACATCGAAATCAGTTATGAGAGTCATAAGCACGACAAGACTGCTGAAGTCGAATGGTCGCGCATCCTGGAAGAAGCCGCCCAGATCGGACGGGTGGTCTACCGTCGGGCTTATGCGGACTGGTCCATCTACCCGGACCGGCAGCGGGAGTTGCTCGGCCTGGGCATTGACCTGATCCACGTTTCCAGCCGGCGGGGCAAGAACGCCGCCGACATCCGCATCGTGATTGATGCGCTCGAACTGTTGCACAGCAATACGGCCAACCTGACCCACGCGCTGCTGGTTTCGGGCGACGGCGACTTCACCGAACTGGTCCACCGCCTGCGCCGCAGCGGGCTGACCGTGATCGGGATGGGCATCAGCGGCACGACTGCCGAGTACCTGGTCAACGCCTGCGACGAGTTCATGTTCTACGACCGGCTGGTCAATGGAGGCGGCGCCCCGGCAAAAGGCGACGCGGCCAGCGAAGCGGTTTCGGTTTCCTTCGAGCTGAGCGAAGCCCGCCAATTGATGCGCCGCGTCCTGCAGACCCGCGAAAGCGATTGGATGCTGGCAGCCGAGTTGAAAAATGCCATGCTGCGCCTCGACCCGGCCTTCAATGAACGTAATTATGGCTATTCCAGTTTCAAGGATTTCCTGAACGCCCAGAAGAACATGGTCCAGGTCAAATCGCAGGACAACCAGATCTCGGTCATGTTGACATCCAAACCGGTTGAGAAGAACGGCAGCCAGGCCCCCGAAGCCCTGCTGGACAAGTACCTGGAATTGCTGGCTAAAGACAAGATCCGCATGACGCCCAACGAATACCGGCCGCGGATCATCTTCAAGTTTTTCGAACTTTGCCGGTCCCATCCCGAGTACAGCCTGACCCAGTTGAAGGAACAGGTCCACGCTTATTTCGAGGAGACGGCCCCGCTGGTCAAATGGCAGTACATCCATGAGACGGCCCACCAGCTTTTCCACACCTATTGCTTCGACTTCGACAAATCCGCCCAGGACAACGTCCGCCTATGGGACCGGCGGGCCTCATTAGCGGACGGGATCAAACGCCGCGATGACATGCTCGACAAGTGCGACCGAGGCCTGCTGCAAAAGTTAGCCAAACCGCTGGGCGGGGTGGATAAAGTCAACCAGGATGTCGCCGCCCGCCTGCTTTATGGCAGCGTCAAGGGACAAAAGATGCTCGAACACATCAAGCAATTGGTAGAAGGCTTGAAGTAAGATCTATCTCTAAACTTCGGAAGATTCCAAAAAAGACTTCCGAAGTTTGCTGCACTGCAAAAACAGGAGATGCGACCGGCATCTCCTGTTTTTGCCAACAATTTGAAGTTGTCACTCCCCATTCGCCCCTACGGGATGCTGCGCGAGAGGCGATGTGCGAGGAACGCCTGCCCTGAGCCTGCCGAAGGGAAGCAGTCTCCTCGACGAATCCGGAAGATTGCTTCGGGGAAACCGCCCTCGCAATAAGGAGTCGTGTAAAAATAACTTCCGTGTTTCACGCGGGATGAGCGGGGCTAAAGCCACCTGCTCAGTTCGTGGAAGTCGTTTCGACAGGCTCAACGCGCCGCCTGCGGACTGACATCCACCAGTCGGATTTATCCGACTTCCATGTGCTGAGGCAGGGATTTATCCCGACGGACACCAGCGAGAAAAAATCCAGAATCGGGAAGTTATTCTTACACAAGTCCTAACATACTGAGAATCGCTGTGTTTTTGCATCCTTTTGCGGCTGTGTTAGAATGACCGAACCTGTTATCGGTAGGAGCACAAAATGGCTGTAAAACTAACCTTGCGCAACCGGGAATTCGAGGTCAGGCCAGGGATGACCCTGCATTCCGCACTCGAAAAATTGGACATCCTGCCCGAATCGGTCCTTGCGACCCGCGGCGGCGAACTGATCCTGGAAGACGAGATTTTGCGGGACGGCGACGAGGTGGTCTTGGTGGCGGTAATCTCCGGGGGAGGCGCGTAATGTTTTTAGACCCTACTGTATCTGCCGGGAAAAGCTTGAACACGAAGGACACGACGTACATTTTCGCGTGTGATGGAGTCTGGAAATGAAGTGTCGTAAATGCGGCCAGAAGGCCTCGGTCAACATGCGCCACCACAAACTGGCGCTGTGCCGGGAGCATTACCTCGAATGGATCCCCGAACAGACCGAACGCTTCATCAAGAAATACCGGATGTTCACCCGCGACGAGAAAGTCCTGGTGGCGGTCTCAGGCGGCAAGGACTCGCTCGCCCTGTGGGACGTCCTCTGGCGGCTGGGCTACCAGGCCGACGGGATGTACATCGCCCTCGGCATAGACGGCGGCTTCGGCTACTCGTCCCGGTCGCAGCAGTTGACGGAGAAGTTCGCCGCCGAACGCGGCCTCGAACTCCACGTGGTGGATATGGAGCGGGATTACGGCCGCTCGATCCCGCTTTTGGCCGAATCCACCCACCGGGGCAAGGGAAAACCCTGTTCGGTCTGCGGCCTGTCCAAACGTCACGAAATGAACCGCCTGGCCCGGGACCTGGGATACGACGTGCTGGCGACCGGCCACAACCTGGACGACGAGGCGGCGGTCCTGTTCTCGAATACCCTCAACTGGGCCGGGGAATACCTCATCCGCCAGGGACCGGTGCTGCCCGAATCCCCCGGATTGGCGCGCAAGGTCAAACCGTTGTGCCGTTTCTACGAGCGCGAGATGGCCGCTTATTCGCTGCTGCGGGGGATCGAGTACATTTACGAGGAATGCCCCTTTGCCGAAGGCTCGACCACGATCTTCTACAAGGAATTGCTCAACCGGCTCGAAGAGAAGCAGCCGGGCGTGAAACTGTCTTTCTACGTCAAGTTCCTGGAGGCCAGGGACGGCGGCCTGTTCACCCTGACCCCCGAAGAAGCCAAAGCTGCACTGCATACCTGTCCCTCCTGCGGCCAGCCCACCAGCGCGCCGGGGAAGTGTACCTTTTGCAGGATGCTGGATGTGGTGAGTGGTAAATAGTGATTGGTAATTGGCCACGGCATAAAAGCGAGCAGCGAATTACCAATTACCAACCCCCGGCGGTCGCAGTTCCCCGCCTTACCAAAACAAGGAGTATAAGTGAACACCCCAAAACAATACCGTTATTTCGACCTGATCATGGTCCTGTTCGTGGTGGTGCTGGTGGTCAGCAACGTGGCTTCCTCGGCCAAGATCGTGGACCTGGGCTTCAGCGTCTTCGGCGTGCCGATGGCCTTCGACGCCGGGACGATCCTCTTCCCCGTCTCGTACATTTTCGGCGACATCCTGACCGAAGTCTACGGCTACCGGCGCTCGCGGCGGGTGATCTGGGCCGGGTTCTTCAGCCTGGCGCTGGCGGCGGGCGTTTTTGCCCTGGTCCAGGCTTTGCCGGGCGAAGCCACCTGGCAGGGCTACGCCGGGGACGCGGCTTACCTTGCCATCCTGGGCGGGATGTCGAGCGGCGGGATCGTACTCGGATCGCTGGCCGGATACTGGTCCGGTGAGTTCGCCAACTCCTTTACCCTGGCGAAGATGAAACTCCTGACCCGCGGCCGCTGGCTATGGACCCGGACGATCGGCAGCACCCTGGTCGGCGAACTGGTCGATTCGGCGGTGTTCGTCGCCATCGCCACCCTGTTCGGCGTCTTCCCGTGGAGTTTGTTTGCCACCCTGGTGCTGACCAATTACCTGTTCAAGTGCGCCGTCGAAGCCCTGATGACGCCGGCCACCTACGGCGCAGTCGGCTTCCTGAAACGGGCCGAGGACGAAGATTTCTACGACCGGGAGACGGACTTCAACCCGTTCAAGGTGTAACCCGGAGGGTGCCTCGCACCTTTCCAAACGGGTGATCTTCGAGCGGGAACCCAGGCCGTTCAACGGGATCATCCCAAACGTCAGGTGCGAGGCACTCGCGGGTTCCACTTTTTCCTTTGTGTTGAGTGGTGTGCCGCCAGATGTAGGTCACGTTTGAAACGTGACCTACGGAATGCCGCCAAATATGGGGATGTATCACGACGATTCCCAATGAATCATGGCTCTCCCGTTTTTGACGGGAAAAACCTTTTGAAACACAAAGGAACACGAAGGGAAC